>CAYOUR010000006.1:33280-44429 GCA_964407145.1 uncultured Lentisphaeraceae bacterium | reverse complement strand
CCTACGGCAGCAGCCGGTCAGGGAGAAGTCGATGCCCATGGCGCGGGCGACGTGGATGACAAAACCGCGTTTGCGGACCGGCAGGCCGGACAGTTCGCTCAGGTCGTGCAGGAAGGCCTTCTTGTCGTCCTCGGTCATGGGCGTGAAAGGCGGTCCGCCGAGGGCGGCAGCGATTTCGCGGATCAGGCCGGGATTGCGGATGAGGCCGCGGGCCGGGGTGATGCCGTCGACGCCGGCGGTTTCGCCCATGCGGAGCGCGTCTTCGACGGTGAACAGGTCGCCGGAGCCGAACAGGCGCGTGTCCGGGAGCAGGTCGCGGAGCCGGCGCAGCCGTTCCAGGCCATCGGCGACCGGCCGGTACATTTCGCGGACGGTGCGGAAGTGGCAGAAGACCAGGTCGGGGGCGGCGTGGCGGAGGGCGGTGGCGATGGCCGGCAGTTCGGCCGGCGATTCAAAGCCGCAGCGGATTTTGACGCTGATGGCGCGGGCGCCGCAGGCCTGGCGCATGGCGTCGAGGGTCCTGGCCATCCAGTCCGGGTCGCGGAGGCGATAGCCGCCAGCCTGGTTGCCGATGACGGTCGGGCTGGGGCAGGCGCAGTTCAGGTCGACGCAGAGGACGCCCAGGTCGTGCAGGCGACGGGCCGCGGCGGCCAGGCGGGCGCTGTCGGTGCCCATGATCTGGGCGATGACCGGCAGGCCGGTTGCCTGGTACGGCGTGAGCCAGGCGGCCAGGCGGGAGCGGCGGGGGACGCCGGTGGAAATGCGCAGAAAGGGCGTGTGCCAGGCCTGAACCAGGCCGCGGTCGGTCATGACGCGCAGAAAGGATCCCTCGCTGATGCCTTCCATCGGCCCGGGCAAAAGGCGCCCGGGGAGGGCCTGGCCGCCGATCAGGGGCAGGGGCCGGCGCCAGTTGGCGAGGGCGTGGTCAGTCATCGGCGCCTCCCCGTCGCCAGCCGCCGCGTCGGGGGGTGGGCTTGGGCCGGGTGTGGTCGCCCTTGATGATGATCGCGTCAGGACGGCAGTAGGGGGCGATCTTGCGGCGGAATTCCAGTGAATAGGCGATGCCCATGTTCTCGCTCCGGGAGAAGACCAGGTCGCCGTCAGCCGTGACCAGTCCCAGAGAAAGCGGCACCGGGCCGGGGTGTTCCCGGCAGGCGTGGTGGATGGCAGTCAGGGCCGCGCCGGTGACTTCCTCTTCGTAGAGGCGGATATGGACTTCGCGGGTCAGGGTCTCGGTCGCCTGGTCCGGGCTCAGGATGGCGCGGGCCTGCAGGCGCATGGCTTCGTCCTGGTCGCGCTGGTTGAGTTCGCCTTCCACGAAGACGACGCGGTTGTCCGCCAGCGCGGCCGGGTCCTGGCTGCGGATGTTGTCGTACTCCTTGGGGAAGACCAGGCATTCGATGGTGCCGTCGCGTCCTTCCAGGTTGAGGATGGCCCAGGCCTTGCCGTCCTTCTTGGTGATTTTCGGGTCGACGCCATTGATGTAGGCTCCGACTCGGACCATGGTTCCGGACGTCAGGCCGGGCAGGTCGGCGATGTCGTCGGACTGGTAGGTATTGACCAGGTCCAGGTACTCTTCGATCGGGTGTCCGGTCACATAGAATCCCAGCAGTTCCTTTTCGAAGGCGAGCAGTTCGCGCAGGGGCCATTCGGGGATGTCGGGCAGGGTCAGTTCGGTTTGTTTTTTGTCTTCGGGCTGGAGCAGGTCGAAGAGGGAGCCCTGGCCGGATTTGCGGTCCTGCAGGGCTTCCTGGGCTCGGTTGAGGGCGTCTTCGCAGATGGCGAGGAGCTGCGACCGGCGGGCGTCGAAGCAGTCCATGGCGCCGGCCTTGATCAGGTTTTCCATGAGGCGTTTGGAATTGCCATCGACGCGTTCGCAGAAGTCGAGCAGGTCGCGGAAAGGTCCGCCTTCATCGCGGGCCTTGATGATGCCGGCGACGGCGGCGGTGCCGATGCCCTTGATGGCGGCCAGTCCGAAGCGGATGTTGGCGCCGTCGACCGAGAAGGTCGCGTCGCAGACGTTCACGTCCGGCGGCAGGATGGTGATGTTCATGGCCCGGCATTCGCGCAGGAAGAACGTCATTTTTTCGGCGTTGCCCAGTTCGCTGGTGAGGACGGCGGCCATGAATTCGGTGGGGAAGTTAGCCTTCAGGTAGGCGGTTCGGTAGGAGAGCATGCCGTAGGCGGCGCTGTGGGACTTGTTGAAGCCGTAGCCGGCGAAGAGGAGGATTTTGTCCCAGATGGCCTGGATGGTGGTGTCTTCCAGGCCGCGTTTGCGGCAGCCTTCCTGGAAGTCGGCGAGCATCTTGGCCATTTCGGCCGGTTTTTTCTTGCCCATGGCGCGTCGCATGATGTCGGCCTGTCCGAGGGAGAATCCGCCGACGGCCTGGACGACCTGCATGACCTGTTCCTGGTAGAGCATGATGCCGTAGGTTTCGCGCAGGATGGGCTCCATTTCGGGCACGTCGTAGGTCACCTGGATGCGTCCCATTTTGCGGTTGATGAATTCGTCGAGGAAGTTCATCGGTCCGGGTCGATAGAGGGCGATGAGGGCGATGATGTCTTCGAGTCGGCTGACGCCGAAGCGTCGGCAGAGGTCCTGCATGCCGCCGGATTCGAGCTGGAACACGCCGATGGTGTTGCCCTTGTTGAGCAGGTCGTAGGCGGCCTGGTCGCCTTCGGGGATGGCGCTGGAGGCCATGTCGAGGCCGCGGTTTTTGCGGATGAGGTCGAGGGCGTCCTGGATGATGGTCAGGTTTCGGAGTCCGAGGAAGTCCATTTTGAGCAGTCCGAGTTCTTCGCACGGTCCGGCGGGGAACTGGGTGATGGGCTCGTCGCTGGCGCCTTTGGCGATGGGGCAGACGTTGGCGACCGGCATGTCGCCGATGATGACGCCGGCGGCATGGATGCTCATGTTGCGGTTGAGTCCTTCGAGGACGGTGGCGAAGCGCCAGATGTCCTGGACCCAGGCTTCGCGGGCGAGCAGGTCCTTCAGTTCGGCGTTTTCCTCGAGGGCTTTGGTCAGGGTCATTTTCGGGTCGGCCGGGATGAGTTTGGAGAGCCGGTTGCCCTCTTCGAAGGTGCGTCCCAAGGCTCGGGCGACGTCTTTGATGACGGCTTTGGCCTTGAGGGTGCCGAAGGTTCCGATTTGGACGACGTTGGGGGCGCCGTAGCGTTGGCGGACGTATTCGATGACCTTGACGCGTCGGCGTTCGCACAGGTCGATGTCGAAGTCGGGCGGGCTGACGCGGTCGGGGTTGAGGAATCGTTCGAAGAGGAGGTTGTAGCGGAGCGGGTCGATGTCGGTGATATGGGTCAGGTAGGCCACGAGGCTGCCGGCGCCGCTGCCGCGACCAGGTCCGAGGGGGATGCCGTTGCGGCGGGCGTAGTCGAGGAAGTCCCAGACGACGAGGAAGTAGCTGGTGAAGCCGGTCTGTCGGATGACGCCGAGTTCGTAGTCCATGCGTTGGACCTTGGCGGTCTGGTCCTCGTCGAGTTCCGGGGCGTTGGGGTTGAAGTCGTAGCGTTCCTGCATGCCTTTGGCGCAGATGTCGCGCAGGTATTCTTCGCGGGAGCCTTTGAAGTCGGCGGGCAGGGGGTATTCGGGGTAGTGGTTGGCCTTGTCTTCGCCGACGGTGGGGAGGTGGACGTTGCAGCGTTCGGCGATGGCGACGGTGTTGGCCAGGGCGTCGGGCTGTTCGGGGAAGAGCCGGGCCATTTCGTCGGGGCTTTTGAAGTAGTATTCCGGTCCGCCTGGGAAGCGGAAGCGGTTTTCATCGAGGATGTTGGTCTGGGTGCCGATGCAGAGGAAGAGGTCGTGTGCTTCGGCGTGTTCTTTTTTCAGGTAATGCGAGTCGTTGGTGGCGACGAGGGGGACGTTGCGTCGTCGGGCCAGGGCGACGAGTTTTTCGTTGACGATCTGGTCTTCTGGCAGGCCGTGGTTCTGCAGTTCGAGGAAGAAGTGGTCGGGGCCGAAGATATCGAGGTAGTCGTCGAGGGCCTTTTCGGCGGCGGCATCGGCATTGATTTTGAATTTGGCGGCGATTTCGCCGCCGAGGCAGGCGCTGAGGGCGATGATGCCGCCGGCGTATTGTTTGAGGATTTCCTTGTCGACGCGCGGTTTGTAGTAGAATCCGCGGAGCCAGGCTTCTTCGTTCAGGTGGCAGAGATTGACGTATCCCTGGTAGGTTTCGGCGAGGCAGACGAGGTGGAAGCCGGAGTAGTGTTGTTCGCTGTTGTCCTGTTTCAGGCGGCTGGTCGGGGCGACGTAGAATTCGCAGCCCAGGATGGGCTTGATGCCTTCGGCCTGCATGGCCTTGGTGAATTCCATGGCGGCGCACATGTTGCCATGGTCGGTGCAGGCGACGGCAGGCATGCCGAATTCCTTGGCGGCCTTGGCGATGTCCGCGCATTTGGCCGTGCCGTCAAGGAGGCTGAAGTCGGTGTGGACGTGGAGATGGACAAAGGGGGGTGGCATGGTGGGCGTGGTGCTTTCCGGGCTGTGGGGCGGGGGCCGTGGCCGTCGGTTCCTTTAGGTCGCTGGGCCGCCGGTCGGGAAGCGCGGTGCTTGCCGGGTTGGCGGTTGTCTGGCCTGGTCATCGCCTCCGTGGTTGTGATTCAATCGCGCCGGGTGAACGCAAGAGGCTGGTGTGCGCGGCGGGTGCGTTTGTTCAGGAGTGCCGCTTTGCCTGGCTGGAGTGTCGGTTTCGCCTGGTATGTGGGTGTGTGGCCAGAAGAGGTTTGGCGGTGCGCCGGCGTAACCAAAGGGCCTCCATCTGCGCGGGGCGTCGTGCTGGGAAGGGCATGATGGCGCCGTTGATGGGTTGCGTCCAGGCTGGCGCCGGGCCCGTCGGATGGTTTGGGGCGTGGTGGCGCCCTCTGGGGTGACCGTGGTCACGCCAGAGGGAAAAGGCAGCGCCGGCGCCGGGGCGGGGTTGCCGGTCCCGGCGGCGCGGGTCAATCCGGCGGCGGCGAATTGGTTCAGCCGTCTGCCCCGGGGCGGCGCCTGGGGCCAGGCAGCTGGCTTTTGGCCGCGTTGCGGCGAAGGCGAGGTCAGAGCTGGGGCGGGACCTGGCTTCGCGGCCCGTGGTTTTGGCGAGCCGGTTCAGATGTCCTGTCCGGATTGGTCGTCGCGCAGTTTGAAGTCTTCGATATGGAAAGACGGGTCCGGCTGGTAGGTGAAGGCGGCCTTGAATTCATTTTCCAGGGCGGCGAACAGCTTGCGGTCTTCGTTTTTCAGGCGTTCGACGATTTTCGGGTGGGCGAGGACCTTGACTTTCTGGCCGTTTTTGCGTCGGGCCAGGACTTCGTTCAGGCGTCGCTGGATTTCGACGCTCATGCTCATCGCCGACTTGACCAGCCCGCGGCCCTTGCAGTACGGGCAGTTGTCGAACATGGCGCTTTCGACGCTTTCGTTTTCGCGTTGGCGGGTCATTTCCAGGAGCCCCAGCGGGGAGATGGGGAAGATTTTGGTCCGGGCGCGGTCTTCTTCGAGCAGTTCTTTGAAGGCATTGAAGACAGTCTGCTGGTCTTTTTTCGAGCGCATGTCGATCAGGTCGAGGACGACGAGTCCGCCGATGTTACGGAGTCGGAGCTGGCGGGCGATTTCGGTGACGGCCTCGAGGTTGGTGGCCAGGATGGTTTCCGGCTGGTCCTTGCCGGTATGGCTTTTGCCGGTGTTGACGTCGATGGCGATCATGGCTTCCGTTTCGTCAATGCAGATGTAGCCGCCGCTGGGCAGGGGCACCTTGCGGTTGAAGATGCCTTCGATCTGCTGAAGCAGGTTGAACTTGGCGAAGATCGGGGTTGGGTTCTGGTAGAATCTGACCTTGGTTTTTTCCTGGAGGTTGTAGCGGGTGATCAATTCGCAGGCGCGCTGGTACATTTCTTCGGAGTCGATGATCACTTCGTCGACGTCTTCGGTCAGGCAGTCCCGGAGGGCGCGTTCGCCGAGTTCCGGTTCCTGGTAGACGCAGACTGGTGCCCGTTTTTGGGCCGTGACTTCGCCTTTGCGCCAGTAGTCGAGGAGCAGGTCGAGGTCGCGCTGGAAGTGTTCGAGTTTGCGGCCGGCGCCGACGGTGCGGCAGATCAGGCCCATGTTGGGCGGCAGTTCCAGGCCGCGGATCATTTTGCGCAGGCGGTCTCGTTCCTCGCGCTGCTCAACGCGCTTGGAGATGCCGATGTGGTTGGAGTTGGGCAGCAGCACGAGGTAGCGCCCCGGGATGCTGAGATTGGTGGTGACCCGGCAGCCCTTGGTGCCGATCGGTCCCTTGGTCACCTGCACCAGGATTTCCTGGTCGGCCTTGAAGAGGTTGGGGATTTCCTCGACGGCGGGCATGTCCTTGGATTGGCGGCGGAAGTTGCCGCCGCCGCGTCGGCCCCGTGGTGTATGGCGGCCGGGGTGGCGTTCTTCCGGTGCGGATTTTTCTGGTGGCGGCGCTTCTTTCCGGGGCGCCCGGGCGGCGGGCGGTGGTGGCGTCTCGGGCTTGCCGCCGCCCAGGAGCAGGGCGCGGACGCGGTCGAGCAGTCCCTTTTTGCCTTTGGGTGGCGGGTTGCGGGGCGGCTGGGCGTTGTGAGCGGCGTTGTCCGTCCCGGGCTTGTTGGCGGTTGTCGGCCGGTTTTTGCTGTGATGCGGGTTGCCGCTGCTGCTGCTGCTGCCGCCGGCCGGGCGACGGTTTTGGTTTTGGCGGGCGACGTTTCGTCCTGGGGCTCGGGCGTGCAGTTCTTCGGGGTTGGCGCTGTCGGCCGTGCCGCCGTTGTTTTCATCGTCGTCACTGCTGCCTTCGAGCATGTCCTGGGTTGCGGGCAGCATGTCCCAGTAGTGCAGGAACGCGTTTTTGCCGCAGCCGATGTCGACAAACGCGGCTTGCAGGGAGGGCTCGAGGTTTTTGATGCGGCCCTTGTAGATGGAGCCGACCACCCGGTCGCGGGCTTTGCGCTCCATGTAGAAGTCCTGGAGCACGCCGTCGCAGACCATGGCCACCCGGGTCTGCAAGTCTTCGTCATTGATCAGTATTTGCTTCATTAACTCATTTTTCTCCAACAGGATAATCCTTTAAAAGCGTTCCCGGGGGAAGGAAGTTCCCCCGGAGGAAGTCAGCAACGGGCATTTCCGTTCGGCCTTCCGGGATGACTCGTCGAATCACGAGGAGTCCTTCGCCGCAGGCCACGAGCAGTCCGTCCCGGCCTTGGGCGAGGATTTCGCCGGGGCTGGTGTTCTGGCCAGGTGTCAGGTCGAGAGCCGTTGCTTCGGTGACTTGCAGTCGTTTGAGGTTGCCCTTGCCGATGGGCGCCAGGGCGCTGACGCGTGGCCAGGGCGTGTAGGCGCGCACCATGCGTTCGATCAGCCTGGCGCTGTTTTTCCAGCTGATGGCGCCGGCCTGTTTCTTGATTTTGCGGGCGAGGCAGACGCCTTCGGCGGGCTGCGGGGTCGGGGTCAGGCCGGCGCGGGCGATGTTCCAGATGACGCTGCCGATCTGTTCGGCGGCCAGGGCGCCGAGGCGTTGTTCGAGCTGTTCGGCATTTTCATCCGGCCGGATGAGCAGGCTGGCCTGATGGTAGATGCCGCCGGTGTCGAGGCCGGCCTCCATGTCCATGAAGGACACGCCGGTTTTTTGGTCGCCATGGAGGATGGCCATGGTGACTGGCGACGCGCCCCGGAAGCGTGGCAGCAGCGAGGCGTGGACGTTCAGGCAGCCGAAGGCCGGCAGCGTCAGCAGGGCGGGCTTGAGCAGCTGGCCAAAGGAGGCGACGACGATCATTTCGACTTGGAGGCGGTGCATTTTCTCCAGGAAGTCGGTGGTATTGACGGAGGGGATGCGGTCGACGGCCAGGCCGAGGCTGTCGCCATGCGCGGCCAGCGGGGTGGGGACGTGCTGCTGGCGGCGTCCGGCCGGCTTGTCCGGCTGGGAGCCCACGCCGGTGAGGATCAGTCGATGGTCCTGTCGCAGGCTGTCCAGGATGGGAATGCCGAGTCGGCCGGAGGCCAAGTAGTAGATGCGGATCGGTTTGTTGTCTGGCATGCCTGCCCCGTGTTGTCCGTGCTGTCCCCGGCGGCGCCCAAGAATGACGTTGCGTGCAAGAAGGAAGTGGGGATAAATTTGAATAATATATAATCGAAAAATATTTTTGTCTACAATGTGCGTTGCAGGCCTTGCCAAATAGCGATGGTCCAGGCGAGGATATTGGCGATGATGGCGAGGGTGACGGCGGCGCTGGCCAGGTCTTTGGCCTGTTTGGCCAGGAGGTGGCGTTCGGGGCTGGCCAGGTCGACGGCGGCTTCGATGGCCGTGTTGAGGATTTCGACGGTGAGCAGTCCCAGCCAGGCGAGGGTCAGGATGAGGGCGGTGGTGGTCGGCCAGGGCAGGAGCCAGGCGAGGGGGATGGCGATGAGTCCGAGCACCAGTTCCTGTCGGAACGCGGCTTCGGCCAGGGCGTAGCGCAGGCCGTCGGCGGAATAATGGCACGCCTGCAGAAAATGCTTCAGGCCGCGGGTTTTTTCCATGCTGCTGTCCTTCATCTGGTTGGAACGAGGAGGGGCAAGTCGTGCGCGGGCGGGGCGGTTTTGGTCGGGAGGCCGCGTGATGGGCTTCCGGGAGGCGGCCGGGGCGGAGGGGCGGCCGGGGTCGGGCGCCATCGCCGCCGCTGCCGGCGCGACCGTGGCGCTGGCGTGGTGAACCGCCAAGAGATCTTTGTCGGTCCGGCCAGGAAGGCGACGAAGCCGACGCCCAGGGCGCAGCGCCACGGCGGCGAAACGGCGTTGGCGGAGCCGGGAATCTCTTTTCGGGGGAAGTGTTTGGGAGGGGGAGGGGCTCAGCGGCCGCAATCGGCGAAGGCTTGGACAAAGGCCTCCATGTCCTGCTGGCGTCCGATGGTGATGCGGATGTATTCGTCGACCCGTGGCAGGTTGAAATACCGGACCAGGAAGCCGCGGGCGCGCAGGTCGGCGAACACGTCGGCGGCCGGTCGGCGGGGCTTGGCGAAGACGAAGTTGGTCTCGGAAGGGAGGACCTTGGCGCCGAGGCGGGTGAGTTCGGCGGTCAGCCAGGTGCGGGTGGTGATGATTCGCTCGGCATTGGCGCGCATGGCATCGGCGTCGTTCAGGGCGGCTGCGCCGATGGCCTGGGTCACCATGTCGATGTTGTACGAGTCCTTGACCTTGTTCATTTCCTGGATCAGGCCGGGGCTGGCGACCGCCAGGCCGAGGCGCAGGCCGGCCAGGGAAAAGCTTTTGGACAGGGTGCGGGAGACGACGACGTTGGGGAAGTCGCGGACCAGGTCGAGGCAGTTGTCCGAGCTGAAGTCGACATAGGCTTCGTCAATCCAGACCACGCCGGGGAACTGGCGGCAGAGTTCGCGGACGCCGTGCTTGGGGGTGTTGTTTCCGGTTGGCGCGTTGGGTCGGGCGAGGATGAACAGGGGGGCGTCTCCGGCCAGTTCGGCGGCGTTGCCGGGCAGGTTGAAATCCTCGTCCAGCGCGACTGGCTGGCAGACGGCTCCCTGGAGGTCGGCGAGCACGGGGTACAGGGAATAGCTGGGGTCGGTGAAGGCCAGTTTCCGGTCCTGGTCGACGAAGGTGCGCAGGGCGATGGTGAGCAGGTCGTCAGAGCCATTGCCGCAGATGATCTGTTCGGCCGGAAAGCCATACAAGGCCGCCGCGGCTTCGCGGACGATGCGGGCGCTTGGCTCCGGGTACAGGCGCAGACGGGAGAAGTCAAAATTCCCGGCGGCCTCCAGGACTTTGGCGGAAGGCGGATAGGGGTTTTCGTTGGTGTTGAGTTTGATCAGCGGCTGGCCCTGGGGTTGTTCTCCAGGCACGTAGCCGGCAATTTTGGCGATGGTGGGTCGGGCGTAGCTCATGGCAGTTGGGAAAGGTGTTGGGGCTGTGTCACAGGCGCGGGGTAGCGGCAACGGTAGCGGCGGTGGTGGTAACCTCCGAGCCGCCGGAATTTCAGAAAACGCCGAAACAATACTATAAACCGGCAAATCGGCTTTGTCTCTTGCTGGGGGGCGATTATATTCATCTGCAATCGTGCGACCCGAAGTGCGGGCCGAAGGGAAACGTGTCATGACCTAACGGAACGGAGTGTGATCGACATGCGCAAGGGCATCTACTACTCAATGCTGCCAGGTGAGACCCCCGAGGACAAATTTGCGTCGGCGGCGCGATTCGGCTTTTCCGATGTGGAGATTCCGACATTGGACAGCAGGGCGGATGGCGAGCGTTATGCGTCGGCGGCGTCGGCGAGCGGGGTCAGGATTCCGAGCGTGATGAACAAGACGCACTGGGCCACGCCGATGTCGGATCCGGACCCGGCCGTGCGCGCCAAATCGGTCGAAGGCATGATGGCATCCCTGGAGACGGCGACGGCCGTGGGCGCGGACACGGTTCTGCTGGTGCCGGCCGTAGTCAAGCCCGGCGTCTGTTCGTACCAGGAGGCCTGGGACCGCTCCAGCGCGGAAATCGCCAAGCTCATTCCGGCCTATGCCGCCCGCCACGTCGGCATCGGCATCGAGAATGTCTGGAATAAATTCCTGCTTAGCCCGCTGGAGTTCAACCAGTACCTTGACGACTTTGGCAGCCCGTGGGTCGGCGCTTACTTCGACGTCGGCAACATCATGGCCTATGGCTATCCCGAGCAGTGGATCGTGTCGCTGGGTCGCCGCATCCGCAAAATCCACGTCAAGGGATTCAAGATTGAGGATCGGACCTGGTGTTCGTTGCTGGCCTCGTCCATCGACTGGGCGGCCGTGATGCGCGCTTTCCGCCAGGTCGGCTATGACGATGTCATGACCGGCGAACTGGCCGGCGCCGGCGACACGCCCGAAGCGCGCATGACCAACATCAGCACCGATATGGATAAAATCCTGGCAATGTGATGCCGAAAAGGGGAGAGCCAGACCAAGATGGTCCGGCTACCTTCTTCGGCTCGCCAAGGTAGCCAGAGCTTCCAGCTCTGGGTTTTTCCATTTTCGGTTTCCAGACCAAGATGGTCTGGCTACCTTCTTCGGCTCGCCAAGGTAGCCAGAGCTTCCAGCTCTGGCTCTTCCGTTTTCAGCTCGCCAGACCAAGATGGTCTGGCTACCTTCTTCGGGTCGCCAAGGTAGCCAGAGCTTCCAGCTCTGGGTTTTTCCATTTTCAGCTCGCCAG
>CAYOUR010000006.1:0-33180 GCA_964407145.1 uncultured Lentisphaeraceae bacterium | reverse complement strand
CCAGACCAAGATGGCCTGGCGACCTTCTTGGGTTTTCCATGGTAGATTACTTGATGTCGGTTTTGAGGCCGATGCCCTTGTTGAAGTTATTGAAGGCGCTCATGGATGCAGCCACTTCGATGGCGGCGGTGATTTCCTCGTCGGTCACCCCGGCGGCCTTGGCCATGGTGCGGTGTGCGCTGAGGCAGTATTCGCAGCCGTTGACGGCGCTGACCGCGATGGCGATCAGTTCCCGGGTTTTCGGGTCCAGGCCTTTGCCGGCGGCATCAGACAGCTGCAGCAGGGCTGCGAGGAAGTCGCCATTGCGGCCCATGGCCTGGAACACTTCCGGCAGGAAGCCGAATTTCTTTTCCAGCTGTTCCTGGATTTGGACGGCCTTGGCATCGCCTTGCTTGTGGTAGAGTTTCACGCTGGCCATGTTACATCCCTCCTGGTCATAATGGTTTTGGATGGGGAATTTTCCCGGCGAGAAAGTCTGTCGAGAACACCTCGCAGACGGTTCGGACCGGGACTTGCTTGGGAATGATGCTGACTTCGCAGTGCATTTCCAGCAGCCTTGGGCACTGGCTGATGATTCCCATGACGCGTTGCCAGTCGATGGTGCCCAGTCCCGGGGTCAGGTGGCTGTCGGTAAGTCCGGCGTTGTCATGCAGATGACATGTGACCAGCTCGGGCGCCATTTGTTCCAGCTGCCCGTCATGGAATTCCTGCGGGTACATGGCCCAGTGGCTGATCGGGGCGATGTCGGCAAAGGTTTTTCCGGGGGCGGATTCCAGGATGTGGGCGTGTCCGGCGTCATAGCACAGTCCGAGCCAGGGCGAGGCGAAGGGCCTGATCATGGCGAGCAGGCGGTCGGAGGTCGTAATCGGGGTGAAGTTGTTCTCCACGGCAATGACGACCCGGCTTTTCTCGGCGTGGGGGAGCATCTGCTCCAGAGCTTCGACGGCGAGGCGGTGCAGCTGTTCGTCATTGCGGCGGGTGGGGTCGAAGCCGGCATGGGGATGGATGGTGTAGGTCTTCAGGCCGAGGTCGCCGGCCAGTTTCAGCAGGGCCTGATGCTCGGCGACCATGTAGGGGCGACGGTCCAGGTCCGTGATCGTGATGTCATGGCCCGGACCCCAAGGGCCGTGCATGCCGCCCGGCTGCAGCCCGAAGTCGGCCAGGCGCTTGACCAGCTTGTCGGCCATGGCCGGCGTCGCCAGCATTTGCTGGCACCAGGCCACGCCGAGGCTGATGTGGGTGACGCCGTTGGCGGCAAACTCCGCCAGGAAATTCCCCTGCAGCGGCTCGGGAACCGCGTCCAGGCCGGCAAAATAGCTTAATGGGACGTTGCGCAATGACATGAAGCGCCTTTCCATTTTTGCGTTGTTACGTTATAGTAGGCTTATGTCGCCGCCGTCGGCAATCCTGGCGTCGACCGATACAATAACCTGCCGAAAGGTTTTTGACAAAAAAGCCGACTGGGAAAGGCGTATGGGCCGGTTCAGTTTTCCTGCTTCGGTTCGCGCGGCGCCTGGAGCCGGCGGAAGGCATCCTGTCGGATGGCCGCTCCAGTCGGGGCTCAGGCTGTTTTTTGTTTGTTTCGCAAGACATTCCGGTCGCGCAAGACTGAGCGACCACCCGTGTTTTCCAGGCCAGGCATGAATATTTTTCTGATCAGCGGTAATGACGAATCGCAAGTCCGGGCAGACGCCGAGAAGCTGGCGCGCGAGCTGGCCGGCCCCGACCCCGATCCGTTTGTTCTGGACGTGTTTCAGGAGGACGATTCCGGGCCGACCCCCGAGCTGCTGCGCGGGCTGATTCGGTCGCTGTTGACGCCGCCTTTTCTGGGCGGTCGCAAGACCGTCTGGCTGAAGCATTTCAGCGGTTTCGGGTGTGAGGGCGACAAGAAGTCGTCCGCGGCCTTGCCGGCGGCCATGCGGGAACTGGCGGAGCTGTTGCGCAAGGGCCTGCCTGAGGATCTTGCGCTGCTGATGGACGGCCCCGACCTGGACCGGCGGCGGGCGCTGTTCAAGGCGTGCGAGGCCGTCGGCCAGGTGCGCTTCTTCAACCGGCCTGACCCCAAGAGCCGCACCTGGCAGCAGGACATGGCGGCCTGCATCCGCAACGCCGCCGCTGACAAGGGCATGCGTCTGGAAGCCAATGTCTGCGATTATCTCGTCGACGTGCTGGGCACGGATACCTCCCGGATCGGCTGCGAGCTGGACAAGCTGATCTGCTATTGCGGGGGGCCGGAAGTGCCGGTCACTTTGGCGGACGCGCAGCAGGTCTGCGTCGGCAAGGGCGAGGAGATGGCCTGGGCCTTGTCGGAAATGCTCGGCAAACGCGACCTCGCCGAAGCGCTGCGGGTGGTGGATGTGCTGTTGGACCAGTCCAAGGAGGAGGAGCGCAGCGCCCGGTCCATGCTGATCAGCGCCGCCGGTTTTTTTCGGCAGCTGCTGCAGATCAGGGTTGTGATGGCCGAGCATCGCCTGGGCAACCCGCAGGCATTGAAGCGTTTCCTGACGGATATGGATGCGGGGACCCGGGACGCCCTGCTGGCCGACGGCATGGATTTCATCGGCTTCCATCCTTATCGGGTGACCATCCTCGCCGGGCAGGCCAGCCGCTATTCGCCGACCGAGATGATTCAGGCGATACGGCGTCTGCGCGACGCCCTGCGGCAATGCATGTCGTCGTCGACCTCGCCGCGCATGGCCCTGGAAGACGCCCTGTTCAGCATCGTCGGCGGGGCGCAAGGCGGCGGCCGTCCACCGCGGTGAAGAGGGAGACCGCGCCCTTGGCCGTCGTGCTCCGGCCGTGGCCGCGGCTCAGCAGCAGCAACAACGACATCAGCGACAATCCATACAACCCACCATTCAGACAGGAAGACCATGAGCGGACATGACTTTGAAAAGAATCTCGGTGTTCTGCAATTGTTGTCGGAGGCCTTGACGGTTCCGCGATCGATGGACGAAGGCCTGGACCACATCACGCGGATGACCTGCGAGTTGATGGACACGGAGCAGGCGGTGTTTCTGTTTCGTGACGAGGAGAACCGGGATTTCATCGTGCGTTCGGCGGTCGGCATTCAGGGTCCGAACATCCGCGTGGGGCACAAGCTGTTGGTTCCCGAGCGCCTGCGGAGCATCTTGTGGCGGCTGTTGAATCTGCATCAGATCAACTGGGTCGATTCCGGCATTGAGGCCATACGTTTTCCGATCATCGTCATGCCGATCAGCGTCAAGGGCACCCGGGTCGGTCTTTTGGCCGCCGGCGGCGCGCGCGGCGGCGGCGACCGGCCGTATGACCTGGTCCGCCGGCAGCTTTTCTCCCTGATCGCGCCGTTCGCCTCGCTGGTCATTGAGAATTCCAAGGTCTATGACATCCTGCGCCAGCATTTTGCGATCAACTCGCAGAAGATGTACGAGGCCGCCCGGGATGACGCCGGCGAGCGGGACATGGCCGAACAGCTGACCGTCAATTCCCTCAACAATCCGACCAAGGTCGTGCGCCTGCTGGCCGAGTCGTTTTACAACGAGCTGGTCCGGGCCGGTTTTTCGCCGGCGCATATCACGACGGCGGCGGCCAAGATCATCGACTGTCTGACGACCGAAGCGTGAACCGCGCGGGCCAACGACCGTGCTTCCCGTAGGAGAATGGCGATTATGGCATTATGGAGCGGCAGGTTTTCCGAAGCGACCGACGGGCTGGTGAGCCGATTCAGCGAATCGATCTCCTATGACCGCCGGCTGTACCCCTTTGACATCCAGGGCAGCAAGGCGCACGCCCGCATGCTCGCGCGGCAGAACATCATTTCCCCGGCCGACGCCGAGGCCATTGCCGCCGGGCTGGACGGCATCCTGGCGGACATCGAGGCCGGCCGTTTCGAGTTCCGCGAGGAGCTTGAGGACATCCACATGAACATCGAGGCGCGGCTGACCGAGCGAATCGGCCAGGCCGGCGCGCGCCTGCACACTGGCCGCAGCCGGAACGACCAGGTCGCCACGGATGAACGCCTGTACCTGCGGCATGAAACCGACGCCTGTGATGGCCTTCTTCTGAAGCTGCAGCGGGCCCTGGTGGGCCTCGGGTCGGACTGGCCGGAGGTCATCATGCCTGGGTTCACCCATTTGCAGCACGCCCAGCCCGTCCTGTTTGCGCATCATCTGCTGGCCTATGTCGAGATGTTCGGGCGCGACCGCGAACGCCTAGCCGACGGGCGTCGCCGACTCAACCGGCTGCCCCTGGGGGCCGGCGCCATCGCCGGCAGCACCTTGCCGCTGGACCGCGAGTCCGTCGCCGCCGAACTTGGTTTTGACGAGGTCCTGCGCAACAGCATGGACGCCGTCGGCGACCGTGACGCCCTGGTGGAATTTCTGTGCTGCCTGGCCATGGTCGCCATGCACATCTCGCGCCTGGCCGAGGACATCGTGCTGTGGTTCAGCCAGGAATTTGCGTTTATCGAACTGGGGGATGCGTTTACGACCGGCTCCAGTCTGATGCCGCAGAAGAAGAATCCCGACGTGGCCGAGTTGGCGCGCGGGAAGACGGGCCGTGTCTATGGCCATCTGCTGGCCCTGCTGACGACGTTGAAGGGCCTGCCGTTGACGTACAACCGCGACCTGCAGGAGGACAAGGAGGGGCTTTTTGACGCGATTGACACGGTGAAGCTGACGCTGCTGACGATGACGGCGATGCTGGCGACGCTGAAGCCGCGGCCGGAGCGGATGGCATCGGCGGCTTCGGACCCGGCGCTGATGGCCACGGACCTGGCGGAATGGCTGGTCCGGCACGGCGTGCCTTTCCGGGATGCGCATCATCAGGTCGGCCGCTTTGTCGGCGCCTGCGCCAGCCGTGGCGTGGGGCTGGACCAGGCCACTTTGGCCCAGATGCAGGAGAGCATCCCCACAGCGACGGCCGAATGCCTGGAGCTGTTTGACGCAGCCCGCAGCGTGGCTGCCCGCGACCTCCTCGGCGGCACGGCGCCCGTGCAGGTGGCGCGGCAGCTTGCCTTCTGGCGGGAACGGCTGCAGTAGGCGTTTTCCTGTTTTTTACATGGTTTCCGTGTGAAAATGACCATCTCTTGAACCACAGATGGACACAGATGGACACAGATGGACACGGATACACACGGCTGTTGGGTGTCGAGCCAATGGCTCCCAGCCAGGGTGTGTCATCAACGCCTTTTGGCGGCACGTCTACAGCAGGCGTTTTCTGCGGTTCAGCTCGGTCAGTTCGCGCATCAGCTGCTGGGCTTCGGCGCCGGTCGCGGTTTCCAGGGCGAGGCGTTTTTCCTGGCTGAGCCTCAGTAATTCGGCCTGGAGGAGTCTTCGGCGGCAGTCGTCGTAGGCCTGGGTGGTTTTTTCGGTGACGATGTCCATCTCCTCCGTCTCGGCGGCATTGACGCCGAAAGGGCGGGCCGGCGCCGGCGCCGGCGCCTTGGGTTTTGGCCGATACGGGAAGGCGGATTTGGCGATGACAGCGCCAATTGTCGGATGGCGGATCAGGTCGTCATGGCACAACGTGTCCAGGGCGTCGGCCCAGGCGTTCTGGTCGACGCTGGCCAGGACGCGGCCGATGGCCATGCCCAGCGGGGTGTCCGGCAGAAGCCGGGTGGTTTCCGTGTCATCGGCCAGGCGCAGGGCCAGGTCTTCGAAGTGCAGGACCAGGTCCAGGATGGTCTGCCAGATTTTCTCGTTTTCCTCGGGCATGGTGAAGGCCGGCAGGCGCGGGAGGGTCCGCGGGCCGGCCATGGCGCCGGCTGCGGTTGGCGGCATGGCTGCTGCTGCCGGTGCGGGCGCGTTCGTATCCGGCCGGAAACGCGACGGCTCGGCGTGCTTGGCGTAGCTGGCCTGGAGGGCGTTGAGTGCGTCAAAGAGCACATTTTCCGGCAGATGGAGCTGTTCAGCCAGCCATTGGCAGTGTGCGGTTCGCGCCACCGGGTCGGCAATGGGGCGGATGGCGGCCAGGACGTCGCCGACGATCAGGCTTTTGCCCTCCGGGCGGTCCAGGTCGTAGGTCTCGCAGGCGCGTCTCAGGAGCCATGGCACGGCTGGTTCGGTGGTTGCCATGATGCTGCGCAGGGCCTCGGCGCCGCCATGGCGGAAGATGCTGTCCGGGTCTTCGCCGGCGGGCAGGCTGACGACGGCGACGCTGATGCCGGTTTCGTGCAGGATGGCGATTGTCCGATGGGCGGCCTTGTCGCCGGCCGTGTCGGCGTCAAAGGCGAGGACGACATTGTTGGTGGACCGTTTGAGGAGGCGGGCGTGGTTTTCGGTGAATGCCGTTCCCTGGGCGGCGACGGCGTTGGTCAGTCCGGCGCGGTGGCAGGCGATGACGTCAAGCTGTCCTTCGCAGACCAGGGCGTGGCCGAGGGACTTCAGGCTGGCGCGGGCGTGGTTGAGTCCATAGAGGATGGCGCCTTTCTGGAAGAAGTCCGATTCGGGGCTGTTGACATATTTGGCGGCCTTGGCGTCGGGGGAGAGGATTCTGGCGCTGAAGCCGACGACGCGGTTGAGTTCGTCATGGATGGGGAAGACGAGGCGGTCGCGGAAGCGGTCATAGAAGCTGGTGGCGCCGTCCTTTTGGGCGACCAGTCCGGTGGCCTGCAGCAGTTCGGGCTGGTAGCCGCGGGCGGCGGCCCATTGGCAGAGTGCGTCCCAGGAGTCGAGGCAGTAGCCCAGGCCGAATTTTTCGATGGTGTCGCCATCGATTTCGCGGCTTTGCAGGTAGGCGCGGGCTTTGGCGGCCTCGGGTTGCCGGAGCAGGTGATGGAACCATTCGGCGGTTTCGTGGAGGAGTTTCAGGCCCTGTTCCCGCCATTGGCGGCGTTTTTCGCTGCCGGCCTGGTCGCCATGCTGCCGTGTTTCCGGGACGGTCAGGCCATAGCGGTCAGCCAGCCAATGGACGGCGCCGACAAAGTCGGTGTTGACCATTTCCTGGATGAAATGGAACAGGTTGCCGCTTTTCTTGCAGCCGAAGCAATAGAAGGTCTGGCGTTGGGAGTCGATTTTGAACGAAGGCGTCTTTTCCTTGTGGAACGGGCAGCACGCCCAGTGGTCAGCGCCGCGTTTTTTGGTCGGCACGAAGCTGCCGACGATGTCGACGAGGTCGGTTCGCTGGCGCAGCTGGTCAATGAATTCAGAGGGAATGGGGGGCATGATGGGGCGCCGAAAGTACAGTTGGGTGGATGAGACGGCGGTCGCCAGTGCGGTCCGCGAGCCGCCCCGGTGGGAACCGGTGGCCTGGTCGCGGCAAAACGTGTTTTTTCTGGGGGGGGGCAGTTTGCCGCCGGTGGCCGAGTTGGCTGGCGGTTATTGCCTGGGTCGGATTTGGGCTAGTCGGGCGGTGATGGCGGCCCGCGTCTTCGGGTCGCTGGCGCCGAGGGCGGCCAGGGTCAGGTCATAGTAATGGCAGGCGGTGTCCTTGCGGTTCAGGTAGTTGTCATGGACGATGGCCAGGTTGCGCAGCAGGGCTGGGTTGGCGGGGTCTTTCTGCAGGCCATTCTCCAGCCAGACCACGGCCTGGGGCCACTGCTGCTGGTACAGGGAGAGGATGGCCAGGCTGTTGTACAGTTCCGGCCATTCGCCGAAGGGCTCGTACACCCTCGCGGCCTGCAGGTAGCGCATGCCGCGAGGCAGATTGTTGAAGACGCAGCAGCGGCCCATCAGGAACAGCAGGTTGCCGCGCGTGGCCTTGTTGTCGCGGGCGGCGCTTTCCGGCAGCAGCTCATAGGCTTTTTCGAGGGCGTTGAGGGCCTCCGGGTATTTGCCGCCGCGGTACAGCATCCATCCGTAGAAATAGCGCAGGTCAAACCGGTTCGGGGTCTGTTCGATGGCGCGTTCAAAGCTGAACAGGACTTTTTCCATGGTGGCCTTGTCGTTGTTAAGCATGAACTGGCAGAAGTTGCTGAGGACCATGGCGTCCTGGTCATCCGGCGCGGCCTGCAGGCAGCGGGTCGAGCGGCTGAGGGCTGATTCGAGGTCGCCGGCGGCGGCTTCGGCCATGGCCAGCTGGAATTCGGCGGTCAGGTCCGGCGGCCGGCACCCGGCCAGCATGGCCAGACCGGCCAGACCGGCCAGCATGGCCAGCATGGCCAGGCGGCCGTTGAGGCTGTCGCGGGAGTGATGGGCTGGAGTCATGGTACTTGTTTCCGTGGTGGCCGTCCGCGTCCGTGGCTGCGGCCGGCTGGTGATTCAGGCGTGGCCGCGGCCTTGGCGCAGCAGTTCGTCGGCATGGGCGGCCGCGGTTTTGGAGTCGAGTTCGGCGCCGAGCATGCGGACCAGCTCGGCGCGGCGTTCGGCCAGGTCGAGTCGGTGCATGACCGCGGTGGTGCGCTGGTCGGCGATGTGCTTGGCGACCTGGAAGTGGCTGTCGGCGGCGGCGGCGATCTGGGGCAGGTGGGTGATGCTGAAGACCTGATGGCGGCGGCCGACCGCGGACAGTTCGGCGGCTACGGTGACGGCCACCCGGCCGCCGACGTTGGCGTCGATTTCGTCAAAGATCAGGATGGGGACATTGTCGGCGTCGCTGAGCACGGTTTTGACGGCCAGCATGACGCGGGCCATTTCGCCGCTGCTGGCGATGGCGCGCAAGGGCTGCATGGCCTCGCCGACATTGGGGGCGAAGGCGAACTCGACGGCGTCGGCGCCGTTCGGGCCGGCCGGGGCGGTCTTCAGCTGGATGTCAAAGTCGGCTTTGCTGAAGCCGAGGTTCTGCAGTTTTTGGGCGATGGCTCTGGCCAGGGGCCTGGCGGCGGCCTGGCGCTGGTCGCTGAGCTGTTCGCAGCATTCCCGATGCGCGGCCAGGCATTTTTGTTCGCGGATGTGCAGGTTTTGGAGCCGTTCGGCCCGTCCGGTGATCTTGGCCAGGCGTTGCCGGATGCGTTCGGCGGTGGCGAGCACGTCATGGAGGCTCGGGCCGTATTTTCGTTTCAGGCGCTGGAGTCGGTCGAGGCGTTCCTCCAGGCGTTGCAGCGCCTCTTCGTCCAAGTCAAGCCGGCCGGCATAGTCGGCGATGTCGTCGCCGAGTTCGCGGAGGCTGGTGATGATGGTTTCCAGCTGTTCGATCAGTGGTCCTCCGGCCTTGGGGTCGACTTCCTGGACTTCGCGCAGCTCTCTGAGGAAGTCGGCCAGCCGGTCGGTGATGGCGCCGTCGTCTTCGCACAGCCCCTGGCGGCAGGTCGCGGTGATTTCCAGCAGGCGTTTGGCGTTGGCCGCCACGTGGTAGCGTTCGACGAGGTCCTGTTCTTCGTCGGGATTGATGTCGGCGCGTTCGATTTCAAGCAGTTGATGGGTCAGCAGGTCGGCTTCCTCCGGTGCCAGGCCCTCGGCTTTGAGGTTTTGCTGTTCCTGGCGGGCCAGGAGCAGTTCGGCGTGGCGTTGGCGGCATTGGTTGCCCAGTGGCAGGAGTCCGGCATACGTATCGAGGAGCAGCAGCTGGCGGGTCGGCAGAAGCAGCGTCTGGTTGTCATGCGGGCCGTGGATGTCGATGAGCAGTTCGCCGAGTTCCTTCAGGAAGGCGACCGTCACCGGGGCGCCGTTGACAAAGGCCCGGCTGCCATTTTCGGAGATGACGCGTCGGAGCAGCAGGCAGCCATCGTCGCCGGGCGGGATGCCGCCTTGTTCCAGGCGGCGGTCGAGGTCCTGGCGCAGGGCGTCGAAATTCCGGTCAAGTCTGATGATGGCCGAGACTTCGCAGGATTTTTCCTGTCGCCGGATGACGGCGGGCGTGGCGCGTCCGCCGGCGAGCAGCTGGATGGCGCCGATGACGAGGGATTTGCCGGCGCCGGTTTCGCCGGTGACGGCATTCATGCCCGGGCCGAATTCGAGGTCGAGTTCGGAGACCAGGGCGAGGTTGCGGATGTGCAGGGATTCCAACACGCCAGAGACTCTCGGGAGGAAAGGGATTTGGGCAGGCCGGGCGGTCGGCAGGGAAGCCGGGCGCCCCGGAATGATGCGTCAGGGCCGGCGAAGAAGGCCTGACGCTAAATATAAGCCTGTTGACCCGGATTGAAAAACCACGGCCGTGAAAAATGAGTCATCGTGACTTGATATGCGGCCTTGGGCTGGCAAAGTAAAAAGACACGGCCGTCCTGCCGATGTGGCGGCGTTCGGGCGCCGTTGTTTTTCGAATGAACCACCGACGGACGCCGATGGACGCCGATGATGATTCAAGGAAGAACCGAATCACGGCATGGGACAAGGATTACTTGCGAATTGGCTGAGAATGACGGTATTCAAGTCGGGCCCATCCTGAAGTTCTGGTACGGACATCAGGTGGGGGGCGATTGGTTCTATAACCTGCAGCGGTGTGAATCGTTGTGTACCGGCCGCTCACATTTTGTTGACTCCCTTCATCTGGACCCCCCTTCATGCTGATTCTGGTCGAGCCGGCGACGGCGGAAATTGTCATCAGGAATTCGCGTTTCATGGCCGAGGCCTTTGTGGTCGGGGACGCGGAAAGCGCGCGGGAGCGTCTGCGGGCGCAGAAGGAGCGCCGTGCCGATGCCTCGCACGTCGTGCATGCTTTTGTGATTGGCCCCGGCGCCAATGTGCTGGGGTGTTCTGACGACGGTGAGCCGGCCGGCACGGCCGGGCGTCCGGCCCTGGAAGTGCTCAAGGGCAGCGGCATCACGAACGTCATGGTGACCATCACCCGTTATTTCGGCGGCGTCAAGCTCGGCACCGGCGGGCTGGTCAAGGCCTATACGGAGGCGGTGCAGTCGGTGCTGGCCAAAGCCGTGACCAGGGAATTGACGGCTCAGACCGAGTTTTCGCTGCAGGCGCCCTATTCGTGCTATGAGCCGGTGCGGCGTCTGCTCGCCGAGGCCGAGGCCGAAGTCGTAGCCGAGGCCTTTGCGGGCCAGGTCGAAGTCCGGGCGCGGATGCGTGACGCCGAGTTCGCCGAGTTTGCGCGCAAGGTCGCGGACTTGTCCAACGGCCAGGCGAAATGGACTGTTTGTGACGATGGTGCGACGTCGGCATAGGGGGGGCGGGCCGGCTGGCCGTGGCGTGGGTGGCCGGGCGCAACCCGTCCGCCGTCTTGTATGAACCAGCGGTGGCCGTCGAGGAGCACGGATGGTGTTTGCCGCGCCAATCGGTTGCGCCGGCCGCCGCCGGCTTGGTCCGTTTCCCGAAAAAGGCGGCGGTGGTTCCGCAAAAACCGAACCAGCCTGTATATTATAGAGTGCAGATGCGGTGACATGAGCGAACGCAACCCGGAAGTGAAGCAGGTCCATGGATAATGTACTGATCGCCTTTGGCTTGACTCTGTTCGCGGGCATGGCGACCGGCTTTGGCAGCCTGATCGCGTTTTTTGCGAAGCGGACGAATTATCGCTTTCTGGCGTTGGCGACCGGCTTTTCGGCCGGGGTGATGCTGTACATCTCCTTTGCCGAGCTGTTTCCCGAGGCGGGTGAGATATTGATTGCGCATTATGGCGACTCCATGGGCCAGTGGCTCAACGCCGCCGGTTTTTTCGGCGGCATTTTTCTGATTGGCGTCATCGACCTGCTGATTCCCTCGGCCGAGAATCCGCATGAGCGCCCTTCGGAATCGGACCGCGACGCTTTGCGCGACAACGCCTATGGCGGCCAGTCCGGCGTCCATTCCGCCGCGTTCCGGTCGCCGGCGAAGCTGCTGCGGGTGGGGGTGTTTACGGCCCTGGCCGTGACGATTCACAATTTCCCTGAAGGCCTGGCGACATTTGTGGCGGCGTTGCATGATCCCGGCACCGGCCTGGCGATTGCGTTCGCCGTCGCGTTGCATAACATTCCGGAGGGCATCAGCGTCGCGGTGCCGATCTACTACGCGACCGGCAACCGCCGCCGGGCTCTGGTGTACTCGTTTGCCAGCGGTCTGGCCGAACCGGTTGGAGCCGGGGTGGCCTATCTGCTGCTGCGGCTTTTCCTGGCCGATGGCGCGGCCGTCCCCGAGCCGTTCATGGCGTTTGTCTTCAGCGTCGTGGCTGGCATCATGGTGTACATCAGCCTGGACGAATTGATTCCGGCCAGCCATTCCTACGGCGACGGCCATGAGAGCATCATCGGGCTGGTCGCCGGCATGGCGGTCATGGCCGTCAGTCTGATCATCCTGTAGAAACATCCCCCTGGCCGTCCAGGCAGAGAGTGCATTTCCTTTCATGCTGATTCTTGTCACCGACGCCCATATTCGCGAGAATACCGCCGCCGCGGCTGATTTCGAGGCCATGCTGGACCATGTTTCCGCCGGTCGTCACGACATCGCCTTCCTTGGCGACGTCATTGACCTCTGGGTCGCGCTGCCGAGGTTTCCGAACGCGGCCGGGCAGAGTCTGCTGGCCTGGTGCCGGCAAGAGAAGCGCCGGCGCTATGTCGGCTTCGTGGAAGGCAACCATGAATTCTTTGTCCATCGTCATCATGGCGGGGATTTCAGCGGCAGCTCCGAGCTGGCGCTGCGGCATGGTCAGTGCATGTTTCTGCATGGCGACCATATCCAGACGATCTCGCTGCTGAATTCGTTCATCTTGTGGCTGGCGAAAAGCTGGTTCGGCTATGCCGCCATGCGCTGGGCGCCCTGGGCGCCGCAGATCACGGCCTGGATGAAGAGCAAGCTGAGCAGCGAGGCGCGCGGGATTGTGGACAATCTCCCGGAGGCGGCGGTGCGCGCCTGGGCGGAACGGCGGCTGCGGCGCCGTCCTGGGCGGCAGCTGTTTCTGGGGCACTTCCACGTCCCGGCCGTCTGGCCTTTGGCCCATGCGTCGGTCTGCCGGGTGGTGCCGGCCTGGAGAAACGGCGGGCAGATCGGCCTGTATGACCCGGTCACCGGCGCGTACCGGGTCGGCCCATGGCGTGAAGTGCTCGGCTGACCGCGGCGCTGGCCGGCCCGGGGCTCATTCGTAGTTGAACAGCTTGGCCAGGCTGAAGGCCTGGCCGCTGGCCTGGTTCAGGGCGCGCAGGATTTTCAGGCGCACGGCCACGCTCAGCCAGCGGCCCCGGCGGCCTTTGGCGACCATCTTGTGGGTCAGCTGTTCGGTTGATGCGGCCACCAGGTCGTGATTGGTCAGGCCGAGCTCGGTCATCACGCCGTCCAGGGCCTGGAGGCCATACTCGCGTGAATCGCCGGCGCCGGCGCTGCTGCTGCTGATGTCCATGGGTGTTTATCTCCTTGCATTCCATTCGCTGGTGGCGAATTTGTGGTCGCGCCGGTGGTTGATGTCCTGCAGCAGTTCGGCTGTTGGCGCAAAGGGCGCGGTCGTGACCCCGAGCACGGCGGCAAAGCCGTCCAGCAGGGCTTGGGCCAGTTTCGGCCGGGGGTAGGGCAGTGGGCCGCCAAAGTGAATGCTGCCCTGATGCAGGATGCCCTGCGCGGTCCGGCGTTGGGCGCTGCCCGCGATCTTGACGCCGTCAAGCAGGACATCGTATTTGGTGGGATTCTGAAAGCAGACCATGGTCAGGCGGTCGACCGTGTGCGGGATGTCCTGGTCGGCCAGGTCGGCCTGGCAGGACAGAGCCGCCAGGCCGGCCTGCACTGCCTGGTTGACCCGGTCGTAGCTCGCCACCCGGTCCAGGCTCGTCAGCCAATGTCCGGCAGGAAAGACGACCGTGTAGGTGAAGTCGTGGTCATGGTAGACGACGCCGCCGCCCGTGGGTCGGCGGACGACCGCGAACCCCTCCGGGGCCGCCGACCGGCGCTGCACGTAGCCGATGCTGACCGCCAGGCGGTCCCAGGCGTAGAAGCGCAACAGCGGTCGGCCGCGCGCCGGGCCGGTCTCCAGCAGGGCTTCGTCGGCAGCCATGTTGAAGGCCGGGTCGTGGCGGCCGTCCGCCCAGAAGTCCCAGATTTCGTGAGTCCGTGACGTCATGGCAATGGTCGGCCGTCAGAATTCGAAGGTCGAGTCGGCCAGGCGGTTCTTGACTTCCTGGAGGACGCGCTGCTCTTCGGCGAGGGTCGGGGCCACGAAGGTGGCGCTGAAGCGGACAAAGTGGCCGACGTCGTCCCAGGGCACGGTGCTGATCAGTTTTTCGGTGATCAGCCATTGGCTGAACTCCTCGGCGCTGGCAAACCGCCGGCCGCCTTTGACGCCCTTGGGGATGGCGACATACAGGAAGAAGGAGCCTTCGGGCATGGCGGCGTCAAAGCCGAGTTGCTTGAGAGTCTCGACCAGGGCGGCCAGGCGCCGGCGGTACTTTTCGCCGATGACCGGGGTGATGGCCTTCTGGTTGACGAGGGCCTTGGCCGCGGCCTTCTGGATGGCCAGGAACTGGCCGCTGTCGGCATTGTCCTTGACCGTGGCGAAGGCCCGGATGGCGTCGGCGTTGCCGCAGACCCAGCCCAGGCGCCAGCCGGTCATGTTGAAGCCCTTCGACATGCTGTGCAGCTCCAGCGCGACCTCGCGTCCGCCGGGGCGCGACAGGATGCTGAGCGGCTTGCCCTTGAAGTTGAGCGGCGCATACGGCGCGTCGACGACCAGCAGGAAGCCGTTGGCCTTGGCAAAGGCGATGGCGCGGTCGTAGAATTCCGGCGTGGCCGAAGCGCCGGTCGGGTTATTGGGGTAGTTCAGGTAGATCAGCTTGCCGCGCCGGCGCTGTTCCGGGGTGAGGGCTTCAAGGTCCGGCAGAAAGCCGTTTTCCTTTTTCAGGGGCAGGTTGACGACGTCGCCGCCGAGGTACTTGGTCCAGGTGCCCATGACGGGGTAGCCGGGGATGGTCATGACGGTCAGGTCGCCCGGGTTGATGAAGCAGGCCGGCAGCAGGGTCAGCGCCGATTTGCTGCCGATGCTGTGGATGATTTCGGTTTCGGGATCCAGGCTGACGCCGTAGAGCTCCTGCATGTACTGCGCGACGGCGGCGCGGAAGTCGGGGCCGCCATTGTCGGCATAGAAGCGGTTTTCCACTTTGTCGGCCTCGGCGGCCAGAGCGGCGACGACTTCCGGGAAGGCCTTGTCGTCCGGTTCGCCGACGCCCATGTCAATCAGTTCGACCTGGGGGTGGGCCTGGCGGGCCGCGGCCTTGGCGCGTTTGATCTTCTCGAATTTGTAGATGGTGGTGTCTTTGCCGAAGCCGGCGCCGCCGATGCGTTCGGCGAACATTTTCTGCAGATACGAATCCATGAGCATGTCCTTGGGTCTGAGGTGAAAGGCGCTGCGGCTGGCTCAGGCGCCGCAGCACTTCTTGAATTTCTTGCCGCTGCCGCAGGGGCACGGGTCATTGCGGCCGATTTTGGGTTGTTCGCGGGTCGTCGGGTGGCCGCGGCCCGGCAGTTCGTCCGGCAGGGTTTCCGGCGGGGCGAAGAGCCCGTCGACTTCGGCGTCGAGGTCGGTGAAGTAGCCGCGGTGCTCTTTGCGGAAGACTTCGCGGAAGTTCTGGGTGCCGGCCTGGAAGAGGTTGGCGAGGATTTTGCGGACGAAGGAGGTCTGGTCCTGGAGCAGGCCGCTTTCGAGGACGGCGTTGAGGGTTGTCCGCAGGCGGGGGCCGCCGATGACGGCGGCGTTGATGGCGGTCGCCATCCAGAGCTGCGGGTTGTCCGGCTGTTTCTGCCGGTTGGGGGCGTTTCGTTCCATGGCGACCGTCAGCAGCCGGCGGTATTCGTCGGTGAGCTGTTTTTCCTCAAGCACGCCTTCCTGGAGGAGGAACGGGTAGGCCAGCAGGGCTTGTTCGCGCACTTCCGTGGTCAGGTCGCGGTTGAGAATCAGGTCGCTGATGACCATGGCCTGGTCTGGCGCGAGGATGGCGGCCAGGAAGCGGTGCAGGTTGCGCAGCAGCCAGTCGGTTTCAGTCAGCGGCTTGGCGAAGGCGGGTTGGGCGATGAGGCGCAGCAAGTCGGGGAAGGCCTGGAGGTCGCGCCGATAGGCCAGGTAGAGCAGCGCCCCGCTCAGCTCCTGGCGGGCGGCTTCCTCGGCCAGCGGGTCGGGAGAGTCGGCGTAGCCTCGCAGGATTGCGCGGCAGAAAGGATCGGCCTCGGCGACGTTGGCGCGGCAATGCGTCAGGGCGTCGCGGATGGCTTCCGGGGTGAATTGGCGGAAGGAGGCTAGAACAAATGCGTTGTCCATGTCAGAATATGGGGTGGTGAGGAGTTGTGGGTTACGGGGGCGGGGAGCGATTCGATTCGATTCGGCCCGCATGGCTGGTGTGGTTAGGGGATTTCCAGGCCGAACGGGGCGTCGGTCAGGTCTTCGGCCCCTTCCGGGGTGATGGCGGCGACATTTTCCAGGCGGACGCCGCCCCAATCGGGGTAGTATAATCCTGGTTCGACGGTGACGACGTTGCCGACCAGGAGCGGGTCGGAGCTTGCCGTGGACAGGCGCGGCAATTCATGCACCTCCAGGCCCAGGCCATGGCCGGTGCTGTGAAAAAAGCCCTGCGGCGGTTCGGCGTTGAGGTCAGTTGGAAACCCGTCCGCGGTCAATTGTTCCATGACGGCCCGGTGAACGGCCTCGCCGGTGACTCCGGGTCGAAGCATGTTGAGGGCGGTCTGCTGGGCCTGGTGGACGGCCTGGTAGGCGCGGGCGACGATTTCCGGCGCCCGGCCTTTGACGACGGTGCGGGTCAGGTCTCCGAAGTAGCCGCTGGCATGGTCGCGCGGAAAGATGTCGAGGACAATCGGCGTATGCGCCCGGATGGTGCCGCTGCCTTCGTGGTGCGGGTCGGCGGCCTGCCGGCCATGGGCGGCAATGGTGTGCGAGGCCGTGCCGCCGCAACGGGCGATCTCCGCGTCGATGGCGCCACGGAGCGTCTCCGAACTGAGGTGCTCGCCTTGCCAGAGGAGGACGTCGTCCGGGCCGATGGTCGCCTGCCGGAGGATGTCGAGGGCGCGGGCCAGGCCTTTTTCCGCCAGTTGGACACCGGTTTTGAGGTGCCGGATTTCGGCCGCCGTCTTGCAGGCCCGTCCGGGGCTGAAGTTCGGCGTGGGGTGGAGTTTGAGGCCCAGCTTGAGCAGTTCCGCGGCGATGCCGTAGGGGAAGTCCATGGGCACCTCCCAGGTGGTGACGCCGACATGCCTGGCCATGGCGAGGATGTAGCTGGTCAGCGTGGGCCGGCCGGCGCCCGGCAGGCCCCAGCGTCGAGCGGCCTCCTGGAAGGACATCACCTGGATTCCGGGGCGGCATTGCTTGACCGCCCGGCCGATTTCCAGGACGTTGACCACGGCAGTGCTTTCATCGTGGACGGCATACCACAGGAAGGGGTCCGGCGCTGAAAAGCCGGTCTCGTAGAGCATGTCCGCGCAGCTTTCGCTGGCGGCATAGAGCAGGCGGCCTTTGATGATTTTCCTGGGCATGGCGTCGTTTTCCGGGAGCGTGCGGGTGGGATTGGCGGGGTCGTTGGCCGGCGGCAGTCCGGAGCTGTCACGGATGGCTCCAGTCCGGTCACGGCCGCTGCAGGGCTGGCAGGGTCATTTCAGTTTTTGGCAGAGTCGTTCCATCAGGCCGGTGAAGTCGTCGGAGCCGTATTTCAGCAGGCGCGAGCCACGGGCGATTTTTCCGAGGCTGATGCCGAGGTCGCGGCTGATTTCGCGTTGGGTGCGCCCCTGTCGCAGCTGCGTGAGGAGGTGCCAGCGCAGATGCAGGCCTTCCAGCTCCGAGGGCGTCAGCAGGCCTTCCAGGAGGACTTCCAGTTCATGCCGGTCCCTGGTCAGGGAGATGATGGCGGCGAGCTCCTGCACCCATGGCGTGATTTTCTGTTCCTGGGGCATGGCAATTTCCTTGGGTGATGGGTGATGGCCGCCGGCCGCCGGAAAGGGTGCTGTGGTGGGCATGGCGGGGGCCGGCTTCGGTCGGGAACAGGTCCGGAGGCGGTGGGACGGACCGGTCACCCTGGCCGGGACGCGCCGAGTTCCGGCGCGGGCCAGGTGCGCAGGTAGTGATTCTCGCCGTAGTGGACCATGTCTTCCCAGAGCAGGAACATGGCGCTTTCCCGCCAGCGTGGATGATGCCGGAGGAAGTCGAGGACCTGGCGCCGCGGGGTGGTGTCGCGCGGCCAGGCGTCAAAGTCAGGGGCGCCTCGCCGCAGGAACAGGAACCACAGCCCGTCCCATGGGCCGCTGGGCCGCGGCACGCTGTAGAACTGATTGAGAAAATGGACGACGTTGGCTTCCGCCGGGAAGGCCTGTCGCAGCTGGTTGTTGAACAGCCAGGAGACGCTGACCAGGCCGCGCGGCAGGCTGTCGGGAAAATGCCGGGGAAAGAAGTCCAGGGCGCGGAGCATGGAGTCGCGGCAGGCCGCCGGGGTCAGGCCGCCGCCATTGGGGATGTGCAGGGTCAGGCAGAGGTCACCGGGCCGCAGTGTCTCCTGCCATTCGGACCGGGTCAGGCGGACCTGCCAGCGGGTGCCCTGCCCAAAGGGGCTGATGACATGGCCGCACCAGGCGTCGCGGTCGGCCCGGAACGACGCTGTCCAGCCGGTGCCGGGTCGGCGTTCGGCCGGGTCGGCGTATACGGAGCCGTCGGCCGCGAACATCATGCCGTCCGGTGCCAGGGCCACGACGCGTCCGGTGGCCCGGTGCCGGTACACGCGGGCGGGGCAGTTCCGGTTGGGCTCCAGCCAGAATTCCAGTCGTCCCAGCCGGAAATAGCGTTCGCGGGTATAGTGGCTGAGCCATTCCAGCTGGGGGAAGTCAACCCCGAAGCGGCCGTGGTGCGCGCCGCTGTAGTAGGGCACGGATTCGACCCGGGCCTGCTGCACGGTCGAGGCCGTTACCCCCTCCGGGAGTCCGAGCCGGCGATGGTGTGCCTGCGTCAGCGGAATGCCGGCCAGGGCGACCAGGTAGTAGAAGTAACCGGCCTGTTCGCCCAGCAGCGGCTCCAGCGTTGGCCAGGCCTTCAGCGGGCGCCGTTCCGGGGACTGGTAGGTGCGCCAGAACGCCTGCCAGATCAGGCGGACCAGGGCCGGGTCGCGCCGGATAGCGGCTGCCACCTGCGCGCATTCCGCGTCATGGGCGCCGTCAAAGCCGCCGTCCCGGCGGCTGTGCTGCCAGACCTCGTCCCGCAGAAAGTCCGGCACGCCCCCGGGCTGGGCGGCTCCGCCCAAATCCCAGCGCCAGCCGAGATCGTCCGGGCTAAGGCCGCTTTCGCCGACCCGTTGCCGGACCTGCTCCGGGGTGAGGGGCGCCGCCGTGGTCTGAGGGGCTGCTTTCGCCATGAAGCTCCTTATTTCGCGTAGTCGACGGCGCGGGTCTCGCGGATGATGGAGACGCGCACCTGGCCCGGGTAGCGCATTTCCTTTTCAATCCGTTCGGCCATTTCCCGGGCCAGCACGGCGGCGCGGTCTTCGCTGATCTTCTCGGGTTGGACGATGACGCGCAGTTCCCGTCCCGCCTGGATGGCGAAGCAGTTCTCCACGCCCTCGAAGGAATTGCCGATGGTCTCCAGCTGCTCCAGGCGTTTGAGGTACAGCTCGGTCGTCTCCGAACGGGCGCCCGGGCGGCTGGCGCTGAGGGTGTCGCAGATCTGCACCAGGATAGCCATCAGGGTCGTTTTTTCCACTTCTTCGTGGTGGGCGGCGACGGCGTTGACGATGTCCTCCTCTTCGCCGGCGCGTTTGAGCAGGTCGGCGCCGATGGCGGCGTGGGTGCCTTCGACCTCGTGGTCGACGGCCTTGCCGATGTCATGCAGCAGCCCGGCCCGGCGGGCCTTGCGTTCGTCCAGGCCGACTTGTGAGGCGATGGCGCCCATCATATTGGCCACTTCGATGGCGTGCATCAGTACGTTCTGGGAGAAGCTGTAGCGGTATTTCAGGCGTCCCAGCAGCTGGACGATGTTCTGGCGGAGGCGGGTGACGCCGAGCTGGGTGACCGCGTCCTGTCCGGCCTTGGTGATCTCGGCCTCGACGTCGCGGCGGACCTTGGTGACGATCTCCTCGACGCGGGCGGGGTGGATGCGGCCGTCGGCGACCAGGCGTTCCATGGTGAGGCGCGCCACTTCGCGGCGGACCGGGTCAAAGCAGGAGATGACGACGGCCTCGGGCGTGTCGTCAATGAGCACGTTGACGCCGGTGGCGGCCTCGATGGTGCGGATGTTGCGGCCTTCGCGGCCGATGATGCGTCCCTTCATCTCTTCGTTCGGCAGCGGGATCGTCGAAGTCGTGCGTTCATATGCGCAGTCGCCGGCATAGCGTTGCATGGCGGTGATCATGATTTCCTGGGCGTCTTCGGTCAGGCGCTGCTTGTTTTCCTCCTGGTAGCGCCGGATGAGCACGCCCCGTTCCGTCTCCAGGGACTCTTCCAGGCGCTGCAGGAGCAGGCCTCGGGCGTCTTCCTGCGACAGGCCGGCCACTTTTTCCAGTTCCAGCATTTGCTGGCTGATCTTGGCGTCCAGGGTGTCCTGCCTGGCCTTCAGGGAGTCGGCCTGGGCGCGCAGGTCCCGGTCGCGGGCTTCGAGCTCTTCCGCGCGCCGTTCCAGGGTTTCGAGCTTTTTGTCGACATTGTCTTCTTTTTGGGTGAGGCGCTCTTCGACTTTCTGGAGTTCTTTGCGGCGTTGGCGGGTGGACTGTTCGAAGTCATCTCGGGAGGCAATCAGTTCCTCCTTGGCCTTGAGGCGGGCCTCCTTGATGATGTTTTCGGCTTCCAGGGAGGCTTTCTGTTTCAGCAGTTCAGCCTCTTCGCGGGTTTGGTTGAGGATGTCGTTTTCGAGTTGGGCGCGGTTCTTGTTCTGGAGGTGCTTGGTGAACAGGAAGGCGCAGAGGGTGGCGAGGATGAGGATCAGAACCACGAGGGTCGTCGTGAGGACTGCTCCTCCGGTCATCGCCATGGGCGGGAGGATGCAGGCGGATAGTGCTGAGGGATGCATGCGGACAACTTCCTTTCTCTGCCCAGACGGGCTTTTCTCATTCACAGACAATCATTTGTGATTCCGTGACGAGCATGTCCATCCTGATGTCGTGCGGCTGTGCCGGCATGGTTTCGACGATTTGGCAGTCGTTGGCCACGCCGATCTTGACGCCGCCGGCGCCGGCCAGGAGCCGGTCATAGAAACCGGCGCCCCGGCCCAGTCGTCGGCCGTCCCTGGTGAACGCCACTCCGGGAATGAGCCAGGCGTTGACCAGGTCCTTGCCATACGGTGGATGGAGTCTGGGGAGTTCAGGAAGGGGTTCGCGAATGCGGTAGTGGCCGATGACCAGCTGCGCCGTGAGGTCGGTCACGGCAGTCAGGTCATAGGCGCCTGTTGCCTGGGTGAAGACGGGCAGATACAGGGTGCCGCCGGCGGCCAGCCAGGCCGCCAGGAAGCCGGTCAGTTCGGGTTCGTGGCCAAAGGCCATGAACCCGGCCAGGCTGCTTCCGGGCGCCAGGGCGGGCAGTTCACTGAGCCGTTTTGCCACGGCCTGGCCGGCCGCATGCGGCTCGGGCCAGGCCGAAGCTGGCAGACGGCGCAGCGCGGCTCGCAGCCGCGCTTTCTCAGTTTGAACTTGCCGGTCGTTCACCAGTACCCTCGAAATCCATCTCAGTCAACAGCTTTCGCGTCAAAATCCTGCTTGAAACCCCGTGTTGGCAATGTCTGCACGGGAATCACGCTGCGGGTCTGGCGCTGACAGGCGAGTCTGGAAGAAGGGCTGACCGGCAGTCCGAAGACGGACGACTGGTCAACTGGCCTATGCCACAACAGGAGTCGGAACAGCATGCCGACGGAAAAGGAAAAGGCGCAAAAGCGTCAGCCGACTGGCTTTATTTGAAGATCCCCGGCGCTGCTCAGAACTCGTTTTCGGGTAACGTCCTTGCCGTACCCGTCTGTCATTGTCATCCCTTGCTCATGAAAAAGGCAAAAGGCAAAAGGCAAGCCCCTTTCGGAGCCATTAATAAATTAGGACAACTTGGCAGACTTTCAATCTGCAACCATGCGGTTTTATGTGAAATAGGGCATTTTTGCGGCTGGCCGTCGGCGTTCCTGCCTGGTTGGGGCTCGGGCGCGAAGCTTGTGGTTAGGTGGTGCGGTTATCAATCAGTTGCCGATACAGTGTTGCCAGGCCTTGGCACTGGGCGGTCAGGGAAAAGTGTTCTCGCACCATTTGTCCGGCTTTTTGGGCTCGTTGGCGTGCTTCGGCGGGGTTTTGGAGGGCGGCGGTGATTTGTCTGGCCAGGTCGTGGTGGTCATTGTCGCGGAATGGCCACAGGCAGCCGCGCCATTCCGGGCGTGGCCGGTTGGCGGGGATGTCACTGGCGACCAGCGGCACTTGGGCGGCGAGTGTTTCCAGGAGGGCGTAGGACAGGCCTTCGTAGCGGGATGGGATGACGGCCAGGTCAAAGGCGCGCAGCAGGCGGGGAAGGTCGGGCGTCAGGCCGGCAAATCTGATGACGCCCTCCAGGCCAGCGGCCTGGACCAGCCGGCGCAGGTGCTGTTCTTCCGGGCCGTCGCCGCAGAGCATGACGTGCAGGGTGGGCAGCTCCGGCGCCGCAGGTGAGCCGTTGCGGAGCAGGGCTATGGCCTTGATCAGGCAGTCCAGGTTTTTTTGTCTGGCCAGGCGGCAAGGCGCGGCCAGGACCAGGTTTTCCGCGGGAATGGCCAGACGTTGCCGGGCTTCCGAACGGTCCAGCAGCGTGTCGGTGTAATCCTCCGGCAGGCCATTTTCACAGACGCGGCAGCGGGCGGGCGGTATGCCCAGAGCACGTGCGTCATCGTATTCGGCGGCCGAGACCAGCATGTAGCAATCGGTCCGCCGGGTCAGAAGCCGTTCGGTCATCATCAAGGCCAGGCGCCTGGCGCCGGAGCCGGGTGTCAACCCGAAGGCATGTGGGGAATAGACGGTCGCCGGCATTCTGGCGCCATTGATGAGGCCAACACGACCGGCCAGGCCGGCCCGGAAGGCATGCATATGCAGAACGCGAGGATGCCACCGCCGGACGAGACCCCGCAGTTGGCGCAGGGCGGAGAGGGGGCCGCACCCAGGGGAAAACGCCAGGGCCGAAATCACGCCGGCCGACGCCTGCGCTTCGGCCCAGGCCTGGAAGTCGCCGTTGATGCGGGCGCCAAAGCCAAAAAGGCCGCAGGACAGGCCAGCTTGTCCCAGGGCCGGCAGCAGCAGCTCCAGGTGACGGGCGACCCCGCCGCCGCAGGCCTCGGTCACGTGCAGCACGTCAAGTCGCGTTGTGGGGCGGGCAGTCATGATTGTCGGAGGAGTGGACAGTGGGCAGTGGACAGTGGACAGTAAACCATAGTGGACTTCAATGGACATTAATGGACAAATGGACCATACACGTCCCATGCGTTTTCATAGATGCGTAATGTCGGTTGGACACCTGGGAGGTATGCAACCAAGCGGAAGGCGGGGATATGCCTGGGAGTTGGCAACCAGTGTCGGCCCCAGTCGTCAAAAACAAGGCCGCGGCTTTTTTTATGCCTGGATTCCCGCCCCGCCGAAGAAAATAAACATCCGTTTGAAATAATATTTTGTGGACGGCGTTTATTGGTCAGGATTGACCGGCCGGCGGTTGATGTCGTGGAGGACGGCGGTGTCATGCCGGCGCCGGGCATTGAGATGCGCCGCCGCACTGGTTTGTCAGCCCCGCAATCAGGAAAGGAGTGTTTGGCAACATGCCAGGATGTTCGGGAGTTCAAGAAATGCATTGTCCAAGGAAATAACGTATTGTCACTTTTGGAAATTGGAAAGGCAGGTAGAGCATGAAAAAAGTAAGCAGTCTTATTTTGGCGGTGGTGCTGATCAGCGCAATGGGCACGTCTCGGGTCCAGGCCGGGTCGTCATCCTGGCAGAAGGCGATCGTCGTGGGGACGTTGCTGCATCTGTTGGTGCCGCCTGTTGTGGTGGTTGCACCGCCTGCGCCTCCGCCGGTTGTTTATCATCCCGCGCCGGTGGTGGTGAGTCCTCGGGTGGTCGTCCGGCCATCGCCGGTGGTGGTGCATCCTCGGGTGGTCGTCCGGCCGTCACCGGTGGTGGTGAGGCCTCGGGTGGTCGTCCGGCCATCGTCGCCGGTGGTGGTGTATCCGGCTCGGTCTGATCACGGTCGGCATGGTTTTCGGCCGGAACGCGCCCCGCGCCCGCCGCGCTACAGCCAAACTCCGCACCATGGCGGCGGCGGACACGGCCGTCGGCACTGAACGTGAGACCCCATTGCCCCTGCCGATGACCTTGACCGGTTTCTTCTGAATGAAACTGGACATCCGACATCCGGCGTTCGGCGTTCGGCGGATTTTCAGTTTTTTCGAAAAAAAAGTCGATTTTTTTTGCATTTGAACTAAAGGCAAGTTATACTTGAAAGGTTGTATGGTTTCAGGGGATATGCGGGATGGTGCAACATCGTGTCTTCAGTCAGCCCAAAAAGGAGATGTGACAGTGATGAAACGCAACCAGGCCTTTACCCTCATCGAGCTGCTGGTGGTGATTGCGATTATTGCGATTCTGGCGGCAATGCTTCTTCCCGCACTTTCCAAAGCCCGCGAAAAGGCGCGGTCGATCAGCTGTGTCAACAATCTGAAGCAGATCGGCTTGGGCATCATGATTTATGCGGACGATCATGACGGCACGCATTGCCCGGCGTACCAGCCCCTGGCCGGCAAGAACCGCTACTATCCCTATCTGCTGCGGGACCATGTCGACCAGAAGTCCTGGTTGTGCCCGAGCCATACGCAGTACTACACCAGTTGGGGCAACGACCCGCTGCCGGATGGCACCAAGACTTATCCGACGGCCTATGCCATCAATCAGACCTGCCAGGCCGATGAGGCTTTCCGCTATGACAAGGGCATTCACCTGTCCGCCTTGAAGAATCCAAGCGATACGACTGGCTATGCCTGCAACGGCAGCGATGACATCGACTGCTGGTTTGGGTACTATAAAGTCAACTTCCCGAGCATTGACGGCATTGCCCCGCGCGGCAAAAGCGTTGCTCCGGCCGTGGCCGCCAGTGTGCGTCTGGGCCTGCTTTACGTGCACAGCGACAGCACCAACCTGCTTTTCCTGGATGGCCATGTTGCGCCGCAGAAGCACATCACCTTCCGCACCTTGTCCACTCAGCACTGATGCCGCCGTCCATGGCGGCAGGGCGGTCTCCTGCCGCATGTAGTCCAGGCTTCAGCCTGCCGTACGTAGTCCAGGCTTCAGCCTGCCGCACGCAGTCCAGGCTTTAGCCTGCCGCACGTAGTCCAGGCTCAAGCGCATATCACCACATTTCGCACATTAACGATTTTTTCAACGGGGATTTTTTGGCCGGGTTCATGTTTTGAGCCGTCCGCCGCGGCCGGTCAGATTTCCGGGCTGAGGCCATGGCCTTGGGCGACGGTGAGGTTCTGGGCGTGGCAAAGCGCCAGGGCCAGGGCGTCGGAGGAGTCCAGCGGCATCCGGTCAATTTGGATGGCCAGGAACTGGGCGACCAGCAGCGCCACCTGTTGCTTGCTGGCATTGCCGAAGCCGCAGACGGCCTGTTTGACGCGGCGTGGCGCGTACTCGTGAATGGGAATGCCGGCTTCGGCCAGGGCGGCGATGACCGCGCCGCGGGCGGAGCCCAGGACCATGGCCGTCTTGACGTTGCGGCAGAAGAAACCGCCTTCAATGACCGCGATGTCCGGCCGGTACAGTTCAATCAGCTCCCGGATGCCACCAGCCAGCCGGCGCAGGCAGTCGCTCATGGCTGTCTTGGGTGGATTCTTGATGACGCCGCAATCAACCGCCTTGAGCTGATTGCCGCGGACATCCACCATGCCCCAGCCGGTGCAGCGCAGCGCCGTGTCAAGGCCGATGATACGGCGCTGTCGGGACGGGTCGACGGGTTCGCCTTGGCGGGCAGCCTCACGGGTGGCCGGCCGGGCCGGCGCCATCTTGTTTTGGGCCAGCCAGCGTTCGAGTTCGGCTTGGTTTTTGATTCGCATGGTGTCTGGTGAAGGGCTGGAAAAAGCCACGAGGCGAAAAGCAGCGTTTGGGGCTTATGGCTTCGCGGTCGGTCGCAGGTGCGGGCCGGGTGAAAGTCAGGGGGCGGAGAAGGCTGGCAGACGCCAGGCCGTTGCGGGCCGGGCGTGGAATCCCTGGTAGTCCGTTCGCGTAAAGACGTTCAGGACACCCTGGGCGGTGATTTCGGCGCGGCGAACGGGGTACGCGCGGCTGATGCCGTCATCGCCGGTGACGATCAGGGCCTGGCCGCGAAACTGGTCGGGCGCTGGCAGGACGGGGCCATCCAGCTCAAACCAGCTGTCGCCGCCGCGTGATGCCCGGGAGCTGACCCTTCCGGACCATTCAGCCCGGGCAGTCGTCAGGGACAGGCCTGGCGCCTGCAGTTCAGTGCCGCCGAGAAGAAGTGCCGCGGGACCGGCGGGGGCCGCCGCGCCTGCCGCCGGCAGGCCGGCCACAATGGCCAGGACGGCGTCGGAGGACATGGCCGGCGCGGTGGGCGCTTCAGTGCGGGACCCGTCCCCGAGCAGGATGATGTCCCGGCCGCCGGCGTGGGTGACTTCAATGCAGATGACGTGCTCGCGCGGAGTCGCCACGGTGACCGACTGCACCAGCTCACGCCCTTCCTCGAAGCCGGCGAAGACCTGGACAAACGCATCTAATTGGTCGCCGGTGCGACGGCGGAAGAAGTATGGCAGGGTGGCGCCGCGGTCGTTGTTGCGGTGGTTGCGCTGGCCCCATTCGTCCGCAATCAGCAGGGTTTCGCCGGGATGGCCGGGCGAGTAGGCGGCGAACCGATAGGCGTCGGTGATTTTCCAGGTGGCTTTCCAGGGGCCTTTCGCACCGGTGTTACGCGGGGCGGCGGGGTTGTCCGGGTCGGGTGGCGGGCAGGTCGCGCCTTCCAGGACATAGTCGTGGCTGGGGCCATGGAACAGGTAGTCGCGGCGTTCGCCGCCCTGGGCGCGGAACACATCCAGCCAGTAGGCGCCCAGGGCGCCATGGTCGATCTGCACCACGGTGCGTTCGTAGGTCGTGGCCGCGTCGTACGCCGCCGAGGAGGCCCGCATCGCCTTCAGCCGCGGCGATTGCGCATAAAAGGCAAAGGACCCGCCGCGGCCTTGGCTTTTCTGGTTGTCGCCGTCGATCAGGACGAGGTTGTGCGCCATGGTCCGGGTCGTCATCTTTTTGTCCGGGTGATCCCAGAGATAGCCGAGGTCGGAAAGCAGCTCATGACCGTCTTTCCATAGGTAGAGATTGAGGGAGTCGAGGTGATGGTGGCCGCCCCAGCCGGAGGCGTCCAGGACTGCCAGGCCGTCGCGGCCGAATTCGCCCAGGCGGAGGAAGCCCTGCGACAGGAACGGGAACACGACGTCTGGCAGAGTCGGGCTGGCGGGGATGGCGGCGCCGTCGGCCGTGGTGGCCGCGGGTTCGCGGTAGAAGAGCGCCGACCGGGCGGCGGCGCCGGTCGGGTTGTCGCCGGACTTGGCCTGGGCCAGGGCGAGGTGCTCCGGGGTCGGGTAACCGAGGGCGATCAGTTCGGCGTAGACGGCCGAAATGCCGGTGGTGACATAGCTGTCGGCCAGGGGCGGGAAGCGGAGGTCGCCCTGCATGGTCCAGGTCAAGGCCTGCCAGGCGCCGCCGTATTCGGTGTCGCGGCAGGCGTTGAAGTCGGTCAGGCGCGGCGCTCCGTCCGGCGGCATGAAGCCGGCCGGCTCGGTGTAGCCGCGGAAAGCATAGGCGAACGGCGCGATGCAGCCCATGGTCATCATGGCGTAGGCCGCCGACTCCGAGGTGCCGCCATCGGGCAGGAACCATTCGTCCACGGTTTTCTGGAAGCCATCCAGGCCGAAGCGGACCATGAGTGGATGGCCAGTGACCAGGCCGACGACGGCGGCGCCGGCGCGGTTGCCGACCGACTTGTTGTTGATCAGCGTGTCGCAGAGGGCCAGGTAGGCCGTTTCCAGCAGGACGTCCTTTTCGATGCGGAGGCGGTCCTCGTCGGAATAGACGGGCTTGCCGTCGGCCAGGCGGGCGGTGCAGGTCAGGTCGTAGGCCGTGGCCAGGCTGACGGCGATGCCGCCGTCCATGCCGGCGGTGCCGAAGCGGCTGGCTGACCAGAAGCCGGTCCAGAGCTTGCGGTCCGGGACATTTGGGGGGACGACCAGCTCGTCGGTCGGCAGGTCCAGGATGTTGCTGGCTGCCAGGTGCGGGTCGCAGTCGGCGTATTCGTTGTAGGTGTAGCCGGCCCGCACCAGGTAGGTGGGGACGACGTCGGCGAGTCGGAGGAGGATGGCGCGGACGCCGGCGGCGTGTTCGGGATTGCCATGCAGGGCGTAGGCGGTTGACAGCGGCTCCAGCAGGCGGAGGACGTAGCCGAGCTTGCGGGCGCGGATGATGCCGGCCGGATTGGCCCGGCTGTGCCGGTAGCCGAAGCAGTGGAATGTCGGCCCCTCGACAAAGCGGAAAACCTGGCGAGGGTCCCAGGTGCTGGTGAGCACGACGGTCTCGGGGTAGTTTGCGTTGGGAAAGACGGTGTCGCACTGGCTGCAGGTGATTTGGTCCGGGTTTTCGGCCGACCATCTCCAGACATTGTTGGGGAGCCAGCGCAGGCCCTTGTCACGGCAGGCCGGGCACGGGCTGGTGTTGCCGGCGGTGGTGACTTCGACCATGTTCGTGAGAAAATCTGGTTTGGCCAGGATGGCGAGGGCCTTGTCGGCGTTGAGCCGGGTGACTTCGGCGTATTGCGCGGCCCAGGCATGGGTGGCGATGTTGCGTCGAGCCCGCTCCAGATCTCCGGGTTTGATCAAACCGACCGGATGGGCGGTCTGCTCGCGGTGGCTTATCCAGGGGGACAGGTCGGTCGGCTTGCCATATGGCACCCGGATTGCCGACGGCGGCGGCGCGGCCAGGGCGCCGGCGACCGGCAGGAGAATCGTGGTGAGCAGGCAGATGGATACTTCACGGTGCATGGCTGAGGTTTTTTCCTGGCTGGGGTGAGGTGGGCGCGAAACAGCGCGACGGCTGCGGAGAACATACAGGGACGTATAGGACGTATAGACATAGGACTTATAGGACCAATACTCCTTGTTTTAGGGTTCAGTATGGCTTTGGGCGACTTCAATAGCCCAATAACATATTTGTCCCATTGTCCTATTTGACCGTCCCATACGTCCCATACGTCCCATACGTCCCATTCCACCGTCCCATGGGTCCCATGTTTCCAAACCTAGTTACGCATAAGTGAAAAGCATTGGACTTATAGGACCAATACTCCATGTTTTAGGGTGTTTGCAGGCGTTTGCCAACTCAACCATCCCATTGGACGGATAACACACTTTGTTTTATCCGTCCTAAGAAATCCGCCGGAATCATGGGCGGAAATGCCAGTAGCCGGCGCCTTCGCGAGTGTTGCCGCCGGTGCTCCGCTGGTAACTCAGGGACGTTGGGGCGCCGAAAAGGCGGGCGTCGGTTGGCAGGAGGTCGACCACGGGCGGGCCGAGCAGATGCCAGCCGGGGGCGGCGGGAAGGGTGGCGCCACCCGGGCGGACGCCCTGGATGAACGCGTCGTCCAGGCGCGGCGCTTCGGCAATCAGCACCCAGAAACCTTGTCCGGCCCGGATTTGGCCGGCCGGTTCGAAATAGCGGCTCAGGACGGCATCCCAGGCCCAGAGGGAGCTGCCGAAGGCCTGGCGCAGAACGTCGGCCGGCATGTCGACCGGCACGGACAGCAGGGCCCAGCCGGGGAGCTGGGCGGGGAGCAGGGCGTCCGGGCCGGTGGCTGACCACAGGTCTGACATCCTCATGTCAACGTGCAGCAGGCGGATGGCCAGGGCGGTCGGTTCGGAACTGGCGCCGCTGCCGTCGAGCACGTGCAGCTGCGCGGCATCCTCGTTGGCTTCACCGGGTCGGGCCTGGTAGACAATCGGGAAGTCCGTCGGGCCGAACTGCGTGTCGGCCGCGCCGTCGGCCTGTCTGATCCAAAGGCCTTTGGCGGGAGTCGAGAAGCGGAGCCGGAGTTCGTCCTGGTCTTCGGGGTCGGGGTCGCCGAGCGTGAAGTCCGACCAGGCCAGTGGAACGCCTTCGGTGATGTGCACCGGGCCGGCCAGGAGAACCGGTGGCCGGTTGACGTTGACGACCGTGACGCGTACCGGCAGGTCGGCGAAGGCGCCGGCCAGATCAGTGACGCGGACGCTGAAGTCAAAGACCGTCTGGCCGTCGTTGACGCCCCGGCTGGCGATGTCGTAACTAGGCGGGGCGGTGGTGGCCAGGCGGCCGTCCTGGTCAAGCGCGAGCCAGTCTGGGGCGCCGACCAGGGAGAAGGACAGCGTTTCGCCGGTGATCGCTGCATACGCCAGGTCCGGGTCGGAGGCGTAGGGGCGCAGGGCGGGGGCGCCGGTCAAGCTCTGGCCTTCCGCCAGCACGTGTGTTGTCGCTTCGGTCGGAATGCCGGTTGCCCAGGTCGGCATATCGTTGACATTTTCCACGGTCAGATTGACGGTGATGTCCGATGACCAGCGGCTGCCGTCAAACAGCTTGATGACGACGCTGTGCTGGCCGCAGAAATGCGGGTCGTACGGAGTCAGGCGCAGGGCGTAGCCGTCACGGTCGGTGGCCGGGCCGATGAGTTCAGCCTGGCCGTGCTGCGGCTGGCTGAGCAGCACCGGCACGACGGCGCCGAAGTCCGACCCGCCGTCCAGCGGGAAGGTGATTTGTGCCGCTTCGGTGGCCGGGGCCGGCGGCGCTGCCAAGGCGGGCGCGTCTCCCGGCTGTGCCGTGAACACGGCCAGGGTCAGTTCCCGGCCGGTGCCCGTCTTGCCTGGGAGAAGATTGGTTGCGGTGGTGGCGTACAGGATACGGTCGCCGGCGCCGGAAATCGCCAGCGGCGCCCCGGCGGCGCCGTTGCCCGGCTGGCCCCCGGAGGACACGGAGACCATGGCTTCCGTGTCCGTGGCGAGCTCATAGCGGAACAGCTGGGAAGTGTCATTGGCAATCCGGAAATAAACCAGGAAGCGTCGATTAGGGCTGATGGTGGGCAAGGACAAGTCATTCGTGGTCACGCCGTCGGGCAGACCGGTCAGGGGCAGGGCAACGCCGTTGCCGGAACCGGTGGCGATGACGTTCAGGCTGCCGTCGGTGGCGGTCTGGCTGAACAGGGCGGCTCCGTCCAAAGTCATGGAGACGTGGCGGGTGTCGCCGGCCAGGCGCCGCCAGGCGTTGTCCGCGGCGGTCCACGCGAACAGGCGGCCATCGCCGTCCAGGAAGGCGGCGACCTGTCCATCGCGGCTGAGCATGGGTTTGGTGAAGCCGGTCTGGTCTCCCAGGCGGGTCATCTGGCCATCACGGCGCAGCCAGGCCTCGCCGTCGCGGACCAGGGCGAGGGTTGTGCCGTCGTGCGACGGCGCGACGGCGCTGACGCCATTCGTGTCCGGCAGCAGTTCCGGTGTCCCGCCCGCGGTTGGGACACTGTAGAGGTTGCTGCCGGCAATGAAGAAGACGTTGGCGCCATTGCCGGCCAGTGCCGGCGACAGGGCGGGCAACGCCAGGGCGCCGGTCAGCAGGGTTAACTCGCCGGTTGTGTCATTGAGTTGGCGCAGGTAGATGTCGAAGTCATTGCCACTCCAGTCCTGGTCCGGGTCAAGGGGGACAGAGGTGGCGAAGGCCGCCAGGGTTCCGTCCTCGGCCAGGCTGCCGGCGAATGCATTCAGCAGGCCGCCAAGCTGGGCGAAGGCGCCGTCCTTCATGGTCGAGACCGCCAGCTGGCGCGGAATGTCAGTCGCAAAGACTTCCAAGGCAATGGCCGCCTTCAGGTTCAGGGCGTTGTCAGCCGGTTGGAGGGTGAGGGTGATGGCAGCGTCACCCGGAGTCGGGCCGGCCGTGAACGTCCAGGGCAGCGTGTCCACGGGATATGGCGTGTTGGCGGTCACCGGGCGGGCGGTGCCCTGGTCCAGCCTGGTGATGGCGCCCGGAAGCGGTTGGTCTGAAGACCATGCCAGGGTGTCTCCGGCCTTGGCGTTGACCAGGTGGATGGGCAGCTGGGCGGAGCTTTTCTCCGGCAGGGCCAGAGTCCCGCCGGTCAAGGTCGGCCCCAGGTCGGACAGCCAGACGTGAGTGTGCCCGTCTGGCGCTGTGCCAAGATTGGCTGCTTTGCTGACAAAGGCGATGTAGCGGCCGTTCGGGGCGATGGACGGCACTTCGCAGGCGGCGTCGGCGGGCAGGCCATCAGCCGCGGTGCTGGCCAGGGCCGTGGTTTCGGTCAGACGATCATGCCGGAAGACCTGGTGGGCGGCGCCGGTGTCGATGGTGGTGGCGCGGAAGGCGGTGAAGCGGCCATCGGCGCTGATTGACGGCTCACTGGCGTGGAGATGCGGTCCGATGCTGCATGGGGTGGGAATCCAGTCGCCATTAGTCTGCCGGGTGGCGGCGATGATCTGGCTGCCGCGGCCGTCGCCGGGGCTGCCGGACCAGAGCAGGTAGTTGGTGGCGACGAAGGCGGCGGTGTTGCCGTCGGGCGTGGCGACCACTTGGGCGTCGGCCAGGGCCGTGCTGGCCGCCTCTGCGACGGCGACGGTTTCCAGCACGGCGCTGCTTCGGGTATAGCGATAGATGCGCGTCAAGCCGTCTCCGCCCAAGGTGTTGGACGCGAAAAACACGATATCGCCGTTGGCGGACAGGCCGATGCTGTAGCCGGTGTTGTCGGCCAGCGGCGTGTCAGCCAGGTCAATTGAGTCGAGCTCATCCGCGGTTATGCTCACCAGCAGCATGCCGGTCTGGGCGCCGATGGCCGCGGTTGTGCCGTCGGCGCTGATGGTCAGGCGGGATTCTTGGGTGATCATCGGCGGCAGCTCCATCGCCTGGCCGCTGTTCGCCCCCAGAAGCTGGACATAGTTGCCGCCATCAGTTCCCTGGCGGATGGCGAAGTCGGCCGCCAGGTCCGGCGTTCCCGCAATCTGCCAGTTGGGCATGGAAAACGAAAAGCCCAGAAAAGATTTTTGGCCAGAAAAAAGCAGGGCCGCTTTTGGGGCAGCCTCCAGAGGAGCGACCAGGTAGGAAGCGCGGAATTCGGCGGCCGGCCCTTGAGCATACATCGGGTCCGGGGCGATGAAGGCGACGCGCGGATGGTCCGAGACGGCTGGCTTGTAGTAGATGTTGTTGCCGTTCGACCCGCTGCCATAGGCCATGACGGCGCCGGTCGTGTCATAGCCAGCCAGGCGGACTGTCGCCGCCGGAAGGCCGGCAGCGGTCACCAGAAAAACAGCCAGAAGAAACAGCTTATGTCTTATGTCCATGTCTGAAGTATGGTGGGGAAGCGAGGGTGTGGGACGGGAGGAAAAGACAAGACAACCTGCCTTGACGTAATGTATTGGCAGGAGGTCGTTTTTCAAGGTTACACGGGCAGG
>CAYOUR010000005.1:45742-47744 GCA_964407145.1 uncultured Lentisphaeraceae bacterium | reverse complement strand
TTTCAACGCCATTTTGCCGAATCATCGTCATTTTGTGCTTTGGCGGGAATTCAGATACCAACAGGCAATCGGCTTTCCATGGCATTCGCCTCACCAGCGGGGAAAGCATAACGCCTGTTATCAGTGGCTGACCGGTTACACGCCGGCAGCGGCATCGCTCACCCAGTGGACAGTGGACGCCTGGGGACAATAATGGCCGTCAGCAGACCATGGACAATGGACTGCGGACAATGGACCGCAACTGACTGGACGCAGCCATACATGGCGGCAGCGGCATCAGGAAGCGCCATGCGGCGGCAAAAACCAAAGTCACCTCCACGAAGCGCCGGGGTCCATCATTCATCTTCAAAAAGGTCTTTCCAGGCGCCGGCAGCACGCTGGCGCACGGGACTTGACGCCGACGCACGCGGTTTCGGCTGCGGCTCCGCCGGCGTTGCCGATACCGGCGTCCGGCGGACCGGAACCGAAGCAGTCGCCGCCGGCGGTGCTTCCTTGGCCGGCGAGCTGGCCAGGGCCTGGGCCAGCGGACAGGTTTCCGGCTCAACGTCCCGGCCGTCGCGGTACAGCTGCAGGAGCTGACGCGAAGTCGCGGCCAGCTGCCGGCGGACCTCACGGCGCCGGCCCTTCTGGCGGGCGATCACCATCTTGTCATAGGCTGTCGTCTGATGGCGCATCCAGGCGATGACGGCGGCTTCCGCGCGGCGTGGCAGAGGAATCCGGCTGGTTCGCGCGACGGTCCCGCTGCCGACCGGGACGGCGTGGATGGTGACGGCCTCGGCGATCGCCTCCGACAGAGGCCGCCACCGGGGGGCGAAATGCAGGAAATCAATCACGGCCTGGCGGAAATCCAGTTCGTAGCTGGCCTGTTGCCGGGCCCGGGCGCGTCGTCCGGCATCGAGTTTCTGCTGATAGGCCGCAGTCTCCCGTTCGGCCGCCAGCTCGGCCCGTAGCCGTTCGGCGGTTTCCCGCGGCACCCATAGGCCGACGCTTTCCTGGCGGTTGCGCCGCTTTCTGACCATGATCCAGTATTTGCCGGCAGCTTTCAGGCGGCGGGTCAGGCCGGGATCACCGGCATTGACCAGAATCCATCCCGCCGGTGGAGTCAGGACCTTGCCGGCATGGCAGACTTTTCCCGGCGCCGGGGACGGGTAGACCGTCATAACTTCATGCGACTTCATGACACCATCCACGCCCTGGGCTGGAAATCAGACGGAAAACTGCGCCGACGGCAGCCCTGGCAAGGCCTTGCAACGACCTGGTATGATAAACAATGCAATTTCGAAAAATAGATCATAGTGAACTTGAAACGAATATATTATAGATGTAATATAAAACTGGAATGAAACCATTTCATTCCGTAAATGCAATGCACCAATGGCATTCAGAGGTCAGGCACGTGACCGGAAAGGAAGGCATGATGAGCAGACAAAGCAAGACCCTGGACAGTCGAAGCAAGGCCCTCGGCTCTCAAGTCAAATTTGATGGTCGGTTCACGGACCAGATTCGCCGGCTTCTGCATAACAAGCGGGTGCAGCTGGGATTGCCCTACCACCGGGCCGCGCGCTTCATGGGGGTCAATTGGTCTACTTTCCGCAAATGGGAAATGGGGCCGACCACAGCCTGCGGGCTCTATTACCGGGGCAGGCTGGAAAACTTCATCAACGGCGCTTATGATCAGCAGCTGCAGGAGCTGTACCAGCGCCGCCATATCACCGGTTACTCGGAAATGCTGCCCAACACCATCAGCGAATGCATGGAACGGGTGACCAACGCCTACCGACTTTGCCGGCTGCGCCCGGAATTGCGGCAGACGCTGCTCCAAAAAGTCGACTCCGCCGCCGTCAATGTCCTCCAGAATCTGATCACGATAGCGCCGGATGAACTGGCCAGCCAGTTTCTGGCCAGCGACATTGAAGCGGAGGAACGGGAACAGAGCTTGGAGCAGCCCGCCGTCGAATGACGGCCACCGCCAGACGCAGGGCAACCGGCAACCGGCGCCGGC
>CAYOUR010000005.1:0-45642 GCA_964407145.1 uncultured Lentisphaeraceae bacterium | reverse complement strand
CGCCGTCGAATGACGGCCACCGCCAGACGCAGGGCAACCGGCAACCGGCGCCGGCTTTGCGGCCATGGCGGGCTTTCGCCGGCAGACCGGCGCCCGGTCGACGGCGACGCCTCGGATGATGGCGAAGGTGAGCCGTGCTCATGGCCGGCATTCAAGGAAGGCGCCGGCGGCCAGGCGCAGCGTGACTGACAATTCACCGTCCGCCTGCGACTGACGGAGGATATCGGCGTTGATGGCACGGACGACGGCATAGCGCGGCGCCGACGCCAGGGTGACGGTCGTGGTCACGGGCGCACCAGTCCAGTTGGCCAGCACCATCACGTCGGCACTCGGAGCAGTCAATAAATTGGCCTCGACCAGGTGGTGGTCGGTGCGCAGCCGGCCGGCCGCCCAGGTCGCGGCCAGGGCGCGGTGTTCCGCTGGAAACTCCGTGACGCTGTACATGCTGCCGGCCTGCTGCTCCGGCCGATTGGCGGCCCGGCTGACATAGCTCAGCCCCGGGAAGAATCCGAGGCTGACGACCGCCCCCGCGCCGACCACTGAACGCGCCAGCAGGGGCGCCTGCTGGCCAGCCACGACCGGCACCCCCTCAACGGTGGCCAATTCCTTCAAGCCAGGCAATTCAAATTGCGGGCGCCCCGGCGGCTCGGACAGGACAAACGGCTGCCGGGACAGATTCAAGGCGCGGTCCAGGCCAAGGGGCTGCCGCCATTGATCGTATTCCAGGGCGCCGGCCGTCAAAAAAAGGTTCCCGCCCTGCCGGACCCATTCCAGGATGCACTCAGCCGCGTCCCGCCGGACGGCGGCATCCGAGACAAACAGGGAGCGATAGCGCCGCAGCTCCGTGGCCAAATCGTCTTCGGACAGCACGTCAAGGCGGACGTTGACATGGCGGAGGAGCAGATTGAGGTAGATGCGTTCCTTGCCGAAGACATTGTCGTCCATGGTATTCCAAATGTCATTGGTAACGCTGAGCAACTGCGCGGCGTCGCCGGGCGCCGGCCGGGCGCTGACCAGATGTTCCTCCACGGCGCCAACCGGCCAGGCGATATTCTTGATGGCGCTGTAGATTTCCGGTCGGTCGCTGTTGGTGTCGCTGGTGATCGCGTAGGCCGGACCGTAGTTGAAGAAATGGATGGCCTGGTTGCCGTGGCCGATTTCGGTGAAGGCCTTGGCCTGGACTTCCCAGGGATGCACCTGCAGGATGTCATAAACACCGAAGGGAATGCCGGACCGCCGGCAGGCGGCGCGCATCACATCCGACTGGTAGCCAATGACCTGGTAGGTCCGGCTGTGGCTGGCCCAATCCTCATGCCAGCCAAAAGTCAAGGCGCCGGAGTTGTAGACCTCGAACCAGTCGGCGCCGCGGCCGACCAGGTTGCCGCGGTAGACGACTTCAATGGCAAAGTTGACCATGGTCGGGATGGTGATGCCGGCCTGGCGGGCCGCGCTGGTCCCGGCACGCAGCTTCTCCGTCATCCGGTGGATGCGGAAGCGCATGGTCCAATAGAAGGCGGCGCCGGCCTGCGGGTCGTCCGTCAGCGCCAGCGGCTCGGATACCTGCTGACTGGCCAGATAAACGGGAAAATCCTGCCGGCAGACTTTGCAGCCGAGGATGTGCTCGAGGTCAAGACCAGGTTCGTCCATCATGTTGAAGGCAAAGGCGTGGCTGAAATCGGTGGTGTCGCGGCAACGCGCCATGTGCGCGGCCAGTTTCTGACCGTCAATGACCGCCTCGCAGTCCGGCCTGGTAAGATGAAAATAGAATCCGCTCGCGATATTGCGGGTGAAGCCCTGCTCGATAAACGGCGCGCCCGTCTGCCGGATGCCGTTGAGTCCCAGGATGGACAGCGCCTCCAGCTCGCGCGCCAGGCTGGCGGCCGTGGAGAGCTCGGGCGAAAGCGCCATGCCGGTGGCCATGGGGAACAGCCGTGGACGCGCACCGGGAACGGCCGGCGTCTTTCGGGCATACTCCAGGTTCTGGCGGCTGCCGGCTTCTTCCGACACCATACTGCCGGTCGTGTTGTCAAAGGCGATGAGCATACCGTTGCCCGGTCCGCGGCGTTCCTGACGGCCAATCATCCCGGACAAATCCGGCGTTCTGGAAAAGATCACCTCGAAAGCCGCGGTCGGTTCGGGATCGCCTTGATAGCGGGTGATGGCGCTGAAGGCGAAGCGGTCGCTGCCGCTGTATGTCAAAAGCGGGGACAGATTGACCCATGGCGAGGCCTCGCCGGCCTGGAGATGCCGCGCAGGCATGTCGTCAGCGCCGCGGATAGCCCCGAGAAAAAGGCCCTGGGCATTGATATTGGCATGGGAGTAGTAGGGTGAATGGCTCCGCCGCACAAACAGGTGGATGGCCACCGGCCCGGGCTGTTCGGGGAGCATGGCGACCCGCGCATACAGGGGGTGCAGATCAGTCACCGCCGGCTCGTACGCCAAATCGCGCGTCAGCACGAACGCATCAATCTGGCGGACACGGCTGCTGCTGCTCTCTGCCGAAGTCTTGGCCAGGATCACCGTCAGGTCGCCTGCTTCGGCCGGGAACTCCAGGCTGCCCCACACAAAGCGGCCATAGCCTTTGCCCCAGCGTCTTTCCCCTTCCGGAGTCTTGCGAATGGACTCCCGGTCAAATTCGCGACTGGTCAGGTCACGGCCGTTTTGGCTGACCGTGAGCAGAAACGCCCGTTGCGTAAACGGCATGACGTCAAGATAGCGCACATGCAGACGATAAGTCCCGGGTTCCCGCAGGCGCACTGTTTGCACGGCCTGCCCCAGCCCGGCATGGTGCCCGGACAAGAATTGCAGGCGCGAGGGCTTGCCCGTGTACCAGCCCGGAAAATGCGGCCGTGCCTGCCAGGTGCCGGGCGGTTCCGAACGCATCTCCTCAGCCTCGAAGACCACGGCATCGGCCGGCAGCGGCGCGGCGATGACGGCCTGGGCCAGCAAGATGCTTCCAGCCAGAAAAAACGAAATGGCGCCGAGGCAAGGTGATGTTTTCATAGTAGAACGGATGGGGCCGATGCTCTTCACGTATGCGCAACTCTGGCTGGAAACATGGGACCTATAGGACGGTGGAATAGGACGTATGGGACGTATGGGACGTATGGGACGTATGGGACGTATGGGACGTATGGGACGGCGAATAGGACAATGGGACGAATATGCTGTTGGTTTATTGAATTCGTCCAAATCCAAACCGAACCTTACTGAATAGCCTGGGACGCAAAGCGCCCTGCCCGTACTTTGGGCCTGGGCAGTCCCCCCTTCCAAGCTCTGGATTATCTGAAGTGGCCTACAGGCCGCGCAGTTCCCGGCGCTTCCGCTTCAGCTCCAGATTGAGCTTGCGCAGTTCGGCGCCGGCGCTGGCAATCGCCTTTTTCCGGGCCAGCTGCTCCTGGGCATGCTTTTGGCGCAGAGCGGCTATCCGACTGGCGTCCAGATCGCGCTCCTGGTCAAAGTAAGGATACGTCTTTTTCTCCTCCTGGACCAATTGGCGATGACGTGCGTCAGTCGCCTTGATTGTTTCCAGCAAAGAAGCGATTTCCTTTTCCTTGGCCAGATATTCCGATGAAGGCTGCTTGGCCGGATTCGGTTTCGGCATCGGTTCCGGCGGTTCGACCACCACTTCCCGAATCACGTCCGGACTGATGGCCGCCGGTGCGGTTTCCGGCGCCGGTGCGGTTTCCGGCGCCGAGGCATTTTGTCGCCTCTGTTGCCAGACAAACAATGCGCCCAGCCCGGCGGCAAAGAACAGGACCAGCAAAATAAGCGTCACCATCCCTTTTTTCATGAGCCGCTTCTCCTCCGAGCCATTTCCACACCAGTGCCGACGCCGACGCTCATAGCCGTCACCGCCCCACTTCCAGGCGCTGGGCGAACTTCTCCGGCAGTCCCGCCGCCTGGATTTTCTCCTGCACGGCGGCGATGTCGTATTCGACGCGATGCAGCTTCAGCTCCCTGGTCTCCACCACGTAGGTGACGGCGCAGGCGCGCGGGTCGCGGTCACGTGGCTGGCCGACGGAACCGACGTTGACCATGATCTTCTCGTCCTCCGGCAGCCGGCAATGCCGGATGTAATCGACGATGGGCGTCGCGTCAGGCCGGTCAATGCCGACCAGCGGCGAATGGCTGTGGCCGCAGAAGGCCAGCTGTGCTTTCTGATTCTTGAAGTTGGCGGCGAAGGTCCCCTCGTCCAGGCAATAGCCCCATTTCCCGGGGGCGAATGAGCCATGAATGAACGTGAAATATTCCTCTGCCGCCATTTCAAACGGCAGTTGGGCCAGCCACTTGAGGGCGTCCATGGGCAGTTGGGATTGTGTCCACTGAACGGCAATGCGGATGTCCTCGCGCAGGCGGTCCAGGCGCGGGTCCATGAGCAGCGTCACATACTCGTCGTGGTTGCCGAGCACGGCTTGAATATTGTTTTGGCGGATATAGTCCACACATTCACAAGGGCATGGCCCGTAGCCGACAATGTCCCCCAGGCAGAGGGTGAGGTCGCAGGCCTCGTCCTTGAGCGCGGTCATGACCGCCTGAAGAGCGTCAAAATTGCCGTGGATATCACTGATGAAGGCGATTTTCGTCATGTTGCGGCTGTCCTGGGCTGATGGGTTGCAGGCATGAATCCCGAAGGGCCGTCCGGCTCTGCCCTGGCCGGCAGGGCCGGCGGACCGGGCGCGCCGGACCGGCGGGCGAAATCATTCCCAGAGTTCCCAGAGCATCACCTGGGCCTGGTCGGCCAGCTTGCGGCCGGCGTCGGCCTCCAGGAAACGCGAGAGAATGGGCTTGGCGCCATAGGCGCCGCGATTGGCCTGATCGGTCGTCGGAATATAGTGGAAGCAGCCGTTGGCCAATTCCACGACAAAGGTAAAAGGCGCCGGCGACCAGTGTTTAAGTTCCAGGGCCCAGCGCGAGAACACTTCTCCGGGCAGGCCGACAAACATGACGTCGCCGCAACGCATGACCTGCACCGGCACCGACGCCACCTCGCCGTCATGGGTCCAATGGTCATTCATGATGACCAGGGCGGAGTTCCACCCCTCCGCCGCCTTGCGGGCGGCCTCGACCTCGGCCAGGAACTCGGGCGTGCGGGTGTAATACGGAATCGGCAGCATCTCCAGGCGGGCGGCGGTCCGATTGGCGGCCATGGGCTCGTCCTGCTCCGTTGCCAGGATCGCGGCTGCGGCCAGCGTCCGGCCCATGGAGACGGCGCGGGCTTCACCGCTGCGGACGCGCCGGGTCGGGTGGTCAATGCCGTGGTTGATGTCCCCGCAGCAGCCATTCAGGAAGACGGTCACGACGTCACGGCCGTAGACGTGGGCGATGTTCTTGCAGATTTCCCCGGGCCAGTCGGCTGAGATGAAGTCCGCCTTGCTGCCGCCGATGGTGTCGGGATGCATGGCGTGGTTAATGACCATGGCGCGGGTCTCGCCTTGCAGATCACAGAGGCGCAGAGCCAGCAGTTCACGGTCGCAGGGTCCGGCCGGGCCGATGCTGTCCGCCCGCCCAAACAGCTCATGGCCGTTTTTCTGCCGGCAGACACGCACGGACCCGGCGTCACGGACGGTTTCGCGCCCAGGGATGGCCATGGCCGGCCGCAGGTCGGCCATGGCGGCCTGGACGGCCTCCAGAATGCGGCCCGGCAGGGCGTCAAGCCATTCCGCGCAATGCGGCAGGATGTGGTCGCGGGTCGGAATCGGCCCGGTGTGCGTGTGCGTGGCATGCAGAAGCACATTGGCCCCGGGAATGCCGGTCGCCTCGATGATCAGGCGCTTGGCGTCCTCCGCCAACTGGGAATAAACGCCGATGATGTCGAGTGAGACCAGGACAATCGGGTCGCCCTGGCCTTTCAGGACAACGGCGTTGCAGAACAGCTCGTCGCGGACGCGACGGGCGACGCGCTCATGAAAATAGCCGGCCAGACCGACGCCCACGGGCGGGGTGATCTTGACCCGGGCAGCACCGGCCTGAAGCTCCGGCAAACCGGCGGTGTCAAAAAATTGCATGCGTGATCTCCCTTGCTCTGAATCATCTTGGGGTCGCCATCATCGTCAGGCTGGTCCGGGGCCTGTCCAAGGCCTGTTCAGGGCCGGCGAAATGGCGAATTTCCGGTTATGGACGCCGGGGGCCCAGCCGCAATGCTGCGACCAGACATCAACCAGGTCGGCGCCGCGGAAGCGTACCGTCATGTGGTCCAGGCGTTCGGCGCCGCGTTTTTCCCAGACGTCGGCCGTATTGGGGCACATCATCTGCACGGTCAGTTCAAAAGTCGCCGGCAACGGCTTGGCCCGGAAGGCGGCGAGGCGGCGGAGAGCCTGTTCCGCGGCGGCGCGCAGGTCGGCGCGGACGGCGGCGGGATGGCGGTTGATGACCGTGTAGCGCGAGATGCTGTGCTTGGTCGAGACCGTGGTCACGCCTTCGGGAAGACAGGCGCGGGCTTCCCGGCAGGCCGCGTCGTCGCCGGACACCAGGATCGTGGGCACCCCGAAATAGGCGGCCTTCCAGATGCCCATGCCGATTTCGCCGACGCGTTCGCCGTTCAGCCACATGTTGGCAATGCTGTGACTGGAAAAGGTGTGGTTCATGTATCCGTCCGCCACGCCTTGCATGGCATGGGCGCCGATCTGGATGGCCGCGTCATAGCTGGCATCCAGGAAGGTGACCGGATACAAGTCGCCGCCGATGGTCCCCAGCTCGGCCGCCGGGTGAAGCCGGGTGATGTCGATGGAGTTGCTGCCGCCATGGCCATCCCAGACCACGACCTGATCGGCGCCGGCGGCGACCAGACCCTCAATGCAGGCGTTGACCTCCTCGGTCAGCACCTGGCAGGCAACCGGGAGATTGACGGTCTTGTTGCCGATGCCGTCGCTGCGGCCATTTGTCCCGCTGGGCCCTTCGAGGTCCGTCATGATGTGAATCTTCATGCTCAGCCCTGGTTTCAACTCATGTGTGTCAACGCAGTGAGAAAGCCGTCTTTCCCGGCAATCACCGGTTGTCAGTACTGTAGCACCAAAACGCCGAATGAAAACAACTGTCCCCGGCTTTTTTTCCCGAATCAGCCGTCACCGCTCACCCATTGATATAAGGCGTTATGCTTTCTCCGCTGGTGAGGCGAATGTCATGGAAAGCCGATTGCCTGCTGGCGCCTGAATTCCCGCCAAAGCACAAAATGACGATGATTCGGCAAAATGGCGTTGAAAAATGGCCTGTCCGGAGGTATTTTTCGCGTGGGTTCTAGAAATCAAGCCCACCCACCCAAGAGGGGGCCACCATCCAAAATTTTGTCACGCGCGCGTGAGAAGCGTCTGCGCAACGGCGAGCGCCTGGGCGGAATCCAAATTTTTCGCACGCACGAGTGAAGAGGGCTTGGGGTTTTGTTGTCTGATGCCTATGACCATTTCCCAAAGCCCTGTTATCAATCGGTGGCCGGTGACAATCAGCCGGTGCCCGGCCAGCGGCTGCGGTTTGCCGCAGGCTGGCTCAGAGTGTATATTAGCCGGCGACGGCGGCGTGACGTTTGGGCAACGCGTCGCCGACGCCATTCCGGGCCTGACCCCCGTTCCCTCGCCCGTCTTCTCCCCGCTATACACCACCACACATGGCTTTTTTCCGCACCATTCTACGCGACCGCTGGCCGGCTTTGCTGCCGGTTCCGGTGGCCATTCTGGTCTGCTCCAGCCTGGCGCTGTTCACCAACGACCCCTGGCCAACCGGGCTGGCCGAGTCCAACACCTTTTTCACCAGCTATGCAAGCAGCATCAAGAGCCTGGACCCGGCCGTGTCCTACTACGTGCACGAAGGGCAAATTCTTGACTGCATCGTGGAGATGCCTCTGGCCTACGACTACCTCCGGCGGCCCTACGAACTGGTTCCCATGCTGGCCAGCGCCGTCCCGACACCCGCCTACTACGACCGGCAGGGGCAGATTCTGGCCGGCGACCCGTCCCCGGAGCTGGTCGCCAGAGCCGAATACGTCATCACCCTCAAACCAGGCGTCCGCTACCAGTCGCACCCATGCTTTGCCCGCCGGGAAGACGGCACGCCCCGCTATCGCCAGATCGCGCCAGACCAGCTGCGCGGCATCACCGCGCCACACCAGCTGCCGGAGACCGCTACGCGGGAGCTCCGCGCCGAAGACTTCAAAGTCGCCCTGACCCGACTCTGCGACCCACGCCTCGCCTCGCCCGTCTACTCCACCCTGGCCTCGTTCATCAGCGGCATGGCCGAATGCTCGGACCTGATTCGGACGGAAATCAGCCGGCTGGAAGATGAAGCCCGCCGCGCCGGACGCGAGGTGGACAGCCATCCGGTCCTGCCGGATTACCGCGCCCTGCCCCTGGCCGGCGTTGAGCTTCTCGGCGAAGACAGCTTCAAAATCATCCTTTCCCGAAAGTATCCGCAGCTGACGTACTGGCTGGCCATGCACTTCTTTGCCCCAATTCCCTGGGAGGCCCTGGCCTTTTATCACGAACCGGCCGTCATCGACGCCCGGCTGTCCTTCAAGAACTGGCCGGTCGGCACCGGCGCCTACCAGATGGCCAGCTGCCGGCCGGAGGACCACATCATCCTGGAGCGCAATCCCGGCTACCGCCTCGAGCCCTACCCCGACCAGGGCAGCCCGGAGGACGAGGCCGCCGGACTGCTGGCAGACGCCAACCGCCCAGCCCCCTTCATCGACCGGCTCTACTTCCAGTTCGAACGGGAATCCATCCCCAACTGGATCAAATTCCTGCAGGGATACTATGACGACAGCGGCATCCCCAATGACATGTTCGACGCGGCCGTGGCCATGAATCCCAACGGTGACCTGGGCCTGTCCGACGACATGCGCGCCCGCGGCATCCAGCTCACCGCCGCCGTGGCGCCGACCATCTTCTACTTCGGCTTCAACATGCTTGACCCCGTCGTCGGCGGCCTGGCGCCGGAACGGCAGAAGCTGCGCCAGGCGATTTCGATCGTGCTCGACTACCAGGAGTTCATCGACATTTTCCGCAATGGCCGCGGCCTTCCCGCCCAGGGCATCATCCCGCCCGGCATCTACGGGGCGGAAACCGGCCCGGACAGCGTCAATCCATTCACGGACCAGTGGGACGACGCCCGCCGGCGCCCGGCCCGCCTCCCCCTGGAGCACGCCAGGCGCCTGCTCGGGGAAGCCGGATACCCGAATGGCATCGGCCCGGACGGTGCGCCGCTCACCCTTGCCCTCGACCACGCCAAGGCCGGCGACTCGTCCTTCAAAGCCCAGTTCCAATGGCTCCGGCACCGGCTCCGGCTGCTGGGCATCGACGTCCACGAACGCCCTTCCGACCTCAACCGCTGGCGCAACAAACTCAACACCGGCAACTGGCAGACCATCTTCAACAAGGGCTGGCTCGCCGATTATCCCGACCCGGAAAACTTCCTGTTCCTGTTCTACGGCCCGAACGCCACGGCCAGCACCCAGGGCCGCGGCGCCAACTACGTCAACTACGCCTCCGATGACTTCGACCAGGTGTTCAAGCAGCTGGAAACCATGGCCAATGGCGCGGGGCGCCGGGAGCTGATCCGCCAAGCCAACCGCATCCTCCAGCAGCACGCGCCCTGCTGCTGGGGATTCCATCCGACCGACTTCACCCTCACCCACGGCTGGCTGAAGAATTTCAAGCCGCACCAGATGGGCAAGACCTTCATGAAATACCGCCGGGTCGACCACGTGGCCCGGTCCGCGGCCCAGCGATCCTGGAACCGTCCGCGCCGCTGGCCAGTAAACCTGGCTGCCGGCATCCTCGCCCTGGTCATCACCGTCGCGCTCTGGAAAAAACGCACGCCGCCGGCCGAGTCTTCGCGGTTCCGCAACCAGCCATGACCTGCCCGCCAGAAGACGCCGCGCCATCCAGCCGGCAACGCGCCGCGCCCCAGCGAGGCGTCCTCGTGACCGGCGGGATTTCGTTCACACCCCGCCCCTGGCACAATTTCCAACTGAGCAAGCCGGCTTGCGCCGCCACCGTTTGCAAGCCGCAATTGGCTTTCTATAGTACAATCAAGCACCAGACCGGGGCAAGCAGCCCTGGCCCCCTGCCTGGCATGTCCGGACCGGCGCAACCGCGCCTCTTCCCGACCCAGCTTGGCGTCAACCTCCCTTTTCCACCTGGCCCCACACCTTCCTCTGCCGCCTGCCAACATGGCCACCTATCTTCTACGACGACTGCTGTACCTGATTCCGACGCTGCTTGGCGTCAACCTGGTCGTGTTCCTGCTGTTCTTCCTGGTCAACTCACCGGACGACATGGCCCGGCAGGCCCTGGGCGACAAGGCCTCAAACCCGGAGCAGATCGATCGCTGGAAAGAAGCGCATGGCTATCACCAGCCGCTGTTCCTCAATCCGGCCGCTGCCGGCGCCGGCCGGCTGACCGAGACCATCTTCTTCCGGAAAAGCCTCGCCCTGTTCTGGGGTGACTTCGGCCGTTCCGACATGACCCTCGAACCGCTCGGCGCGGAAATCCGGCAGCGAATGGGTCCGTCCCTGTGCATCACGGCACCGATCTTCCTGGGCACTCTCCTGGTCAACGTACTGATCGCCATGCTCGCCGCCAGCCGCCGGGCCAGCCGCGTCGACCTGGGCATCCAGCTGGCTTGCGTCTTCCTGATGTCGATCTCCACCCTGATCTTCATCATCGCCGGCCAGTATCTGTTCGCGAAAATCCTCCGTCTGGTCCCCGTCTCGGGGTTCCTGCCCGGCGCCGACATGGTTAAATTCCTGCTGCTGCCGGTCGGTATCGGCGTGCTGGGCGGACTGGGCGGCGGCATCCGCCTGTACCGGACTTTCTTCCTGGAGGAGATCAGCAAGGACTACGTGCGCACGGCCCGGGCCAAGGGCCTTTCCGAAGGCGCCGTCCTCTTCCTCCACGTGCTGAAAAACGCCATGATTCCCATTCTCACCAACGTCCCCATGCAGATACTGATGCTCTTCATGGGCAACATGCTTCTGGAGAGCTTCTTCAGCATACCCGGCCTGGGCGGCTATACCATCATGGCCGTCAACACCCAGGACTTCGCCGTTGTCCGCGTCATGGTCTTCCTGGGCTCGGCCCTCTACATCGCCGGCCTGCTGCTGACGGACATCTGCTACGCCGTCGCCGACCCGCGCGTCAGATTACAATAACCCCACTCCCACTCCCACTCCCACTCCCGAACACGGTCGGCCGCCGCAACCGTCGCCGGCCAACCCATACACATCACCCCCATGTCCTTTTCCCTGCTGCAATCCTGGTGGCTGCAAAACCTGCTCACCGCCGGCCTGCTCATCACGGCGACCCTGATCAGCTGGCGCCTGTCCCGGCGCGAGTACTGGCGCAACGCCGCCCGTGACATCTGCGGCCAGCGCCTGGCCGTCGTCTCGTTTTTCATCCTCGCCGGCTACGGCGCCATCGCCGTCCTGGACAGCATCGGCTGGCGGCGACCGCTCCACGACCCGGAGACCGGCGCCGTCGCCCGCCACCCCGAGACCGGCGCCGTCATCCTGGACCAGGGCGCTTCCGCACTCGACTATCTGCTCCGGCCCCTCACCGACAAACGGGAAAAGACCTACTCCGCCCCCCTCGCGGGCACGGACTACACCCCGACCACGGCGCTGTCCCCGGAAGGCCGCCCCCAGCGCATCCTGGCGCCGCTGGCCTTCCCGCGCACGCATCTTTTCGGCACCGACCGGGTCGGGCTGGACGTCTTCTGCCAAGCCTGCAAGAGCATCCGCACCGGCATGATCATCGGCCTGCTCACCACCATCCTGGCAGTGCCTTTCGCGCTCGTCTTCGGCACTGCGGCCGGCTACTACGGCGGCTGGATTGACGACGCCACCCAGTATGTCTGCACGGTCCTCAGCTCGATACCCACCGTGCTGTTCATCGCCGCCTTCATGATCATCTTCGGCCAGGGGCTGCCGCAACTGGCCCTGGCCATGGGCATCGCCTCCTGGACCGGCCTCTGCCGGCTGCTGCGCGGCGAGACCATCCGCCTGCGCGAGGCCGACTTTGTCCAGGCCGCCCGGGCCATGGGCGTTCCCAGCTGGCGCATCATCGTCCGGCACGTCGTCCCCAATGTGCTGCATCTGGTCTTGATCACCACGGTCATCCGTTTTTCCGGCGAAGTCCTGGCGGAAGCCGCGTTCACCTATCTCGGCATCGGGGTTGGCGCCAACACCATGTCCTGGGGGACGATGATCAACGACGCCAGGACCGAACTCACCCGCGAACCGATCATCTGGTGGAAGCTGACCGCCGCCTTCACCTTCATGGTCGGCCTGGTGCTCCCGGCCAACATCTTCGGCGACGCCGTCCGCGACGCCCTTGACCCGCGCCTGCATTGACCCCCTTTGCCGGTGCGAACCGGTCACCGACAGCCACCGACAGCCACGAACCAACCCTTGTCCATGCCGTCATCCTCCAACCATCCTCTGCTGGAAATCTCCGGCCTGCGCATCGCCTTTCGGCAAAACGGCGCCAGTCACCCGGCCGTGCTGGATGCGTCCTTTGCGCTCCGCCCGGGGGAAATGCTGGCGCTGGTCGGCGAATCCGGCTCCGGCAAGTCCGTCTCCGCCCTGTCGTTGCTCGGCCTGCTGCCGGCCAATGCCGTCGTGGAGGCCGGGCGCGCCCTTTTCCAAGGCCACGACCTGCTGACCCTCCCCCCGGACGAAATCCGGGCCCTGGCCGGACGCCGCCTGGCCATGATTTTCCAGGAGCCGATGACGGCGCTCAACCCCGTCCTCACCGTCGGCTGGCAGATAGAAGAGGTCCTGAGGCGGCACCAGGGACGCGGCCGCGCCGAATCCAGGCGGCTGGCCGTCGACCTGCTGGCCCAGGTCGGCATCCCGGACCCGGAACAGCGCGTCGACGATTACCCGCATCAGCTCTCCGGCGGCATGCGCCAGCGCGTCATGATCGCCATGGCCCTGGCCGGTCAGCCGGAACTGCTTATTGCCGACGAACCGACCACGGCCTTGGATGTGACCGTCCAGGCGCAGATCATGGACCTGCTGCAAGCCCTGCGCCGGCAGTACGGAACCGCCATTCTGCTGATCACCCACAACCTCGCCCTGGTCCGCGAGCAGGCCGATCGCGTGGCCGTCATGTACGCCGGCAGCATCGTCGAGACGGCGGCTTGCGAGGACCTCTTCCGGCAGCCCGCCCATCCCTACACGCGCCTGCTTCTGCGTTCCATACCCACGGTGGACCAGCGCGGCCAGCGCCTGGCCGCCATCAGCGGCGCCGTACCCAGGCCGGATGAAAAGATTCCCGGCTGCCGGTTTGCGTCCCGGTGCCCGCTGGCCCAGCCGCAATGCCGGGCCGCGGCGCCTTCCTTCCGGGATCTCGGCCAAGGCCACGGCGCCGCCTGCCACCTGGCCGGCACGCCCCTGCCGGCAGCCACAGCCGCAAGCGCAAGCGCAAGCGCAGCCGTGCCGGGCACGCCCTGCGCCCCGGCCAGTCCGGTCCTCCAAGTCACTGGCCTGCGAGTCTGGTTTCCTTGCCCGGGCGGCTTTCCGCGGCGCACCGCCGGTCAGATCAAAGCGGTTGACGGCATCGACTTCTGCCTGCGCCCCCGCGAGACCCTCGCCCTGGTCGGTGAATCAGGCTGTGGCAAGACCACAGCCGGAAAGGCCCTGGTCGGCCTGGCGCCGGTCAGTGCCGGCAGCATCGTCGCCCATGGCCGGACCGAACTCCAAAACCTGCGCCAGCGCGAGCTCCAACCCTTTCGGAAAACCATCCAGATGATCTTCCAGGACCCCTTCTCCAGCCTCGACCCCAGGCTGACGATCGGCGAAACCATCGCGGAAGGCATGGAAATACACTGCCCGCGGCACACGGCCCGGGAACGGCATGCAATCATGGCCGGGCTGATTGCCAAGGTCGGCCTGCCGACCGACGCCCTGGGCCGCTACCCACATCAATTCTCCGGCGGCCAGCGTCAGCGAATCGGCCTGGCCCGCAGCCTGGCGGTCAATCCCGACGTGGTCATCTGCGACGAATGCACCAGCGCCCTGGACGTGTCGGTGCAGGCGCAGATTCTCAATCTGCTCAAGGACCTCCAGGCCGAGCTCGGCCTGGCTTATCTGTTCATCACCCATGACCTGGGCGTCGTCAGCTTTCTGGCCGACCGCATCGCCGTCATGTACCTCGGCCGCGTGGTCGAGCAGGGGTTGACCCATGAGGTCCTGGCAGCCCCGCGTCATCCGTACTGCAAAGCCCTGCTGGCCTCGGCGCCGACCCTGGAGCCGTCCGGCGGCCGTTCCGGGAAACTGCGGGCGCCGGGCGACGTCCCCAGCCCCGTCAACCCGCCCTCCGGCTGCCATTTTCATCCGCGCTGCCCGCATGCCAAGGCAGCCTGCCGGGCCGGCGCGCCGCCGCGCGCCGACTTTTCCCCAACCCATTTCTGCGTCTGCCACTTCCCCCTGGGCTGAGAGCCGGGGCGCGGCGCCCGAACGGAATCCCGCATGACCACCGCCGAATACCACAATGACCTGCCGTCGCCCTTCCAGCGGGCGGCCGTCCATCATTATGACGGCGAGGCCGCCAACGAAGTCACGCACAGCCATGATTCGTACCAGTTCACCTATATCCTGGAGGGCGCGGCCGACTTTCTGGTCTCCGGCGTCCGGCGCCAGCTGGCCGCCGGACAGCTGGCGCTGCTGCGGCCGGGGGTGACGCATCATTTTCACACGGCGGCCAACGTGGTCACCCGGGCGTACAACTGCTATGGCGGCATCCCCAGCCGCGAGCAGCTGGGCCGCATCGCGGATTTTCTGGCGCCCTGGCTGCGGAACCAGTTCCTCGTCGCCACCCCCCCGCCACAGGACTTTCAGCCTCTGGTCAAGCGCCTGCTGGACAGCCGCCATGAGCCGGAGGCCACGCGCTATGCAACCGAATACACGCTCAACCTGCAGCTTCTGATCGCCTGCTGCCGCGCCATGCTCGCCGAGCATCCCTTCCCACTGGTTCCCGACATCCCGGCCCAAGTCGTCAAATCCTTGCACTACATCGAAAAGAGTTTCCACCAGCCGCTGACCCTGGCGAGGCTGGCCGCTGTCAGCGCGCTGTCTCCAAGCCGTTTTTCCAGCCTGTTTGCCGACGCGCTCGGCTGCCCGCCCATGCACTACGTCCACCGTCGGCGCCTCAGCCGAGCCAAGGATCTGCTGATCTTCAGCGAACACGACGTGACTCAGGTCGCCCGGCAGACCGGTTTCGCCTCGGCATCGTACTTCTGCCGCGTCTTCAAGGCGGCAACCGGCTGTTCGCCGGCCGCATTCCGTCATGCCCATGCCGTGATTACGTAACCACCGCCAGACCAAAAACTTCCCGCAGGCATTGCAAAAAAAACACCGCTGTTGTTCGTGGAACAGGATGCTTTTCTGCCTTGGATTGAGATCGGTGTTTATCGGTGTTCATCAGTGGTTCAAGGCCAGGTCTACGGTCACCCGCGGTTGCCCGTCCACAACCGGAGCACAGCCTCGGCCAGCATCAGCAGCGCCAGGCCACAGGCCAGTGCCCTCCACCAATCCCGGCTGCCAGCGCCGGCCGTTGCCTGGCCGCCAGGCGCAACGCCGCGACCCGCGGCCTCCTGGCTGAGACGGCGGCGCAGATCATCGGCATTGACCCGGTCGGTCATGGATTCGCGGCTGGAGACGTTGACTTCAATCGGCCAGGTTCCGGCCTGATACAGCCCCGGCGCCTGCCAGCCATCGGGGGGGACCTCATCCGGGACGGCAGCCGCGCCGCCACCGCCAAACCAGTCGCCGGCGCCCGATGGCGTCTCCCCGCACACCAGACGTTTGACGCCGTAACCGGGCGGAACCGCCACCAGGCACAACTCCCGCAACGTCGGCAAAAATGACGTCGTCAAGGGAAAATCGCTCCACCCAAGGCTGAAATCCAAGGCAAAATAATAGCACCGGCCAGCGCCGACGGCCTTTTCGGCCAGAAACGGCAAACCATCCAAGGTCTTCATCAGGATCTGTACGGACGGCTCCGGGTTCAACCGCAGCAGCCGGCGGATGGAGAACATGAACAAATCGCTCGCCAGCGGATCGCCATACAGCCCGCCGAGCAGGCAATCCGGGTCGACCCAGCCGATGCCCAGACTGACGTCCCGGCTGGAACCGGCCAGGCCCTGGCCCTGGGCCGCGAACAGACCGGCGTTGCGCAGCGCCCGCAAGGCCTGGTTCGGCGCCGAACCAGGCGTCACAAAGACGACGCCGCCGGCCTCGACAAACTGACGCAGGACGTCGACATCCGCGGAGGCCAGGCCCTCCACCGCCCCCAGCAGGAAAACAGCTTGAAACACCGCCAGGCTGACTTCCTGGAGCAAGTCTGCCGGCGCTGTTTCCACCGTGAATCCCGGCACGCCGCCGTCCTCCGCGGCCAGGGCGTTGCGGACGAAGAAGGCGGCCTCCTCCGACGCCGGCTCGACATCCCCCGGCGTGACCAGCAGAGCACGCGGCGCCGGGAGGTCGCCCAGCCAGAAATGATGCACGTCATCCAACGGGTAGTCATCCTGGTTCAAAGAGGCCAGGCCACGACGGGCGCCGGCGGCCGGCGCCGCCTCTTCGGACAGCACAAAGACGACCCGCCGCTGACGCAATGGCGGCAGCGACACCGTCTGCCGAAGTTGCCGGTTGCCGACGGAGATGGCCAGGACGCGCTCCTGGCTGATGGCGCTGTAGTTGCGAACCGAGACCAGCACGCGGCTGCCGCCGCGCGGCAGCGCCATGCTCCGCACCGAACTGATGCCGACATTGACCGCGCCGTCCTGGCCGGCGTCACGCACCGCAACCTCCACCCCGGCCGGGGCCAGGGCCGGCGCCGAAGCCCAGTCGCCCCGCTGCAGGTCGCTGATGACCACCAGCCGGGAGGGATGGCCCCGGCCGGCATCCAGCCAGGCCAAGGCCTGACGGACGCCCTCGACCGGACGCCCAGCCAGATTCCCGGGGGCATACTCGTCCAAAGCCGCGCGCACGGCCGGGTCCGAAGCGCCAGGCGCCAGGGCGACTGCCACCGCCCGGTCAACCACCACCAGGCCGAGCTCCCAGTCCGCCAACGAGGCGATTTCCGCCTTGGCCAGAGCCCTGGCGCGCTCCGCGGCGCCATGGCCCTGCATGCTGGCGGACGCGTCCAGGACCAGCACGGCGCGAGGACGGTCCGTCTGCGAAGGCGCGGACGGCTTTTCGACCCAGCTCGGCCTCGCCATGACCAGAACCGCCGCGGCAAAGATCAGCATGCGCAACAACAGCAACAGGAGGTCCCTCAGCCGCCGTCGACCTTCGCGCGGCAGCTGGGCCCTGGTCAGGAAACGGATGCTGGGAAAAACGAGCATCCGTGGCTGACGGCGGTTAAGCAGGTGTAAAAGCAGGGGTCCGGCCAGGGCCAGGAGCCCCCATAGCATCCAGGGATAGGCAAACGTCAGCATCAGACCATCGCCTCCCGACGATACAAATAGGCCGCCAGCAGGTCGCCGAGGTTCTGATCAGTCGTAGCCAGCTCGTAGTCCGTGCCGTTACGCAGGCAGTCATCCCGCTGGCGGGCCACGAAGCGGTCCATCCGGCGGCGGTAGTTCTCCCGCACCAGACCGGGCATGGTCGTGATTTCATCCCCACTCTCGCTGTCGACAAAGCGGCGCAGGTCGGCAAACGGCAAATCGAGCTCGTCGGCGTCGAGAATCTGGCAGACCATGCCGTCCCGGTTGGCAAAGCGGATGCGGCGAACCTGGCGGGCCAGGCCGTGTTCCAGGTCGTGCCCGTCTGACAACAGCACCAGCAGGCCGCGGCGGCCGATGAATTCCTCGGCCGTGCTGATGGCGGCGTCATGGTTGGCCCGGCCGCCGACCTCGACTTTGGCCAAATCAGCCAGCAACTCCGGCAGACGCGGCGCACGTTGGCCGCGACTCGTGCCCAGCAGCAGCCGGTCGGCATACACAAACAGACCGACTTGATCGCCCTGCCGACGGCCCAGATAAGCCAGACACGCCGCCAGCATGGCGCCATAGTGGAATTTCGAACAGACGGCCCGGCCGCCCTGATACGCCATGGAAGCGCTCGCGTCAAGCACCACGGCGCAGCGCATGTTGGTCTCTTCCTGGTAGACTTTCGTGTAGACCCGGCCCAGGCGCGCGTAGAGCTTCCAGTCCACATGCTTCAAGTCATCGCCGGGCACATACCCTCGGTATTGGACGAACTCGCCGCCGGAACCGCGCGTCACGCTGCGGTGCAGACCCGACAGGAAGCCCTCCACGGCGACACGCGATAACACACTGTAGTCTGAAATCCGCGCCAGAACTTCAGGCGACAGCAATTCCGTCCAGGACATGTTGAGCCTCGGCTTCCCGCTTTTCCCCGGCTGCATTTCGTGCCCGCCCGGCCTGCGGGAGTAGGGGCTTCTCCGCGGCCTGACATCATGGCCGCAAGGCCACCCCCATCGACGACAGCCCGAAAGGGCATTGTTAGTCGTTGGCGTCAGCGCGCACCAGAACCAGGCTATAGGTGACCTTCTGACCGGTGAACTTGACCCGGGCGCCGTTACCCGGCTGCGGCAGCGCCGGCGACATCAGCTGCAGTCCCTGGCCATGCGCGCCGTCCACAAAAGCCTGCAGCTGCCCGTCATCAAGCTGCACCTTCCCGGTCAGGCTGCTTTTCTCACCGTCGTTCTCGACCCAGGTGATGCCGGACTGGCTGGTTTTGGCCAGCTGATTGAGGAGGCTGCGGCTCTGCTGCAAGTCTGCCGTGGTCCAGACATGGCGGACCTCTGGCGGCAGATAGAACTGCTGGGCCGGCGCGCTGGAGCGGCCGGCATTGCGGTCAATGCCCACGGCCTGCACGTCCTTGCCGGTCACCGTGCCGCTGGCCCGGGAACGTGCCGGATGCGGCTCGGCGGCCGGCGCCGGGGAGGCTGCCAGGGCTTCAGCGGCGGCTTCGGACGCGGCGACCGCCTCAGCGGCGCCGCTCTCGCCCACGGACGGTCCATATTGGGCAACCGTCACCCCGTCGCGGCCGTCCACTGCCCGTGCCTGGCGCGCCACGGTCACCGCCACGACGGCCAGGACAAGCACGACAGCCGCCGCCTGCAGCCAAAGCGCGACACGCCGATGCGCCGGGGACTTCACCGGCGCCGGCGCAGCGGCGCGAACGGCCGACATGACCCGGTCCACCAGACCCTGCGGCGGACGACAGGCCGACGCCACCAGGCTGTCCAGCTGCCGGTAGACCGCCAGCGTGCGCTGGCAGGACTGGCAGCCGCTGACGTGGCGGCCCACCGCGGCCAGTTCCTGGTCGAGTTCCTGCACGGAAACCTGGCTGTCACAATAGGCGCTCAGCAGTTCCGAATCAGGGCAATGTTGTTCAAAGTTGTGCATCATCGCTTGTCACCATACAGTAATACGCTGTTCCCACTTCGCTTCGATCGGTCACTATTCAAGATGTCGGTTCTGATGAAACAGCCCGGCTTACTGCCGTCGGCCGGGCTATAGCCCCAGGCGTTTTCGCAATTCTTCGCGTCCTCGGGCGATGCGCGACTTGATCGTTCCCAGCTTGCAGTTCAGGGCGCTGGCAATGTCCTCGTAGCTCATCTCCTCGACATTTCGCATCACCAGGGCCTCGCGATAGATGTCCGGCAGATTGTCGAGTTCCTCCCGCACATTCAGTTCCAGTTCGGCAAACACGCTTTTTTCATCCGGAGCCATGCGGCCGTCCGGCAGGTCGATCTTCCGTTCCTCGCCGCTGCTGTCGCCCGAGCCTTCCAGCGGGGCATCGATGCTGATATTGACCTTGCTGCCGCGGATCTTGTTCCATCGATACTTGTTTTTGGCCAGATTCATGGTGATCCGGTACATCCAGGTGGTGAATTCGGCTTCCCCGCGAAAGTGGGCCAGAGCGCGATGGATGCGGATGAACACGTCCTGAGCCACCTCCTCGGCATCCTCACGGCTGCCCAGGACGCCATAGGCGATCTGATACGCCCGGCCCGAGTACTTCTCAACCAGGATTGCAAAGGCGGACTCGTCACCCTGTTTGAAGCGATCAACCAGTGACCTGTCATCATTCATCGTGTTCTTTGACATCGCTTTCTTTCCCCTGTTCCACAGCGGGGCCTTTTTTCGCGCCAAAACCTTGCTGTCCCTTGGCCGGCGACGGGCTGAACGCGTCAGAAGCCAATGCAAAACGGCCAGGCCCCAGAAAGGGACTTCTGTTCACCCTCCCGGAACCTGACCGAATCTCTCTCGCCGCCGAATCAGCTGCTCCCCGGAGCAGGCAATCAGCCCGCCGCGCGGACCAACGCCGCGAACTGCTCCGCCTTCAGGGAGGCGCCGCCGATCAGACCGCCGTCAATGTCCGGCTGGGCCAGCAGACCGGCCGCATTGCCGGGATTCATGCTGCCGCCATACAGAATCCTGGTCGTCTCGGCGACACAGGGGCAGGGGAAAAGCTGTTTCAGCAGACCGCGGATGAAGGCGTGCACTTCCTGGGCCTCGTCGTTGGTGGCGACCTTGCCCGTGCCGATGGCCCAGACCGGCTCGTACGCGATAATCACGCCGGCCATGGCCGCGGCGTCGACGCCCGCCAGCGCCGCCCGGACCTGGCGTTCGACAACGGCCTGGGTCGTCCCGTCAACCCGCTCCTGCAACAATTCCCCGACGCAGACAATGACGGTCAAGCCGCTGGCCAGGCCGGCCAGCAGGCGCTGATTCACCGTCGCATCCGTCTCGCCGAAATACTGACGCCGCTCACTGTGGCCGACGATGACGTGGGTCGCCCCGGCCGTCTGCAGCATCGCACCGGAAATTTCACCGGTGAAGGCGCCGCTTTCGGCCCAGTGAATGTTCTGCGCACCGACTTTCAGGCACGTGCCCCGGGCCGCTTCGACCACGGCCGGCAAGGTCGTGAACGGCGGACAGACCACGACCTCGGGACCCTGCTGGCGGCAGCCGCAGGAGCAGCCGCCGCATTCAGCCTGCAGTTTTTCGATCAATGCAACGCCGGCGACGGCGTCCAAATTCATCTTCCAGTTCCCGGCGATTACCTTGCAACGTGACATGCTTTGTTTTTCCTTCGTTTCTGTCATGGACTGGTGTCGGTTCCGGCCGGAGCCGCGACCAGAACGGGCTGCACCTTGGCCCGGCTCTGCTGCCGCGACCGCCCACACCGGGCGATGTGCCGCCGGTCCGGCTCGCGGCGCCGTCGGCGCCGGACCGGCGGCGAAGCGCGCGGGGTTATTTGTCGTCCAGGGACGTGCAGCCCGGGAGCTCCTTGCCGCTGAGGAAGGCCAGGCTGGCGCCGCCGCCGGTCGAAATATGGGTCATCTTGGCGGCCAGCCCGCTTTGATTGACGGCGCTGACAGAATCGCCGCCGCCAATGATGCTGACCGCGTCGGAGTCGGCCACGGCCTGGCACACGCCCATGGTTCCGGCGGCAAAGCGCGGCATTTCAAAACAGCCCATCGGGCCGTTCCAGACGACCGTCTTGGCGGCCTTGATCTCCGCCGCATACATCTTGACGGTTTCGGGGCCGATGTCCAGGCCCATCCAACCGGCGGGAATGTCCTGGCCGACGGCCTTCTGGTTGGCTTCGGCGTCAAACTTGTCAGCCGCGATGTTGTCGATCGGGAGCAGGAATTTGACGCCGGCGGCCTTGGCTGCGGCCAGAGTCTCCTTCGCGGTTTCGAGCAGGTCGTCTTCGCACAGCGACGAGCCGACTTCATGGCCGAGGGCCTTCAGGAAGGTATAGGCCATGCCGCCGCCAATCAGGATGGTGTTGACTTTGCGGATCAGGTTCTGCAGCACTTCCAGCTTGCCGGAGACCTTGGCCCCGCCGATGATCGCCACAAAGGGCCGCTGCGGCTGCTCCAATGCCATGCCGAGGTAGTCGATTTCCTTCTGCATCAGGAAACCGGCCACGCTGGGTGCGCCCTTAGCCCGCATATGCTTGCAGATGACTGCCGTCGAAGCGTCCTTGCGTTCCGCGGTGCCGAAGGCGTCATCCACATAGACGTCGCCGTAGGAGGCCAGCTTCGCGGCCATGGCATCCTGCTTGGCCTTGTATTCGGCCTTGAGCCTGGCGGCCTCGTCGTCGGTCAGACCATCGGTCTTGGGCTTGGCCTGTTCGCCCTTTTCAAAGCGCGTGTTCTCCAGCATCAGGACCTGTCCCGGAGCCAGAGCGGCCACGGCCGCATCGGCGGCCAGGCAGTCCGGCGCGAACTGGACCGGCTGGCCCAGCACCTTGGCCAGATATTCCGCCACCGGCTTCAGGCTCAACTCGGCCTCATAGCCCTTGGCTTTCGGACGCCCCAGGTGGCTCATCAGCGTCAGGGCCGCGCCCTGACCAAGAATATGCTTGATGGTCGGCAGAGCCGCCTGGATGCGCGTGTCGTCCGTGATCACCCCGTCCTTGAGCGGGACGTTGAAATCAACCCGCATGATCACTTTCTTCCCCGCAAACGATACGTCTTTGACCGTCTTCTTGTTCATGAATTGCTTACCTCCAAAGAGCTTCTGCACAATAAGTCTCCCGCCACCCTGCCTGCTGCATATTTCCATAATATACACCGGATTTCTCATCCGGCGCCAGTCGGGCCCGGCTTTTTCGGCGGGCCGGCGGCGAAATCGACCAGCACCGGCCGCCGCGGGTCGCGCCCAGAAAAAACGCCCCGGAGTCGCGCTGCGGCCCCGGGGCGTCCCTGCGGGAATACGGCTTCTGCCGGATCCTACGTAGACTCAAAGGCAAAGGTTATTCGGCCTTGGCATCGCCCTCGGCCTTCTTCTTTTCGATCTCGGCCTTCAGCTTGCTGATTTCCTCATCATTCGTCTTCAGATACAGGGTCTGGTTGCCGGCCACATACTGATAGTTGCGGGCCGGATGAATCTGATAGATGCGGAACAGGGCGTTGACAAAAAGGGCGTACTGCCGGAACACGCCGTCAAGCTCCTTCTGCAGGGCTTCCTTCTTGGCCGCATCCTCTTCCTTTTCCAGCTGGGCCTGCAGCTCGCGGATGCGCGCCGCCCGGACGTCGCGGGCCTGAATGGCACGGCCAAACGTCTCCGCCACCGTGCCGACCTTGAGATAAATCGTGGAGTTGACGCGGTTGTACTCGTATTCGCGGCGGCCGCCAAGACCAAAGATGACATCCATGTAGGTCGTCAATTCCGTAAACTGCTTGGTGGCGGCGTCGATATTCTTCTGCAACTCGGCCTTCTCGTCTTCCGTCGCCTTCTCCAGCTTGGCGCGTTCCTGGACGATGAAGTTGGCCAGCAGGGCGCGGCGCTGCAAGGAGGCGGCAAAGGCCTGCTCCATGGTCATCAGCGGCAACAGCTTGTCTTCCAGCTTGGCCGCTTCGTCCGCCGGTGCGGCCGCCGGAGCGGCATCCTGCGCCAAAGCGCCAACGCCGAACAGACACAGGGCAATCACACCAACCAGGGCGCCAAAATAATGCTTCTTCATTTTTTTCCTTGCTTTCTTGAGATGGTTGACTACGGCTCGCAAGCCAAACCGAATGAGATAAGACTTGTTTTTCACTGCAAAAGCAGGAAATACCATAGCGCCATCCAGGATGTTGTCAACTGGCACGACGAAAAAAAACGGTTTCACGTCCTTGTCGCTTTCATTATCAGTCATATCGCATTCATTCGAGGCGCGCATGCTGCCGGGGGTCGAAAGCTTCACGCACGCCTTCGCCGACAAAGACTCCCAGCAGCATGACCAGGAACAGCGTCGCCGACGGGTAGAGGATGAGCCACCAGGCCCAGCGCAGGCTCTGCGCCTGCTGCAGCAGCTGCCCCAGGCTGGGAGTCGGCGGCGGCAGGCCAAAGCCCAGATAGTCAAGCGCGGCCAGGGAGCCGATCGCCCCGACCAGCGAAAACGGGAAAAACGTGATCAGCGGCACAACCGCGTTCGGCAGGATGTGCCGGAACACAATCTTCCAACCCGGCAGACCCAGGCAGCGCGCCGACTCCACAAACGGCAGACGCCGCAGGCGAAGCATCTCCGCGCGCATGTAATAGGAAATCCCGATCCAGTTGAACAACGCATAGCAGAAGATCATCAGCCAGAAACCCGGCCCGTAGATCGAGCCCATCAGAATGATGATGTACAAAAACGGCAGCGCGCTCCAGATTTCAATCAGGCGCTGGCCGGTCAGATCAAGGACGCCGCCAAGATAGCCCTGCACGGAGCCCAGGAGAGTCCCGACGGACAGTGAGCAGACCACCAGGATCAGGCCGAAGCTGAGCGAAGTCCGCAGACCATACAGGATGCGGGCCAGCACATCGCGGCCGGCGTCGTCAAGCCCGAACCAATGCCCGGGAACCGGCCGAAACGGGAAACGGACGGATTCCAGGCGGCAGTCCAGACTGAAGTCGTGCCTGCCATCCGTGACGTCGACCGCGTCCACCGGACCGGCAAAAGCCGCCTCGACCTGTTGCCGGACCAGCTGGCGCAGCTCCGCCGGCAGCGCCGCGAAGGCGGCCTGGCTGTACTCCGGGGCATCGCGGCCGGCGGCGAACTTCCAGACCCTGGTGTCGCCAGGGCGATGCTGCTCCCGGACCGTCAGCCGGACCTGGCGCGGCGCGGCGGAGCGGGGCTGATACGCGGCCAGGGTGATTTCCCCGCCTTTCATGCCCGGCTGTCCGGGGCATTCGACCACCAGCCGGTCGGCGGCCTGATTGGCGAAACGACGGGCCAGGGCCTCGGTCAGCACGCCGGGCAGCTGCCAGAACGCGTCCAGGCGCCGGCCAGACCATTCCGGCGACCGGCCGTCTTCGGCAAAGAACTCCAGGCCGAGCGCCCGCGTCACGGCCAGCTGGTCGTCCACGCTGATGCCGCTGACGGCCAGACGCGGCTCCAGGCGGCATTCGACCCGCAGGTGGCCGGTCAGGTCCTCATGCGGAATCGTCTCAAAAGGGCCGCACCGCAGCAACGGCCAGACCATCCAGGAGGCGCCATCCTGAAAAGCCCTCGTCTGCCCGAGCCGCCGGTAGTCCGGCCTGGTGCCCAGGCCGCTGCCGGTAAAAACGTCGTCGGCATAATATCGGAGAAAGGGGAAGTAAGGCCGTCCCTGGTGCCAGACCATCAGCGGCACGTCGTTGCACCAGAGCTCGGCCACCAGACTGAGGCCATACAGCGCGGCCAGGGCCAGCAAAGAATACCACGCCCGCCGGCGCTCGCGGAATCGACGCAGTCTTTTTCTCGTGATCGGATTCATGATACGCAGTCGTGCTTCTCCTCTCCTGGCCGGAACCTTTATGAGGTGCGCCGGTGAACGGCGCCGTCCTGGCCAGACGCGACCTGGTCGCCGGGCTGATGAAAGGCCGTGCACAGCTTTTCGGCCAGGCGCAGCTCATGGGCAGCCAGGCGGCGGAGCAGATCACGCACTTCATGCCGGTCGACGATCTGCGCCAGGGCGACATAGAACTCGGCCGCCGCCTCCTGGCGCCGGATGATGTTCTGGACCGGCTGGTGTTCATCGTGGCAGCGGCAGGCCTGCAGCTTGCCCAGCATGCCCTGGACTTCGCCGGCATGGACCGCGCCCGGACCGTCATCGCCCGGATTGTCCGCCATGGCGGCGATGTCCTGGCCATGCTGGCGATGGGCGGCGGCCAGCTGGCGGAGCAGGTCCTGCTCCGGACCGGTTGGCATGCTCCGCAGCTGCCGGTCGATGTCAGCCACCAGGTCCCGCTCATAAGCGGTGACCTGCCGGACGATCAGCGCCTTCAGCAGAGACGGCTTGAGCCCGATGGACCCGGCCGCCGCGGGGGTGCCGACGGCATCCGGCCCGCCCGGCTCGCCGGCGGCGCGGGCCGCGCCGTTGCGCCAGGCCATGTTCGTCAGCAGCGCCACCCCGATGATGATGAACAGCACCGCCGAACCGAGGTGCAGGTACCTCTCCGGCAGAAAGCGGGTCAGGAAACTGCCGCACAGGACGGCAATCGCCGTCGTGCAGACCAGGGCGACGCTGGCGCCGATGAACACCGACCAGGTGCCGCCGCCGCGGGCCGTGGTCAGCGTCAGGGCCGTCAGCTGCGTCTTGTCCCCCAATTCCGCCAGAAATACAATCGAAAAGCTCAGCAGCAACGTCTTCCAGTCCATGCCATTCACCATTTACCTGTCTTCTTCCGGTTTGTGGATTTTGTTGGTTGTCAATTTGAAATCATAAAAGCGGTTGACGCCTTCGCAGGCCGTGACGCCGACATGGAACGGTTCGGGAAGCGTCGGCAGGAGGCAGCCGAAACGCTTGCCGTCGCAGGTGACTGACAGCTGCGGCCCCTTGCCGCCTGCCGGAAATTCGACCAGCGCCTCAAGCGTGTACTGGACTCCCGGCTGAAACGGCGTCTTCAGGTAGGCCGCCTTGCGCCAGAACGGCTTGCCGTCCCGGATTTCATGATGCCAGACATTGATGCCCTCGTCATAAAGGACGATTTCCCAGTGTTCGCGGTATTCGGGGCGGCCCTTGGCGTCCAGGCCCAGTTCGCCGGCCAGGACCAGCTCCGGGGCCATGCGGTCCTCGAACAGCATGGTCGCCGACACTTTGGTGCGGCCGGAGACCTTGTGCCGGTAGACCATGCTGGTGTACGTCTCCGCCGCCCGCTTGCCCAGCATCTCCTTGGGAGTGGCATCAGCCGGATGCTCGTTCATCAGATGGTCGTCCTGCTGAACCCAGCCGCCAAAATAGTCCCAGCGCGGACTTTTCACCAGCACCCAGTCGGCGGCCGACCACTGGCCGCGGCCAAAACGGCATGCGACCTCCTCGGCCAGAAGCGGCGCCCAGGCCAGCAGCAACAGCACGCCAACCAGCCAGAAACGCAACCTCGCCTGATTCTTCACCTTTGCCTTTGCCTTCGCCTCCATCTTGCTGTCCTTCCTGTCCTTTCCGCCTGGTCATGCCCAAGTTCCACCCATGCCGCGGCCGGGCGCGGCCGGTCACCGCTGCTCCTCCAGCCACAGCTTCAAACAATGCAGGTTCCACAATTCCGCGCCATGGTCCACGCCGCCGTCCAGGTGCTCTCGGACCAGCCGTCCGACCGTGTCGTGGTTCAGCCACCCATCCCGGTCCCATTGGCGGACCGAGGCGGCCAGCTCGCGCATGACCGGCGCCAGTTCGCCGCGCAGCCAGGCGGCCACGGGCACGCCGAAACCGCGCTTGGTCTGCCGCAACAGCTCGGCCGGCAGCCAATCGGCGCCGACGGCGCGCAGCAGACGCTTGCGCTGGCGGGAGGTCACCCGGAAGGGCCGCGGCACGCGCAAGGCGAACTCCGTCACCTCCATATCCAGGATCGGCGCCAGCGCCACCACATCGGTTCCGGTCTCTGCCAGCACGTCCTTGCGGCAGCCGTCGTCAGGCACGTACGACAGCAGGTCGAGTTCATTGACCTTCTCCACCAGCTCGACACAACTGCTCTGCGCCATCTGAGCCTGCCAGCGCTCCTGGTAGGGCACCACCCCGACCCGGGGAAAACGCCCCAGCTCGGCCAGCAGGTCCGGCGAAAAAATCTCCTGAAAGCTGGCATAGCAGGCCACGGCCGGGAGACGCAGCGCGGCGGCCAGCCGCCTGGCGCTGGCCAGACGCGTCCTGGACTCGGCGTTCTTCGGCAGACAGCGCAGCAGCAGACCGCAGAGACCATCGCCAAGGCGATGGGGGATGCGGTCATAGCAGGAACGCAGCACCATGAACTGATAGCGGCGGTAACCGCCGAAAAGCTCGTCCCCGCCGTCGCCGGTCAGGACGGTACGGCAGCTGGCGCCGGCCAGTCGCATGGCCAGGGCCGTCGGCACCAGGGAGGAATCGGCAAAAGGCTCGCCGGAGGCGCGCTGCAGCTCCGGCAGCAGGGCCAGGTCCGACGGCTGCGCCAGGGCCGTGACATGCTCGGCGCCGACCTGGCGCGCGGCCAGTGCGGCCAGGGCGCGTTCATCATAGACACCGTGCTCGAAGCCGATGGTAAAGGCGCGCGGCCGCCCCCCCTGGTGCCGGGCCGCCAGCCCGAGCACGACGTTGGAATCGATTCCGCCGGAAAGGAGAACGCCGGCGTCCGGAGCGGCTTGCAGGCAGCGCCGGACCGCATGGTCCAGCAGTCGCCGGGCCTCGGCGGTGGCCTCGGCGAAAGACAGGTCCAGCTTGGGCGCCAGTTCCGGGCGCCAATAGGCTTCGACGGCCGGCTCCCGGCCCGTCGTCACGGCCACCTGATGGCCGGCCGGCACCTTGCGAAGACCAGCATAGATCGTGGCCGGCGCCGGGATGTAGCCCAGGGCCAGATAATCGGCCAAGGCCTGGAAATCGACGCCTTCGGCCTGGCCGGCGCACTGGCGCAGCCGCGGCAACGAATCACTGAACCACAACCGGCCATCCCGGTCCGCGCCGTAGAACAGGAATTTCTGGCCATGCTGATCCCGGGCCAGCAGCAGACGCCGCCGGACGCGGTCCGCAATGGCGATGATGAACGGCCCGTTCAAGTCGCGCAGCAGGCTGTCGCCGCGGTTCTGATACAGCACAGCCAGCACCTGCTCCGCCGGGCACCCGGCCGGGGCAGCGCAGCCGACTGCCTGACGCAGGCGTTTTTCATTCAAAAGCACTCCGGAAAACAGCACGGCGGTGTTCCCGTCGGCACTGACTTGCAGCCGGCTGCCGGCCATGCCATACCAGTCGTCAGCATGATACGAACAGCCATTCCCCAAGGCGGCGGCCAGACCAGGGCCGTCAACGGGCGCCGCACCGGGGGACATCCTCATACACCCCAGAAACGATGACATCTTGCTTTTCCCCTTGTTGTCGCCGGACTGGGCATGGCGCTTTTCGTCTGAACCATTCATTCAGCGGCCAGTCGCCAGGCCGGTTCCGGACCCACTTTCACGCTTTACGTCACAACCAACCAACCAGGCCGCAGCCCCGGCCCGCCATCCGGCGCCGGTTCTGTTCAGATTCCCGCCAGCGTCCGCACCGCCCACGCCGCCAGTGCCGGCGCCGGGCAACGGCTGTGCCGGCAGGCAATCGCCAACGTCTCCCGCCGGGCCAGCCGCCGGCTGCGGTTCGCCAGGCCGCCCATTTCCATATTCACCAGCGGCTTTGCCAGATAGGCCATCGCCACCCGGGCCTTGCGGCACCGCCAGACAAAGTCATAATCGGCTGAAATCCGATAACGGCAGTCAAACAGCCCGACCTGCGAGAAATAAACTTCCCGCCGGACAAAGCAGCCCGGATGCGGCAGCGGCATGAGCACTTCCGCCAGCCAGAGGCATTTCGGATACAGCGTCCTGGCCGTTTCGCCGCCAGGCCGCACCAGGTTAACCGGCGCCACGACCATTGCCGGCCCTGGCGCCGGAGCCTGGGCAAACGCCGCCTGGACCTGCTCCAGGGCCGTTGGCTCGTACCAGTCGTCACTGTTGAGCAGGGCAATCAGATCACCCCGGGCGTTGGCCAGCCCCTGGTTCCAGGCCGATGGAATGCCGGCTTCGCCGGGGCGCCGTTCCTGGTTCAGCACCCGCAACGCCACCCCGGCGACGGCGTACTCCTGCTCCAGGCCTGCCAGAACCGCCAGCGTGCCGTCCGTGGAACCGCCGTCCACGACCAGGTGTTCCTCCGGGCGGCAGGTCTGCCCCAGAAGCGACCGGACGCAACGGGCCAGGGTCCGCTCCGCATTCCAGCAAATCGTGACAACCGTGGTTTTCATGCCCGCCTGACCGCAGCCCTCCCCCAAAACACCCCCGGGGAAGTTTGGGACAACGCCGCCTCTCCCCAGGGTGAATGACAGTCAGCGGCCAGTCATTACTATAATGAAAACGGTGCATTTTACAATTGGCGGGGGTGTTGCTGGCAGCTCCGCCGCGGGTCTTGCGTGTCAGCGGCCGCGGGTTCGGGCAAAGATGACCTCATCATGAAACTCGCCCTCCGCATAGAGGAGCCTCCCGTCGAGGGTGATTTCCGGGTCATGCATGTCAAAGTCGCAGTGCTCCGGGGCATGAATCAACTCGCCGCGGCGGGTATTGTTGCCCAGGGCGACATGCACGCAGTGCGTCTGATGCGTGCCGTCGATCAACCACCCGTACTGGTCGTTTTCGCGGGCCGTCGTCGTGACCAGGCCGATTTCATCGGCCAGGTCCGCATGCGGGGAACTTTCATACATCCATTTTTCCAGACGCTCCACCTGCGCGGCTGGACCGCTGCAGCCGGTGACCCGCCCGTCCCTGATGTCAATCCGCAGCGGCTCCAGGTACAGCTCCTGATGGCCGGGCACCGCCGGACGAATCGGAAAACCGCGCTGCGCCCAGGCGCATTGGGAAGCGCCGTCGACCATCAGCACGCCATTGAAACAGCCGAGCTTCGGAATGACGGCGACCTCGGCGTAAAAGGGCAGGATGCCCAGCACGGGGTACATCCCGTCCGTGCCCGACGCCATGTCGCAGGAGAAATCCGTGCCCCGGGCCGTACGCACCCGGAGAAGTCCGCCGCGCTGCAGGAGGTCGTGCAGGCGGCTGGTGCGTTCCCGGAAATGGATGATCTCCTCCGGCCGCAAGTCCCATTCCGGCAATCCGCGGGCCTCCAGGGTGTAGCGGCGTCCGGCGCCGGTCAGGGACGCGTCCATGGCGTCGCCGTCACCCAGGAACAGGCCGAAGTCGGTCAGCATCTGATCGGTCAGCATGAACGCCGCGTCACTGGCCAGGATGGCCGCCCGCAGCGGCCGCAACGACGGCATCGCCAGATACCGCTGGCCACGGCCATAGGAATCGATGTCGGCCACCAGGGGATGCAGGCCAAGCTCGCGCGCCACGTCCGCCAGCGCCAGCGCGTTCTCCCGGCTGGCATCGTCCGCGATCAGCAAGAGATGCTCACCAGGCCGGCAGCCACCCAAATCACGCAGAATGAACTCGGCGTTGCGACGAATGCGCGCGCTGTTTTCCCGAAATACCTTCATGACGTCTCCTTCAATGCACAACCGCCCCGGATGTGATGCCATCTGAACATCCCCGCCTCCGCCAAGCGGCGGCCCCCCCCTTGCCCGGCTGCTTCTACCATACTCCACCAGCGGAAATCCGCCAAGAGTCCTCCCGGAAAGTTCCCGGCGCCGCCGCTTAAAAACAGCGCCTCGAAGCCGGCCGACGGCTTCCCCCGGCGCCCGCAGCCCGGCGCCCGCAGCCCGGCGCCCGCAGCCCGGCGCCCGCAGCCCGGCGCCAACTCATCCATTGCCGATTACCGTCCGGCAACGCCCGCCAGAGGGCGCCCGTAAAGCCTGATCGCAGCGCCCCAGCAACCTTTGTCAAGAGACCGAAGGGCAACATTTGCGCTGCCCGTTCCAGGGCGGTTATGCGTCGCCCTTTCAGGGCTGCATGCTCATTTATCCTGCCTTCCCCAGGGCGGCTCGGACCCGCCCGCCGCCCTGGGGTGATGCATTGCCAATTCCTGGACGGTTTCAGTTCGAAACAATCCGGGGCGCCAAGGCTTTGATACCGCGCCCAGGTGGGCTGCCTGCAGGCAAGGCACGGCCGGGCCCAAGATTGAACTTATCAGACGGTGTCCCACTGTTGTTCCGCCGTCGGCGCCGGTTTTCCCCCGGCCGCCGCCCGGCTTTGGCGTCTGCGGTCTTGAATTATCGCCCCTTGCCAATATCTTAATATATGTCCCTGACTTAACAGCCATAAGGAGTATCCCATGTCGATGTTCTACCGTTACGATGCGCTCAGCGAGCTGCTGGCCGTCAAGGCCCCGCTGCTGATGCTGGACCAGCTCCAGGTCGATCCGGACGCCATGACGGTCGAAGGCCTGAAGATGGTCTCCTTCAATGAAAACATCTTCAACGGCCACTTCCCCGACTATCCGGTTCTGCCCGGCATGCTGCAGATCGCGGCCATGGCCCAGGCCTGCCGGATGCTCTTCCAGGAAATCTCGCCCGGCGACGGCGTCCCCACGGTCAAGGCCCTGCGGCGGGTCAAGTTCCGCACGCCGGTCACCCCGGGAGCCGTCCTCCGCGTCTCCGGCCAGGTCCACCAGAAGCACGACGACGGCGCCGTCGAATTCGAGATCAAGAACCGCCTCGCCAATGGCGACCTGGCCTCGAGCGGCTACGTCACCTTCACACGCCGCCCGGAAAGCTGGTTCACGCCCGCGCCCAACCTCAACCCCTGCCCGTTTCTGCAGCAGACGCCCGCCAGCGTGTTCAACGCCATGGACATCCTGCACTACATTCCGCACCGGCATCCCTTCATGCTGATCGACAAGGCCTACGGCCTGGAAAACATGAACAGCGCGGTCGGCTACAAGAACATCACCGGCAGCGACCCGCTCGTCCACGCCACCAGCCCGGCCCGGTTTCCGGCCTACCTGCAGATTGAAAGCGGCGCCCAACTCGGTTGCGCCACCATGCTTTCACAGCCGCAGTTCCATGGCCTGATCGGGTTCTTCATGTCGGTCGACGAAGCCGAATTCTTCCGCCCGGTCCTGCCTGGCGAGCAGCTGGCCATCAAGGCCAGCTGCGAACCCAAGGGCACCTTCGGCATCGCCACCGGACACTTCATGGTCGGTGACGCCACCGTCGCCCAGGCCACCATCAAATTCGCCCTTGTCAACGCCACCGCCGCCAAAAAATAATGAGCCGGCCGAACCGCGAGTTTCCCACCCCGCATCGACGGACCCAATCTGAAAGACCTGTCATGATCGACATCAAAATCCTGCGTGAAAACCCGGAACTGGTCAAGACCAACGCCGCCCGGCGCGGCTGCCAAATCAATGTCGACGACCTGTGCGCCCTCGACCAAAGCTACCTGGCCACGGTCAAGGAAGTCGAAAACCTGCGTGCCGAACGCAATCGACTGAGCAAGGAATGCCAGACCAACCCCGCCGCCCGGGAAACCGTCAAGCAGCTCAAGGTCACCCTGGGCGAACAGGAAGACAAACTGGAAGAACTGAAAAAACAGGTCGACGAACGGCTCACCTGGCTGCCGAATTTCCTGTCCGACGAGGTGCCGGACGGCCAGGACGACACCGACAACCTGGAACTGCGGCAGGTCGGCGGCCAGACGACGTTCGCCTTCGCCGCCCGAGACCACCAGGCCCTGGGCGAGCATCTTGGCATCATTGACACGACCCGCGGCGCCAAGGTCGCGCAGTCCGGCTTCTACTATTGGGTGGGCAAAGGCGCCCAGCTGACCCAGGCGATGTTCTTCTGGGCCCAGCAGGAGCTGGTCAGGAAAGGCTTCACCCTGTTCATGTCTCCCTGCGCCGCCAAAGGACAGACCCTGTTCGGCACCGGCTACCTGCCCTTCTTCAAGGACCAGACCTACAACCTCGCCGGCGAGGATCTCGCCCTCATCGGCACCTCGGAGCAGACCCTCGTCGGCTACCACGCCGAAGAGACACTCGACGGCGCCACCCTGCCCCGCTGCTACACATCCTTCACGCCCTGCTTCCGGACCGAGGCCGGCAGCTACGGCAAAGAGTCGCGCGGCATCTTCCGCGTGCACCAGTTCCACAAGGTGGAGCAGATCATCTTCTGCAAGCCGGAAGATTCGCCGCGCTGCCATGAAGTCTGCCTGGCCAACGAGGAATACCTGCTGCAGCAGCTCGGCCTGCCCTACCGCGTCGTCAATGTCTGCGTCGGCGACATGGGCGCCCCCGGCTTCAAAAAATACGACATCGAAGCCTGGTACCCCGGCTTCGGCGCCTACCGCGAAGTGACCTCCAACACCAACCTGACCGACTTCCAGGCCCGGCGCCTGAACATCAAATACAAGGATGCCGACGGCGGCCGCGGCTTTGTCCACACCATCTCGGCGACCGGCGTGACCGACCGCGTCGTCTGCGCCATCCTGGAAAACTACCAGCAGGCCGACGGCAGCATCGTCGTCCCGGAAGTGCTCCGGCCCTTTACCGGCTTCGACGTCATCACGCCCTGACGCCTGGCTCCAAACCGGCCTTGCCGCCCGACAGGCAGGACCCGCACGCCAGACCATGGCGGCGACCAGGGGAGGACGTGGCCAGGGCGGGCAGGCCTTCCGGAATGGGCCCGGGCATGACCCGAGACCCATTCCGGAAGGCCAATCAACCCGCCGCTCAGCCGAACCGCGCCGCCAGATGACCCGGCCTCGCCAAACGCATTTTCTGCCGGCAAAGGCGTTGCCGCAACGGCGCGGATACATCCCTGCCCGTCACTCCGGGTCCTGCCTTCCGGCCGACTGGGAACCTCCATGCCGCCCAAAATCACGATCTCAAGCCTGCAACGCTACAGCTGCATCCTCTGCGGACGCTGCTGCCGGCGCTTTCACGTCCTGCTGCGGCCGCCGGAAATCGAACGGCTCGCCGCCTTTGACTGGGGCGACGAACCGGACGTCCCGGCCGACTTCGTCGTCACCCGCAATGGCTTCCCCTACTTTCAGCGGCAAGCCGACGGGGCCTGCGTATTTCTGGGCCGGGACGGCGCCTGCCGGATGCATCGCCGCTTCGGCTTCGACCAGAAGGCCCTGACCTGCCGCGGATACCCCTTCAACATCGTGTCCACCTTTCCCGGGGAAGTCTCGGTCCTCGCCCGCATGGACTGCCCGGCCGTCCTCCAGAACCACGGCACGCCCATCAGCGAACAGCGCCAGGACATCGAAAAGCTCGTCCGCGAGATGCAATTCGGCGACGGCTTTTCGCCGACGCAGCTCAACGGCCTGCTGCGACCGGCGGTTGAACTGCTGACCGGCGCCGCCCGGCAGCTGCTGCAGGACACCAGCCTGAACATGACCGATTGCATCTGCTGCCTGCGCGGCCTGGCGGAACGCGCCCGCAAGCTGGGGGCAACTTTCCTCAATGACCTCGACACCATGCGGGAAATCATGCCCAGCCTGCGGCGCTCCGTCCAAGCCAACCTGGAAGACCGGCCCCGGCTCGGCCTCGGCGCCGCCGAACGCGCCCAATTCCGGCAATGGCTCTGCCTGTATTGGCGGCGCGACGAGGAAATGCTCGACACTTCGCTCAAAACCCGAGTGGCGCGCGCGGCCCATACTGCCGCCGCCATAGCCGGCTTCGGCAACCCGCGCCATTTCGGCCAGGAGCATCCCGATCTGCCCATGCGTCAGGTGCGCCTGTTCGAACCGCCGGATCGCTTTTTGGCAGACGACACAGCTTGGGAGCCCTACCGGCGCTTTCTGGAAGTCCGCCTCGAATGCTGCCAGTTTTTCGGCCCGGCCTATTATGACACCGGTTTTTTCACCGGCCTGGACGCCCTTTGCCTGACCTACCCGGTCACCCTGGCCGCCGCCCGCTGCCACGCCGCCGCCTGCGAGCGGGCGACCGTCACCCTGGCCGATGTCCACTATGCCGTGGGCATGCTCGACCACTGCCACGGCCGTTCCCCGGCCCTGCAGTTCCAGACCTGCCGACGAACTGAACAGACCTTTGCCGAGGCCAACCGCTTCCACCGGCTGCTGTTCGCCCTCGCCAAACCGTGGCGCTAACACACGGAAACACCAACCCGCCAACGGCATGGGGCGCGTTGCCCACCATCAGACCCTTTCCTCGGACGCCACCGCGCCCCCGGAAAGGGTCTTTTCGTGCCGCATGAACCGGACCGCCGACTCCCGAACACGGTAACCGTCCAGGGACGCCCATTACCGTACACGGCCCACTGCCCATTCCAACAATTCATGACAAAGCATGACTTTTTCCCCGCATCCCACTTGCTTTCCGGTTTTATGAATCTATATTCATGGCGTGAATCACAATTCATCCATTCAATCCATTCTTTACAACTCACCTCCGCCGAAAAGGGGGCATGATGCCTGACACACCAGACGAACTGAATGAAGGCCTGTCGCGCAAGGAACGCGAACGCAGCCGGCACCGCCGCGACATCCTGGCCGCCGGCGAAAAGATTTTCGCGCAAAAGGGCTACTTCAACGCCACGATCGAGGAAATTGCCCGGGAAGCCGAATTTTCAGTGGGCACGATCTACAATTTTTTCAGCAACAAGGAGACGCTGTACCAGGAGATCATCCGTTCGATCGTCGAGAGCAGCTATGACGACTTCGTCCATGAGATCGCCTCGGAAGCGGACCCGGTACGGGCGATTCAGCTTCTGATCAGCCTGCGCATCCGGCAGTTTGAGCAGCACCAGGGCCTGTTCCATGTCGTGGTGGAGAACATGCCGACCGGCCGTTTCAACCCGGCGCTGCTGATGCCCTCCGAATGCCTGCAATACCACGAACGCTACTTTGAACAGCTTTGCGCCATCGTCGCCCGCGGCCGCGAACAGGACATTTTCTGCGAGGAGGATCCCCTGACCCTGGCCCTGGCCATTGAAGGGCTGCTCAACACCTTTGTCGCCTACTGGTTCAAGCAGCGCTCGGGCAATGTCACCCCGGAGCAGGTCGCGATTCTCAACCGGACGGTCTTCCGCGCCCTGGGCTGCGAAAGCCGCTGACCACACTTTTGCGCACCTCATCTTCCCAACAAAAAAAAAGGAACGTCCATGACACGTCGGTACGGATTACCCTCAAGCCTCATCCTCTTCGGGCTGCCGCTTCTCAGCCTCGCCCTGCTGTCCGGCGGGTGCGGCCAGCAACCCCAGACCGCCGCCGCCGCGCCGCCGCCGCCACCTGAAGCCGCCTACATCGACGTGGCGCCAGAAGCCCTCACCCTGAAAAAAGAACTGCCGGGCCGGACCACGCCGTACCTGGTCGCGGAAATCCGCCCCCAGGCCAGCGGCATCATCCGCCAACGGCTGTTCACCGAAGGCGCCGACGTCAAGGCCGGCGACATCCTGTACGAAATCGACCCCGAGACCTACATCGCGGCCCGCGACAACGCCGCCGCCGCCGTCCTGGCCGCCCAGGCCGACCAGGCCACCGCCGCCGCCGCCCTCAAGCAATCCGAAGCCGCCCTGGTCGCCGCCAAGGCCGCCAGAAGCCGCGCCGAGGCCAATGCCGTCCCACTTCGCCTCCGCACCGCCCGCTATCGCGAACTGCTCCTCAACAAGGCCGTCAGCCAGCAGGACTATGACGACATCGCCGCCGCCCTCGCCCAGGCCGAAGCCGGCATCGAAAGCGCCGACGCGGCCATGGTCGGCGCCGAAGCCGACATCCTGCGCGCCCAGGCCGCCATCCAGGCCGCCGAAGCCACCGTCGCCTACGCCGAAGCCGGCCTGAAGACCGCGGTCATCAACTTGTCATACACCAAAATCACGGCGCCGATTTCCGGCCGCATCGGCCGTTCGACCGTCACCACCGGCGCCCTGGTCACGGCGCATCAGCCTGTCGCCCTGGCCACCATCCAGCAGCTTGACCCCATCTATGTCGACGTGCCCCAGGCCACCGCCGAACTGCTCCAGCTGCAACGCCGGCTGGCCGACGGCCGCCTCACCCACAACGGCAGCGCAACCGGAACGGCCGCGCTGCTCCTGGAGGACAGCACCAGCTACTCTGAACCGGGGACCCTGCAGTTCCGCGATGTCACCGTCAACCCGACCACCGGCTCCTTCTACCTGCGCCTGGTCTTCCCCAACCCCAAAACCACACTCCTGCCCGGCATGTTCGTGCGGGCCGTCGTCGACGAAGGCGTCAACGAACAGGCTATCCTCATCCCCCAGCAAGCCGTCAGCCGCAACAGCAAGGGCGAAACCACCGTCATGCTGATCAACGGTGACAACACCGTCCGCCCCCAGCCGGTCCGCGTCGACCGGGCCGTCGGCAACCGCTGGATGATCAGCGCCGGACTCCAGCCCGGCGACCGCGTCATCGTCGAAGGCCTGCAACGCGCCCGCCCCGGCGCCACCGTCACGCCCGTACCCCTCGCGGCGGCACCGGCGGTGACGACCGCGCCGCAGACCGCCCCGGCTGCCGACAACCCATCTTCAAAACACTGAGCGGAGGCCTGCCATGCTATCGCAATTCTTTCTCCAACGGCCGGTCTTCGCCTGGGTCATCGCCATCTTCATCATGCTCCTCGGCGGCCTGGCCGTCTACAACCTGCCGGTCGCCCAGTACCCCAACCTGGCGCCCCCGTCCATCGCCATCACCGCCAACTACCCCGGCGCCTCCGCTGAAACCGTCGAAAACAGCGTCACCCAGGTCATCGAACAGAAAATGACCGGCCTCGACGGCATGATCTACCTGTCGTCAACCAGCGACTCGGCCGGCAACGCGCGCCTGGAACTGACCTTCGCACCCGGCACCGACCCCGACCTGGCCTGGACCAAGGTCCAGAACAAGCTGCAGCCGGCCCTGGCCAGCCTGCCGGACGTCGTCCAGCGCAGCGGCGTCCTCGTCAACAAGTCCACCCGAAATTACCTGATCATGGTCGGTTTCGTCTCCGAGGACGGCTCCATGTCCGACATCGACATCGGCGACTTCGCCGCCTCCAATGTCGAGGACATCCTCGCCCGCGTCCCCGGCGTCGGCGAAGTCGAACGCTTTGCCAAGGAATACGCCATGCGCGTCTGGCTTGACATCGACCGCCTCAACGACTTCAGCATGAGCGTGGAAGAGGTCGTCGCCGCCCTCCGCAGCTACAACGTCGAAGTCTCCGCCGGACAGTTCGGCGGCTCGCCCGCGGTGGACGGCCAGCGCCTGAACGCCTCCATCGTCATCCAGAACCTGCTGCAGACCCCCGAGGAATTCGCCAGCATCCCAATCCGCACCGACGCCAGCGGCGCCGTCGTCCGCATCCGTGACATCGGCCGCACCGAGCTGGGCACGACCTTCTACGACGTCGGCGTGCTCTACAACGGCCATCCCGCCGCCATGCTCGCAGTCCGCCAGACACCGGGCGCCAACGCCCTGACCACCGCCAACGCCATCAAAACCAAGATGCAGGAGCTGAGCCGGAATTTCCCGGCCGGGCTCAAGGTCGTGTATCCCTTTGACACGACGCCCTTCGTCAAGGTCGCGATCATGGAGGCGGTCAAGGCCTTGTTCCAGGCCATTGTGCTGGTGTTCCTGGTCATGCTCCTGTTCATGGGCAATGTCCGCGCCACCCTGATTCCGACCATTGCGGTGCCGGTCGTCCTGCTCGGCACCTGCGGCGCCCTGGCCGTGTTCGGCTTTTCCATCAACATGCTCACCATGTTCGCCATGGTGATCGCCATCGGACTGCTGGTCGACGACACCATCGTCGTGGTCGAAAACGTCGAACGCCTGATGAGCGAGGAGGGCCTGTCGCCCTACGAGGCGACCGCCAAGTCCATGCGCGAAGTCACCAGTGCACTGATCGGCTTCGCGCTGGTCCTGTCCGCCCTGTTCGGCCCCATGGCCTTCTTCAGAGGCTCGACCGGCATCATCTACCGGCAGTTCTCGATCACGGTGGTGACCTCGATGGTCCTGTCCGTGACCGTCGCCCTCATCCTCACCCCGGTGCTCTGCGCCACCATCCTCAAGCCGGTCGCCAAGGGCCATGATGCCGCCGAGGGGACGATCCGCCTGCTGCGGCCGTTCCTGCTCTGGTTCGACCGCGCCTTCTACCGGTTCCGCGACGGCGTCGTCGCCATCGTCGGCTACGGCCTGGCCCGCAAAGTCAGATTCGTCCTGGTCTACATCCTCATTGTCGGCGGACTGCTGTTCCTGGTCAGACGCATTTCAACCAGCTACCTCCCGGACGAGGACCAGGGCATCCTGCTCACCCAGGTGATGCTGCAGACCGGCTCCACCATCGAACAAACCCAGAACATCCTGGACGACATCCGCGCGTACTATCTGGAGCACGAGGCCGAGGCGGTCGAATCGTGCGCCACCATCGCCGGCGCCGGCTTTTCCGGCCAGGCCCAGAACAACGGCATGGTCTTCGTCAAGCTCAAGGAGTGGCATCTGCGGCGGCGGCCCGACCTGCACGCCCAGGCCGTGGCCCAGCGTTCCACCATCCATTTCGCGTCCTACCGCAACGCCATGGTGTTCTCGTTCCCGCCGCCGGCCATCGCCGAACTCGGCACCGCCCAGGGCTTCGACTTCATGCTGGTCGACCGCGGCGGCGCCGGCCACGAAGCGCTGCTCAACGCCCGTAACCAGCTGATCGGCATGGCCATGCAGGACCCGCGCCTGGCCAGCATCCGGCCCAACGGCATGGAGGACGTGCCGGAATACCGCGTCGATGTCGACTGGGAAAAAGTCGGCGCCCAGAAACTGTCGATCACCTCGGTGCACAACACCATCTCCGCGGCCTTCGGCAGCGCGTACGTCAACGACTTCATCCAGAACGGACGCATCAAGCGCGTCTTTGTCCAGGCCGACGCGCCCTTCCGAATGCTGCCGGAGGACATGGACAAACTCTACGTCCGCAACCTGGAAGGCAACATGGTGCCGTACCGGGCCTTTGCCAAAGGCCGCTGGTCAAGCGGCTCGCCGCAGCTGGAGCGCTTCAACGCCGCGCCCTCGGTCAACCTCTGGGGCCAGGCGGCGCCCGGCTACAGCTCGGGCGACGCCATGCAGGCGATGGAGGAGCTGACCGCCAGACTGCCGCAGGGCTTTGACTACGACTGGACCGGCCTGTCCTACCAGGAACGCCAGTCAACGGCGCAGACCGGCCTGCTCTACGCCTTCTCCATTCTCATCGTCTTCCTCTTCCTGGCCGCGCTGTACGGCAAATGGGACATCCCGATCGCCGTCCTGCTCATCCTGCCGCTGGGCGTGGTCGGCGGCTTTGCCAGCACCATGATAAGGGGCTTCCCCAGCGACGTCTACTTCCAGATCGGTATGCTGAACACCCTCGGCCTGGCCACCAAGAACGCCATCCTGATCGTGCAGTTCGCCATGGGCAACGTCGCCCGGGGCAGCGGACTGGTCGAGGCCGCCCTGCAGGCGGTTCGCCTGCGCCTGCGAGCCATCCTGATGACCTCGATGACCACCGGGCTCTCGGTCCTGCCGCTGGCCCTCAGCACTGGCGCCGGCGCCGGCGCCATGAACGCCATCGGCACCGTCGTGCTCGGCGGCATGATCAGCGGCACCCTGCTCGTGGTGATCTTCGCACCGCTCTTCTACGTCCTCGTCGAAAAAGTCTCCGGCCGCCGCCAGACTGTCGCCACGGCCTGATCACCTCCGCCCAAAAAGGGATTGACAAACATGATTCAACACTGGTTTCTGACCTTGTCCGCCGCCGGGGCGCTGCTCCTGGGCGGCTGCCTGAACATGGCGCCCGAATACCGGCGCCCGGGGGCGCCGGTCCCGGACGCCTGGCCGTCCGGCGCCGCCGCCGGCGCAACCGAAGCGCCGACGCCGCCGGAACTGCCCTGGAACGCGTTCTACGCCGACCCCGTCCTGCAGGAGCTGGTCACCATCGCCCTGGAAAACAACCGCGACCTGCGCCTGGCCGTCAAAAACACGGACCTGGCCGCCGCCCTGTACGGCATCGAAAGGGACACCCTCTACCCGTCCTTCTATGCCAGCGCCGGCGGCGCACTCCAGAAACAGTCGCAACACCTCCTCGGCGCCAACCAGCCGCGACGCGCCAAGGCCTACGACGTCAACTTCGGCGTCCTCAGCTGGGAGCCGGACTTCTTCGGACGAATCCGCAACCTGTCCGACGAAGCCCGGGAAACCTTCCTGGCAGCGGCCGAAAACTGGCGCGGCGCCCGCATTCTGCTGACCTCGTCCGTCGCCAAAGCGTACCTGAGCCTGGTTGCCGACCGGGAATCGCTGGCCCTGGCCGAGGCGACACTGAAGACCCAGCGGGACGCGTACAGCCTGATCAAACGCCAGTTCGACGAAGGCCTGGCCACCGAACTGACCCTGCGCCAAGCACAGATCACCGTGGAAACCGCCCGCGGCGACGTCGCCCGGCTCTCCCGGCAGGTGACCCTCGACCGCAATGCGCTCACCCTCCTGCTGGGCGTCGCACTCCCGGACACGGCCCAGGCCAACACCCTCAATGACATCCGGGACATGACGGACATCGCCGCCGGACTGCCCTCCGAATTGCTGCTGCTGCGGCCGGACATCATGGCCGCCGAACATCGCCTGAAAGCCGCCAACGCTTTTATCGGCGTGGCCCGGGCCGCCTTTTTCCCCAGCATCTCGCTGACCGCCGTGTTCGGCACGGCCAGCAACCAGCTGTCCGGCCTTTTCGAGGGCGGCTCCGGCACCTGGAGCTTCGTGCCCCAGATGACCCTGCCGATCTTCGACGCCAGGACCTGGTCGGGCTATCGCGTCAGCAAAGCCAAGCAGGAACTCGCCCTGGTTGAATACGAACGGACCATCCAGGCGGCCTTCCGGGAAGTCAGCGACGCCCTGGCCGTCCGGGATTCCATCGGCCTGCAGCTTGAGGCCCAGGAAGCCCTGGTACAAGCCCTGATGGAAACCCACCGCCTGGCCAACATCCGCTATGAACAGGGCATCGACAGCTTCCTGAATGTGCTTGATGCGCAAAGAAACCTGTTCAGCGCCCAGCAGGGCCTGATCGCCCTCCGGCTGGCCCAGGCGACCAACAAGGTCCACCTGTACGCCGTGCTGGGCGGCGACGCCGGCGCCCCCGGCGCCCCCGCCCCGGATGCGCCCGAAGCGACGCGCTGACCCACTCCCACAAACAACCGGCGGCAACCCGCAAAGCCGGCCTCCGCCGCGGCGCTTCCGCGGTGCAAAACGCGGAAGCTGTGCCCCTTCCCGGAAACCGCCGGCCGCGGCAGACCTCGGCCGACCGGCCGCAAATCATATTTCGTAGTCGACGGCGGCGCCCTCACCAGGGAGCTGCCCCTGGCCAGCCGTCTCGGGGAGGCGGCTGGCCAGCACCTTGTCAATGCGGTTGCCGTCCAAGTCGACGACTTCCAAGTTCCAGCCCAGCCATTCCGCACTGTCGCCCGGACGGGGAATCTTGCCGATCAGCCACATCATCATGCCGCTGAGAGTATGATAATGGCCTTTGTCCTCCTCGGGGACATTCTTCAGGCCCAGCACATCCTTCAGCTCCTGGACAGGCAGCAGCCCGTCCAACAGCCAGGAACCATCCCGGCGCTGAACCGCCCGGACATCCTCAGGGTCACGCGGCCGGAATTCGCCGGTCAGCGCCTCCAGCACATCCTGCACCGTCACCAGGCCGAGAATCTCGCCATATTCGTCGACCACGAAGACCATCTGCACGCCCGACTCCCGGAACTGCTCCAGCAGCTTCATGCCTGTCAGCGACTCCGGCACAAACACGGCCGGCAAGAGCTCCCCCAAAAGGCGCTCCTGCGGCTCGTGCTGCAGAATCCGCTTCAAAAGACGCTTGGCCGGAATCACCCCGAGAATGTCATGCATGCCGCCGCGGCAGACCGGAAAATGCGAGTAGTCGGAGGCGATGATGGTCTCCAGATTGTCCTGGTATGGCTGCGCCAGGTCAATCCAGACAATGTCATGACGCGGGGTCATCAGGGACACGATCTGCCGGTCGTCCAGCCGGAAGACATTGCGGACCATGTTCTTTTCCTGCTTTTCAATGACACCGGCCTCGGAGCCCTCAGTCAACATTTCCTCGATGTCCTCCTCCGTGATTCCGCCTGAATCAGGTTCGGACCGGCCCAGCCCCCGCAGAATCAGGTCAGTCGAAAAAGACAGCAGGTTGACAAACGGCCGGGAAACCGCCGACAAGAAGGCCAACGGCCGGGCAAAGGCCCGGGCAATGCCCTCCGCATTCTTCTGGGCCAGGCGCTTGGGCACCAGCTCGCCAATGACAATCGACACGTACGTGATGCCTGCCACGACCAGACCGGTGGCCAGCACCGAACTGACATGGCGCTCCATCCCCAGCCGGACCAGCAGCTCCGCCAGCGGAATCCCCAGGGCGGCCTCGCCGACCACGCCGTTCAAAATGCCGATAAAGGTGATGCCGATCTGAACCGTCGACAGAAAACGGGTCGGGTCCTGGTTCAGGCGCAACGCCGCCTGGGCCGCGGCGTCGCCGTCATCGGCCAGACGCTGCAGACGGGTCTTGCGGCTGGTCAACAGCGCGATCTCCGACATCGCAAACAAGCCGTTCAGCACAATGAGGCACAACAGCAGCAACACGTTCATGGTCTATTTCATTCCTGGTTAGCAGAAAGATAAATGAGAAAAGTTTCGCTTCTTCATGTCAGGCACAGCCTCTGCACGCATCGGCGTGTTTCCGGTGTCCATCGGTGGTTCCACACAGGAAAATCCGGAACATCCGCACCAGCCCGTGGCCGGCTATGACAGGGCCTCGACGCGGAATTGCGCCAGCTCATAGGGGCTCTCCCATTGCGGCAGACGCGGGGCCGGGCCGCTGATGCGCACGAGCGGCGGCCGGCGTTCGGCCAGGCGATTAAGAGTTGCCCACAACGTGGTGTCACCCCAGTACTGCGGCGTCGAATCCGCCGCGCTCACCGCCTGAAAAATCCGGGCCGGGTCCTGGCAGCCGGCCTGGACGGCGGCCAGGGCCAGGCTTTCCAGGCGGCCCAGCCCGGTCCGCTCATCCGGCTCCTCCAGCAGACGCCGCGCCATGGCCGCCGGCACATAGGACAGTGGGGCCGAAGTCATGGCCGCCAATTGACGCCAGACCGGCACATCGTGCTCGGCAAAGGCCCGGTCAACCAGCGCGGCAAAGTCAAACTGCGCCGGGGTGACCGGCCGCCAACGCTCACGGCAGGACGCCAGCTGCGCCGGACTGAGCTGGCCCAACCCATGGTATGGCGTGATCCCCGGAAAAGACGCCACCTCAATCAGCTCCAGGTCGCGGATGCCCTTCTGGCTCAGGCAGGTCAGCAGATGAACCAGCATCGACTGGTCAAAAAGACAGGCATCAAACCACAGGACAAGGCGTTCGTACGCACCGGCCTCGCCCAGGCGCTGATACTGGCCGCGCACCGCCGCCAACAGGCGCTCGCGACTCAGGCCCCCGCCCGTCACCCGAAACAGAAATTCGGCTCGGGCCGCCATGGCGGCCGCATCCGGCCAGCCGGCGCAACGGTCGCCGTCATACAGCACATCGTGCCAGACCAGGATGTCGCCGCCCAGACCGGCCTGGGCGAGATTGGCGCCGACCGTGTCGCCGCCGGTAATATGCAAAGTTGATTGGGTCATGACCTGACGCCTTTCGAAAGGCCGGGAAAATCGAATGCGGCCCAGCCTCAAACCAGACCCCGCCCCACCGACAATTTACCCTGAATGGCGGAGACGAAAGCCCGCTTGGATGATATATTTGATGTTTGGTGAAAACCAGCAAGCCCACTATTCCGGAGCTGAGATGACCAACGCCCTTTCCGTCAAAATGCTAGCCGCCCTGGCCGGCGCCGGCGCGGCCGGCACGGTGCTGCGCTTCTGCTGCCTGCGCCTGGCCGACACGCTGTTCAGCCGCTCCCTGCCCTATGGCACCCTGCTGGTCAATCTCAGCGGCGCCTTCCTGGCTGGATTGCTGTTCATGCTGGCCCGACACAGATTCCCGGCCTGGGCGCCTTGCCTGCCCATCATGATGATCGGCTTTCTCGGCGCCTTCACCACCTTTTCCAGCCTCGTGCTGGAAACGGCCGCGATGTTCCAGGACGGCCACTGGCTGAAGGCCGCGGCCTACCTCCTCCTACAGAACACCGGCGGCCTGGCCGCGGCCGGAATCGGCTGCGCCTGCGCCCGATTGTGGAACTGACGCCGAACGGCCGCACATCGCCCGTATGCCGCCCTAATGTAGCACGACGAACCGACGTTGACAACATATAAACGGAAACGCACGACTGTAATCGGTAACCGGTCACCCATTGAGAATTGCGCCA
>CAYOUR010000004.1:28090-50074 GCA_964407145.1 uncultured Lentisphaeraceae bacterium | reverse complement strand
CACCCGGGGTTATGTTTGTCCCGCCCTCCGGGCGGTCATATGCAGTCCAGCCTTCCGGCTGCCGCAGGTCGTCCAGGCTTCAGTCTGCCTCAGGTCGTGCAGGCATCAGTCTGCCGCAGGTCGTGCAGGCTTCAGTCTGACGCAGGTCGTCCAGCCTCATTTGCCGGGCGTCGTGCCAGGACGACGACATCATACCATGGCGCAATTCTCAATGGGTGACTGGTTACGCGCCGGTCGTGAATTTCGTTCTGGCGGACTTGTCGGCGATGGATTTGGCATTACACTACCTTTGAGGTTGCAGAGAGATGTTTACTGTGTTGGCAAAGCCATGGAGGAAGCATGGACGACATTTATAGGATTACGGTCCGGACGATTGACGGCGGGGAGCAATCCCTGGAGATGCTGCGAGGCAAGGTCGGCCTGATCGTCAATGTCGCCAGCCGCTGTGGGTTCACACCACAGTACGGTGAATTGGAGGAGCTGTATCGCCACTACCGCGACCGCGGGCTGGTGGTGCTGGGTTTTCCCTGCAATCAGTTTGGACGCCAGGAACCGGCGTCGGAGCAGGAAATCGTCAAGTTCTGCTCCTTGACTTACGATGTCACCTTTCCCTTGTTTGCCAAAATTGAAGTCAACGGTGAAAATGCCCATCCGTTGTATGTCCTTCTGAAAAAGAAATCGAAGGGCCTGCTGGGCACCGAGAGCATCAAGTGGAATTTCACGAAATTCCTGGTCAGCCGCAACGGCGGGAAGGTCCTTCGCTACGGGGCTGCGGTCAAGCCGCGCCGTTTGCTTAAGGACATTGAGGCGCTTCTGGCCGAGTGAAGTCCGTGGCAACGCCGTTTCCTCGAGGTGTGCGGCGTTTGGCTGCCTGGGCTGGTGGGTGGGCTACGCCTCGGGTTCCTGGAGGGCGAACCGCCAGGCGCAGGCACAGCTGCTGTCAGTGACTTGCGGGTGGCAGCTGATCGCGTCGCAGCTGATGCGCCGGTCAATGGCCCGGGCAAAGCTGCTGTACTCGGCCAGGCCGGCCGGCCGGCAGGGATGCCAGGGCATATTTTTGCGCGACCGTGCCGCCTGCACCCGGCAGGAGATGGTCCGGAAGATCAGCGTGCGGTCATCCGGCCGTTCCATCGCGACTTCATTGGCAATCGAATTGAAGTGCAGGGGCAGGGCTCGTTGCAGGCCGTCCAGTCCCGGAAGCTCGGGCAGTCGCAGAAAGGCCTTCAGGCGGCGCCCCTCCAGCTCCGCGAAAACCTTCCAGACCTCGACGTCGTGCTCCATGGCCGCGTCCATGCCCAGCTTTTTTTCCAGGCTTTGGAACCAGACGCCGTCAAGTGCAATCATGTTCTTGGCGAAGCAGTCGAGCAATTCCAGTAGTTCGTCCCGGGAGTAGGCGTCCGGAAAATAGTCGGTGGCCATGCGTATATCCTTGTGTTCGCGGCGGAATGGTGATCCTATCGTGGACAGCTTCGGTGTTCGTTTGCGGCTATAGGGGGGCTCTGGCGAGGGCATCTGCCCCCCGCGCGTCGGCCATGGCCCGCATCTAGGCAGCCAAGGCCGTGGCGATGGGGCCAGCGGTGTCATGGCCCTTTGGAGCTCGGGGCGTTTATCTGATGTCGCAACCCGGTGCACGCCTGGGGCGAAACCGGAAAGTTGCTTTGCGGGCATCGATGGTTTCCGGGGGGGACATGGGCTTTCGGGGCTAATCCGACCAACCGGCGCCAGGTCATTTTTTCATCCATCCCGGAGGGGGCGTGCTGTCTGGAAGTCGTGACGGATGTTGTTTTTTCGTGAATTTCCGGCCAGGCGGTCAGAGGCGGGAATATTTTTTTGGCATGTGTGCATTATATTATGTCGCTTATGTCCGGAATTGCAAGCCGGTCGCCCTTGGGTTTGGAGGTGTTTGGATGAGCAGTACAGATTTGATCACCACCGCGGTGTATCTCCGTCACCGCGAGGTGGAATGCTGGAATTTTCGTTCTCGGCATGCCCAGCATCTGCAGCGTCTGTTGCCCAATCACCGGGTGCTGATCTGTGAAAACGAGAAGGCGTTTGTCGCCGCGTTGGCTGAGGCCGACTGCGCCATGGTATGGAATTTCAAGCAGGAGTGGTTTGCGGCGGCGCCGCGGTTGCGGGTGCTGTCGACACCGGCGGCCGGCCGTGATTATTTCCAGGTCACACCGCCGCCCCAAGTGCGGCTGATGTACGGGTCGTTTCACGGCTGCATCATCGCGGAGACAGTGGTCGGCATGATCCTGGCGATGACGCGTGGCCTGATGGCTGCGGCGACGACGCTGTCGGACCAGGCCTGGCCGCGCCAGGAACTCTGTTCGATCATCAGGCCCTTGCGCGGCAGCCATGCCGTCATCCTGGGCTTTGGGCACCTTGGCGAATGGATCGGGCGCATGCTCAAGCCGTTCGGAGTCAAAATCAGCGGCATGCGCCGCGACCTGCGCCGGAAGCCGCCGGAGTGGTTCACGCCGGAAGACCGGCTGTTCCTGGAGAACGACCTTGACGAGTTGCTGCCCACGGCCGACCACGTCGTTTTGGCGCTGCCCGGAGCCGAGGATACGACCGACATGCTCAACGGCCACCGCATCAACCTTCTTGCCAGCCACGTCTTCATCTGCAACGTCGGCCGCGGCAACGCGATCGAGGAAATGCCGCTGTATGCCGCTTTGTCCGCCGGGCGCATTGCCGGGGCGTTCCTGGACGTGTTCGCGACCGAGCCGTTGCCGGAGAATTCGATTTTGCGGCGTTGTCCGAACCTCTGGCGTCTGCCGCATGCCTCGGCCATTTCCGAGCAGTATCTTGACTTGTATGTCGAGGATTTCGCCCAGCAGTGGAATGACTGGGCGGCCGTGCCTTCAACCACCTAACCCCAGAGAATGACCTTACCGCCCATGAGCTACACCAAAGAAGTCTGCAAGGCCAAGCTGGAAGTCAACGGCAAGACGTATGAATTGCCTGTGTATGAGGGCACCGAGGGCGAACAGGCCATCGACATCCGCAATCTCCGGTCGCAGACCGGTCTGATTACGTATGACCCCGGCTTCGCCAACACCGGTTCATGCATCAGCGACATCACCTTCATTGACGGTGAGAAGGGCATTTTGCGCCATCGCGGCTATGACATTGTCGACCTGGCCGAGAACTGTACGTTTCTGGATGTGGCGTATCTGCTGGTGCATGGCTTTCTGCCGAACCGCGGGGAGCGGGCCAGTTTCAGCGAGCTGATGAATCAGCATTCGATGCTGCATGAGGACATGCGGCATTTCTACAATTTGTTTCCGGACCATGCCCATCCCATGGCGATGTTGTCGGCGATGGTGGTTTCGCTGTCGACGTTCTATCCGGAACTGGAGAGGACGCCGAACGAGGCCATTGACATCACGGTGACCCGCCTGCTTTCGAAGCTGCGCACGATTGCGGCTTTTGCCTACAAGAAGATGCGCGGCCATCCGATCGTTTACCCGCGGCCGGACTTTTCGTACTGCGAGAATTTTCTGAACATGATGTTTCAGACGCCGGTGAACAAGTACGCTCCGGACCCGGTGATCACGCGGGCGTTGAACCAGCTGTTGATTTTGCATGCCGACCATGAGCAGAACTGCTCGTCGGCGGTCGTGAAGTCGGTCGGTTCGTCGGAGGCCAATCTGTACGCCTCGATTTCGGCGGGGGTGAGCGCCCTGTGGGGAGCGCGTCATGGCGGCGCCAACCAGCAGGTGATTGAGATGCTGGAGACGATCCGCAACGAGGGCAAGCATGACATCCAGGCGGTGATCGAGCGCGCCAAGGACAAGAACGACCCGTTCCGGCTGATGGGCTTCGGCCACCGTGTCTACAAGACGTACGACCCTCGGGCCAGGGTCGCCAAGGACATCTGCCGCAACGTGCTTGATCATCTTGGCCAAAAGGACGACTTGCTCGATATTGCCCAGGAACTCGAGGAGGCCGCGCTGGCCGACCCTTATTTCCAGCAGCGCAATCTTTACCCGAACGTCGACTTCTACACGGGGCTGACCTATCGGGCCATGGGCATTCCCACCAATATGTTCACGGTCATGTTCGCGATCGGACGCCTGCCCGGATGGATTGCGCAATGGCTGGAAATGCGTGGCGGCTCCGAATACAAGATTTACCGGCCGCGGCAGATTTACAACGGCCCGAAGCAACGCGATGTGCTCTCCAACTGGGACCGAAGCTGAACCGCAAGCCGTTGGGCCGGGCCGGCCCAAGCCCGGGGCACGGGTCCGGCCGGCCTGGGCTCCAAGCCGTTGCCGGCCTGGGCTCCAAGCCGTTGCCGGCCTGGGGCATGCTGCCGGGAGTGGCGGCTGACCTTTTATCAGCCAATATCCCATTCCACGACCTCCCTGGGGCTTGTCTGCCCCTTGGCGGTCGCATGGTTGATGGGATGCTCATGGTTGTTCGGTGACGACGCCATGGAGGTCGTACTCGTCGGCACTCTGGATGGTGACCTGGACGAAGGACGGCGTGCGCAGCTTGCGCCGGTTCGGGGGGCTGACGATGACCTGCTGGTCGACATCCGGGGCGTCGGCCGTGCCGCGTCCGGTCCAGCGCCGCTGGTCGAGAGGTCCTTCCAGCAGGACGGTGAGGTTTTTGCCGATCATGGCCTGGTTGTTGTCCCTGGCGATGTCCTGTTGCGTCTGCAGGAGGATTTGGCGCCGTTCTTCGGCCAGGGCCGCCGGCACCTGGCCGTCGAAGTCGGCCGCGGCAGTGCCTTTTTCCGGTGAAAAGGCGAAGGCGCCCAGGCGTTCGAAGCGGACTTCATGGACGAAGTCAAGCAGCTCCTGGAAATCCTGTTCGGTTTCGCCGGGGAATCCGACGAGGAAGGTGGTGCGCAGGGCCAGGCTGGGGTAGCGGCTGCGGATTTTGGCCATGAGAGCCTTGGTGGCGTGGCCGTCGAGGCCGCGCCGCATGCCTTGGAGGACGTTGCTGCTGATGTGCTGCAGGGGGATGTCCAGGTAGGGCACCAGGTGCCGGGAGCCGGTGAGCAGGTCAAGCAGTTCATCGGTTACATGCAGCGGGTGGGTGTAGAGCAGCCTCAGCCAGAAGTCGCCGGGGAGGGCGTCGCATTGCCGCAACAGCTGCTCCACGGTTGTTCCGGAGGGGTTTTCGCCGCCGTAGCGGGTGGTGTCCTGGGCGATGAGGTTCAGTTCGAGGGCGCCCTGGTCGAGCAGCTGGCGGCATTCGGCCAGGACGGATTCCGGGTCACGGCTGCGTTGTCGGCCGCGAATCATGGGAATGGCGCAGTAGGCGCAGCGGTGGTCGCAGCCTTCGGCGATCTTCACATAGGCGAAGGCTTCCGGCGTTACCGTCAGGCGCGGGACGGTGTGGTCGTACAGATAGGTCGGCAAAGACGAAGCCGGCACATTGCGGTCGGGGAGAGTGTTGTCATAGGCGGCGCGCAGCAGTTCGGCTGCCCTGGGGATGTCGTCGAGTCCGAGGAACAGGTCGACTTCCGGGTAGGCGTTGGCGCAGCCGGCCGGGTCGCGTTGCGGCAGGCAGCCGGCGACGGCGACCAGCCGGCGGTGTCGGCGGGAGCGTTTTTTCCAGCGCAGGGCGTCCCGGATGGCCTTTTCGGCCTCGTCGCGGGCATCGCGGATGAAGCTGCAGGTGTTGATCAGGACGATGTCGGCGTCATCGGGCGAGGCGGCCAAAAGCAGGCCGGAAGCCGCGATGGACCCGCAGATCACTTCGGTGTCGACCAAGTTTTTGGCGCAGCCGAGGCTGACAATGGAAATGGCGAGGGCGTCTTGCATGGGAATGACCAGTCAGGAATGGGTAACGGCCCGGTAGAGATGGCCGGGGCGACATCCCGCAGCCGACCGGGCGCTGGCTATAACATAATTCCTGACCGGGACGGCTGCCAGTCGAAGGGACGTAATGGGGACTTATAGGACGGTGGAATAGGACGTATATGACCCATACCATAGGACGTAGGGGACGGTGGAATAGGACATATATGACCCATAGGACGTAGGGGACGGTGGAATAGGACAATGGGACAACTCTGCACTAGGGTTATCGAAGTTGCCCGAAGCCAAACTGAACCCTTGGACAAGGAGTATAGGACATATGGGACGTATGGGACGAGACGTCCGGGCAGTCTGGTGTCCTGGTCAGCCGGCGCTGGCGGGTTTGGCGTCAGGCCATGGCAACGTCATCAATCTGTGTCCGTTCATCGTCGCTGAACGTGAGTTGTTCGATGGCCTTGACCGCGTCAGTGATTTGCGCCGGTCGGCTGGCGCCGATGAGGACACTGGTCACCCACGGCTGGGCCAGGAGCCATGACAAGGCCATCTGGGCCAGGGTTTGGCCGCGTTGATCGGCCAGGCGGTTGAGGCTTTGCAGTTTGGTGAGCAGAGCCGGCGTCAGCGTCTCTGGTTTGAGGAAGTGCTTGCGTGCCGCCCGGGAGTCAGCCGGGATGGTTCCGGACAAGTACTTGTCCGACAGCAGGCCTTGGGCCAGCGGGGAAAAGACGATGGCGCCCAGGCCGGCGTCGGGAATGGCCTGGGTCAGGCCGTCCGCTCCGGTCTGGCGGTTGAGGATGTTGTACCTCACCTGGTGAATGATGAACGGCGTCTTCAGTTCCCGCATGATGGCGGCGGCCTGCCGGGTTTTGTCGGCATTGTAGTTGGAGATGCCGGCGTACAGGGCCTTGCCGCTTTTGACGATTTGCTCCAGGGCCAGCATGGACTCTTCCAGGGGCGTGTCCGGATCGGGCCGGTGGTGATAAAAGATGTCGACGTAATCCAGTCCGAGACGTTTCAGGCTTTGGTCGCAGCTGGCGATCAGGTTTTTGCGTGAGCCCCATTCGCCGTAGGGTCCTGGCCACATCAGGTATCCGGCCTTGCTGGAGATGACCAGTTCGTCGCGATGCTGGCGCAGGTCCTGCTGCAGGATACGTCCGAAGGTGATTTCGGCTGAACCCGGTTCCGGGCCGTAATTGTTGGCCAGGTCGAAGTGGGTGATGCCGGCGTCGAAGGCCGTCTGGGCCATGGCCCGGGCATTTTCAAAGACGTCGATGGAGCCGAAGTTATGCCAGAGTCCCAGGGAGACAGCCGGCAGCTTCAGGCCGGAGACGCCGCAGCGCCGGTAAGGCATTTGGGCATAGCGTTCAGGGGAGGGTATGTACATCATGCGCTGTTTCCTTAGTTGGGAGCGTTGACGAAGTTTTCGTTATCAGGGTAGTTGTCGCTTGTGTTCGAGAGGTCTGCCGAGGGCGCCGCGGGCTGTCCCGGGTTTCTGGCGTCGGTTTCGGCGCGGCTCTGCTGGTTCAGGTCGACGGGCGTCGTGGCCAGGGGATGCCTGGCCTCGCGTCGGGCGGCGCGAATCGCGGGTGTGGGTGGGCGGTCATTCGGCCAGGATGGCGGCGACCAGGCCATAGACGCCGCCCAGGCCGCCGGGCGTCCAGGCTTTGACGACAATCCGGTTGGGACGGGCGTCATCCTGCCAGAGCAGCTCGGTCTTGGGAACGGCAAAGGCAAAAGGCTTGTCCCAGGTGTGGTTTTCGCCGATTTTGCGGCCATTGAGATAGACCTCGCAATCGGAATCAACGCCTTCGAAGAGCAAAAAGACCTTGCTGCAGTTATGCTGCAGGTCCATGTCCAGGGGCAGGTCGATGAAATACCATCCGGCCTGGTTGTGCATGGTGCCGATCTGGTTGTCCCAGTGTTGGCCGATCTGGAAGGGAATGGCGTCACCCGGCGCGTTTTCCATCCATTTTTCCGTTTCGCCGACTTTTTTGGGGTCTTGGCGGAAGGTGACATCCAAGGGCGCCATGACGGTTCCGACGACCTTTTCGCGGACTTCCAGTTGTTCCAGAAGGGTCGGCAGTTTTTTGGTGAAGTCCATCATCTTGGCGCGGGCCAGGCGGTTGGCGGCGGCCTTTTTGATTTCCGGGTCGACCTGCGGGCGCGGGGCGGTGTACTGGCCATATTCCAGGCGGTTGCCACTGACCTTGACGCCCTGGAATTTCCATCCCGGGCCGGTTTGTCCGTCGTTGGTTTTATGTTCCAGCAGCCGGTTGTCGGCGACCAGTCCGCGCTGATTGTCGGAAAACACGGTGAAGGACCAGTCCGCGGTTTCAGGCACGCCGGCGGTGACGGCGGAGCGGTTGATCACATTGCCGACGATGACGGGGTCCTTACCGCCCTTGATCTGCTGGTTCTGGCGGCTGGTCCAGCCGCCATAGGCCAGCCCCTGGCCGAGGGTTTCGCTGTTGACGACCATGGCCTCATCGGAATTGTAGATGTTGATCTTGGCGGCGGCGCAGTTGATCAGCTTGGACTTGCGGGTGGAAATGGCGATGGACCCGTCGGGGCTCTTGCAGTTGATCATGACGCTGCCCAGTCCGTCGCAGCCTTCGATGTCGATGAAGCCGTAGGAGCGCCAGCGGACATCGCGGCCGGTGCAGTTGACGTACACGGTGTTGCCGGAGTTTTCATGGCAAGTGGTATAGTCCCAGCGGAAGGCGTCTTCGGAGTCGCAGTCGAGGACGATGTTGTTGTGGCCGCGGATGTAGAAGCTGTCGCCGCTCCAGCGGTCCCACTTGCCCTGGTAGTAGTCGGCCTTGAATTTCAGGTCAATGTAGCCGGAGTTGACGGCCTTGCAGGCGCGGAACAGGTTGTCATCGCCGTAGGTGGCGAAGGCGCAGCCGGGGATGTCGTAGACCACGCATTCCTCCACCAGGCAGTTTGAGGTCGCCTGGATGCCCATGTCGCTTTTGCCGAGGTCTTCGAATTCGGGGTAGTGCCGGTACTTGTTGCCGTTGATGATGACGCGGTGGATTCGCGCGCAGGGCTCCAGGCGCACCAGCTTGCCGCGTGCCGGCAGTCGCAGGAGCTCCGCGCTGTCGCTGCCGCGCAACGTGTGGCCGGACGGGATGACCAGTCCGGGGCGGACCGGGTACTGGCGCGGGCGGGTCGGGTCGCCGGAGCCGGCCAGGGTCACCAGGTTGAAGGTCGTCAGCGCCTGTTGCAACAGCTCCGTGCAGTCGGTGACTTCCGGGCCGGGGGCAAAGACGGTTGCCGTGCCGGCGCCGGCCTGTTCGTCATGGTCGTCCATCTCCAGCACGACTTCGCCCGGGGCCGCGACCCCGCTGAACGTCAGTTCTGAAACCTGCACGATGGAAAACCATTTGGGCTGGGAAAAGCCGTAGTAGCCGGTGGCCGGGACGGATTCCGGCAGGCGGAAAGAGCAGGCGAACGCCTGGTCGGGCCGGGTCGGGTTGAGCCTGATCTTCAGTTCATGTTCGGGAGTGACGACGGCCTGGAGGGTGACAACTTGTCCCGCGCCGTAGGCGTACGGGTTGTCCGGTCCGGGGACGAGATGCTGGCCGATGTCGGTTGACTTGCCGTCGGCGCCAACGTGTCTGACCTGGATGTTGCCGCCACGCGACCAGTGAATGGCGACATAGGAGCAGCCTTTCAGAGAGGTCGGGTCAAGGCCGTCGGCGGGTGGCTGCAGCAGCAGGAAAAGCCGTTGCTGGTGGTATTCGAATTTGGGGTCGTCTTCAAAGACGGCAAAAGCGGCCGTGTAGGTCCCGCCGCCGACGGCGTTACGGCTGCAGATCAGTCCTTCCACGGCTACGCGATAGGCGGTTTTGTCGGCTGTGAGCGAGGCGCGGTGGAAGGTGAACCCGTCGCGTTGGGGCAGCGCCATGGCTGTGAGCAGGCCGGTGAACATCAACCCCATGGCCAATCCAAGTACCTGTTTGTGCCGCATGGTTTTCCTTGTTTGTTAGCGGAAATGGAACATTTCAGGACGCCCGGCGTTTGTCGCCGGGCACCACAGCCAGGCCGGATGAAACGGGTTAAGGCCTTGATTGCGCAGGCGTTATGAGGCATCCTGCATGGGGGCTCCGTTCAATCCGGGGCAAATGTCATAATGTATCTGCCCTTCCGCCTGAACACAAATGTCGGACGCGATATTCGATGGCGGCTGGCCGGGGAGACGTAGAGGCTGTTGGGCATGGACGGCATGGACGACATGAACTATGGACAGCCCGAGCATGAAAGTATATATTAGCGGTTGATGGAGTCGTTTCGCGGGCGGCTGTCTTGGGATGGCCTGGCCGGGGCGACGCGATTCGCCTTGGGCGGCAGTGCCGCGCCTGGCCCCGGCGCCTTTTTGGGCTTGACGGGGCAGCCAACCGCCTGGCTGCCGTGGGGAGTGTTTGCCGAAGAGCAGCTTAAGCAACAAGAGGTCGCCATGAACCGTGCTGTCAGCAACCGCCGTGAAGATTATGTGCAGACGTTGCTTTTTGGCCAGTCGGCCAGGATTCCTCTGACTCCCGGGGGCGGTCGCCGCTCCACGCGGGAGCGCTGGTATCAGGAGGGACTGCCGCCGGGCACGACCGGGGCCGCCATTCTGGACGAAGCCTGCCGTCAGGCCGGCGTCGCGCCGGACGCGCAGTCCGGCTGGGAATCCGGCTATGCCCTTGATACCCGCATGAATCCGATGTACGAAGAAAAAGTCCTTGAAGTGCGGGAGAATTCCCAGGTTGTGCAGGACTGGAAGGGCAATATCTGCGAGATTGGCCTGGAGTACACGACGGAGTATCTGCGCAGTGCGATCGACTTTGTCACCCGGCGCTGGATCAAATGCCCGGTGGAGTCGAGGGCGGACTGGCTGGAGATGCGGCGGCGCTACGACCCGGACACGCCCGAACGCTACCCGGCATTGCCGACCGTCGACCTGGCGCAGCGCGACTATCCCCTGCAGATGGCGTTTTCCGGCCCGTACTGGATTTTGCGGGAATGGTGCGGTTTTGAAGGCCTGAGCCTGATGTTCTATGACAACCCGTCGCTGGTCAAGGAGATGATCGAGTTCTGGGAGCAGTTCATTTTGACGATGATGGAGCGGACCTTCCAGGTCTATATTCCCGACCAGGTGCACATTTCCGAGGACATGGCTTTCAAGGGGCACATGATGTTGTCAAAGGACATGTGCCGTGAATTCCTGATGCCCACCTGGAAGCGCTGGGGGGACTTCATTCACGGGCACGGCGTGCCGGTCTATGCGGTTGATTCCGATGGCCATGTCGGCGAGCTGATTCCCCTGTGGATCGAAAGCGGCGTCAACTGCTGCGATCCGATTGAGGTCGCCGCCGGCAATGACATTGTGGCCTATCGTCGGCGATTTGGCCGGGACATGGCCTTCCGCGGCGGCATTGACAAGCGCGCCATCGCCAAGGGCGGCGGCGTCATCGACCGGGAGCTGGCGCGACTGCAGCCGGTCATCGACTCCGGCGGCTATATTCCAGGCTGTGATCATGCCGTGCCGGCGGATGTGTCCTGGCCGGATTTCGTGTATTACGTCAAACGGCTGGCGCAGGCCATCGGCCGCTGAACAAAGGGCGCCGCCAGGGGAATCGGCCGCAAATCATGGCTGACGTGGTTTGAACCACAGATAAACGCCGAGAAACGCCGATAAAGGCCGGCAAACGCCGACGTGATGTTGAAGGGGGCGCGTCGTCGTCCGGACCGGGCTTCATTCCGGTTTGGGGACGATGAAGCTGGTCGTGGTGTGCAGGCGGGTGATGACGTCTTCGGCTTGGAGCGACCATTGTCCCGGGGCGGCGTTGAGCGGGAGGGGCAGGGTGAATTCATCCTGCCCGTGGCGCGCGAAGCGCAGGGACGGGCAGATCGGGTTGGCCGCGCCGTCCGGTGCGTTCAGCTGCAGGCGGAACACGTGTTCGGCGGATAGCGGTCCGGCCGTGTCCAGAGCCACGTTGATGGCCAGTGTCCGGGGTTGGGCCAGGGTGGCGGTGGCGGTCAATGTCCGGGGGCGATAGGGCAGCAGGGCGAAGGCGGTTTGCGAGTCGACGGCGAATGGGTGCGAGAAGGTCTGGTGGAAGCCGAGGTAGCCGCCATCCAGCAGGTCGTAGACGTGGTATGGGCGGTCCAGGCTGACGGTCCGCGGGCGGAGGCCTGGGTCGAGGTTGGCTGCCTGTTTGTAGTCGCGCACCAGTCCGAGAAGGCGGAGGGGGCCGTTCTGGCGCGCCAGGACGGAGGTCGCCTTCAGGTCAGCCGTGGCGACCGGGGCAATGCCGGCGCGCCGCAGGAGCGTGTCCAGTATCCTGGCGATGATCTGGAATTGCGGTGCGTTGGTGCTGGAGTAACGCATTTCCTGCCAGTCGCCGATGGCGGTGGTGATGGCCGCTCCGAAGTAGATGGCGCAGCCTTGGCCAATGGGGTTGACCAGCACAGCGGGATGTTTTTGGCCCTGGCTGGTGATTTCGGCCAGCGGCGTCGCCGTCTCCGGGACGATTTGGCTTTCCCAGGCGGGGACGGCGAGGGCGAGGTTCCTGAGGGTCAGCCCTTCGGCTTCGGCCGAGAGGCCAGTGACGGTTGCCGTCTGCAGCTGCAGGGTGCCGGCTTGGCGCAGGCCGAACAACTCGCGTGCCGGTGAGTCGTCATAGGGGCGGCCGTGTTGGTCATAGGCGGCCGTGAGCAGGTCGGCGATGACGATGCCGCCTTCGGCCGCGAACTGGCGGACGGCGGCGATTTCCGCCGGCGACATGGCGGCGGCGGCCGGCAGGACCAGCAGGCGGTATTTCTGGCGGAGGCGGTCGGTTGTCTCCAGGTGTCCATAGGCGATGTAGTCGTAGGTCAAGGCGGCATCGTGGACGAGCGTGGCGAAGCCGCTGACGGCGCTGCGGCGCAGTTCATTGGCCCCGAGCAGCCAGTCGAGCTTGATGGAAGCGGGCGAATAGAGAAAGGCGATGGGGGTGGCGAGCGGCTCGGCGCGCATGATGACCTCGGCCGGACCCTGTCGGTAGCGGTCCAGGGCCCGGATAAGCTCTTGTGCCAGGGGCGGGAGGGTGAAGTCCGGATTGACGTAGAAGCGCCCCGAATAGATTCGGAAGCCGGTCGCCCCCTTGAACAGCTTGTCGAGCAGGTAGTGGTTATGGTGCTTGAAGTCGCCATCGTAGCCGAGCCATGGTTCCAGCATGATTTTGCCGTTGGCGAAGCTCTGCTGTTGGATGGTCTGTTCGCCCGTGTAGGAGGACAGCGCCTGCAGGTGCGGCATGAGCCGGTACCAGTCCCAGGCGTTCCACGGGTTGGTCTCGGACGTGCCGGACAGCGAATAGGCCAGGGTGGGGTCGACGTCGTGAATGCCCTGGACCAGATGGCCGATGGCATCGGCCCGGTTCCAGTCATTGAAGCTGCGGTGGTCAAGCCACGGGGCGAAGGACGGGTGTTTCCTGACTTCCTCGGACGTCATGGCCATCACGTCGTTCCAGCTGGCGAACGACGTTTTCCAGGAATGGTTGAGGTCGTCCAGGGATGGATACTGGCGCCGCAGCCAATGGCGGAATTCGCGCTGGCAATCAGGTGAGAAGCACAGGTCGATGTTGCTGATCATGTTGGCCTCGTCGGGGCCGGCGACGGTATGGACGCCGTAGCGGGTGGCCGGGCTGTCGACAAAGGCGGCCGACTTGCGGCGGATGTCGTCCTTGAGGCCGGGCTGGCTCAGGCAGGGCGTGCGCACCAGGTCGAATTTGGAATTGATGGCGCGGTTGCGGTCATAGGGGAATTTGCCGCCGGTGCCGGCCGTGGAATTGGTGCTGACGAAGGCCAGGTTCTGGTTGCGGAGGGCTTTGACCACAAAAGGTATTTCCCATTCGGAACCGGAGCCGGACGAGCCGTTGATGCCGAAGCGCCGCAGGATGGCGACATAGTCGTCCACCAGGAAGGCCGGCATGCCGGAGTGGCTGATTCCCGGCCATCCGAACACGAGCTGGAGATGTTCGGGGTCGGTGGTGCCATGCCGGGCCCGGCGCAGGCGGACGCGGTCGACGACCGTATTCTGGTGTTTGAGGACGGCTTCGGCGAAGAAGACCAGGGACTGGCAGTCGCGCAGAGGCAGGGCGAAGTCGCGGCTGCCGGTGCGGGCGAATTCATTGCCCCAGGCGTCGTACAGGGAGACGGTCAGGTCGGCCTGGCCGGTGTTGGCGACCGTGCCGGTGACGGTGTCCTGGCGGCGCCAGACCTTGTCCTCGACCAGGAATTCGGTGATGGCGGCCGTGGCTTGGTTGACGAAGGCGGCGGTTCCCCACCATTCGGTTCCGTCCGGCGAGTTGAGGATCACATCGACAAAGGCCATTCCGGGCATGGTTGGCGCCGGCAGGTCAAGGGCGAAGTCGTTGGCGCCGGCGTTCAGGGACAGGACGCTGGCCATGGTGTGAACCGGAGCCGAGAATTTATCGCGCAGGGTGACATGCGCAGTCAGCTGCCGCGGGTGCGTGGTGGTGATGACGGCGCTGACGCGTCCGGGCACGGCTTCCAGGGCGCGGATTGAGAGGACGGGCGTGCGTTTGGCCGCCGCGTAGATCATCTTGCCCAGCAGGGACAGGTGGTATTCGTGGTAGTCGCAGGTCAGGTCCGGGTCGAGGAAGGCCATGGCCGGCAGGAGGATCGGGCTGTATCGGCGTTCGTACCTGTCCGGCGAGGTGGATTCGCGCTGGCGGCCGTCGACCGCCCAGGCCGCGGCCAGGACGGCGCCCTGGCCGAGGGTGAATTGCGCGACCAGGGGATGGCCGTTGGCGGTGGCCAGGACCGCGCCGGTGGTGGTGTATTTGAGGATGCGGGTCGGGGGCAGGGCGGCAAAGGGGATGCCGGCGACGACATCGTTCTCGCCTTGCGGCTGCCATTCGGCCAGGATATGGGGCGAGGGTTCGGCCAGGCTGAACTGGTCGGCCAGGGGCTTCGGGTGTCCTTCCGGCGCGCACATGACCAGGCCGCCGCCGGCCTCGACGTGTGCCAGGATGGCGTCCTGGAGGTTTTTGGAGAGCAGGTTCCAGGCATCGCCGGAGACGATGATCACGTCATGGCGTTTTTTCAGCTGTTTCTGCAGTTCGGCGAGGCAGGAGCTGTTGCTGAGGGTGGTCACCTGGCCGCTGATGCGCCAGAGACCGCCGATGAAGTTGGTCGTGATGTCGAGGTCGAAGCGCTGCGCCAGTTCGACCATTTCGCGGCAGATGTTCTTGTCGTAGCCGATGGCGAGCACGGCCGGTTTTCCCGGGGCGTACGGCCTGGCCCAGGTGACATGCGGGGTTTCACAGGCCATGGAGTTGAAGTTCAGGTCGAGCTTATGGCCCTGTTCGGCCTGGTCCGGCCGGATGTCGCCTTCGGGGGGCAGTTCGAAGATAGCCGAGGCTTGCTGGAAGATGGTGGCGGCCTGCATGGCGAAGACGGTTTCGTCGAAATGCTTGACGTCGGCGGTCACCAGCCAGGTTCCTGGCGTCATGGCCGGCAGGCGGTAGTCGATGGCCGCGGAGAGGTCGCCGCGGCTGATGGTGGCCGTGGCCAGTTCGTGCCATCGCTCCGGTTGGGCTTCGGCATTGAGTCGGGAGGCCTTGATGGCCAGGGTGTAGTCCCCGGGTTGCAGCAGTCGGAGGCGCAGGGTGTTGTGCTCCGGCTGGCTCGGGTATTCAGGCGCCAGCCCCAGGCTTCCGGCCATGAACCGGTTGAGATGGTCGGGCTTGCCGACGCCGGAAAAGGGGCAGACGGCGAAGGCGCAGCGCAAGTCGTCGCCGGCGGGAATCGGATAGACGCCGAGCTTGCATTCGATGCTGCCGGCCGTGTCCGAGGACGCCCAGCAGTAGAATTCCTTGAACAGGTCATAGGGGATGGTCAGGGCCAGGCCGCGGTCGCCGCAGAGGACGCCAAACCAGCCGCTGGTCAGGGCGCGGCTGGTGAACTGGCCGGTGCCGGGGTGGCTTTCCACGGCAGAGCGTCCCGGGAAAATGCGCTGGTAAGGCTCCGCGGTCTGGACGGCGGAAAAGAGCCACAGGCCGTGGTTGACGGGCACGACGTTGGCCTGGGCGTTGCTGACCTTATAGTCGACCTTGAGGACGGCGGAGCCGGCCGCCAGGGTGTAGGTCTTTTCGATGGTGACATTCAGGAAGAGGCCGCTCTTGCCGGTGCCGGCGACGCGCACGGCCTTATGGCCGGCTTCGTCATGCAGCACGGACATGGCATACGGCAGGTCGCGGTACATGTCGCGGATGGCGTAGTTGCCGGGCCAGAAGCGGTCGGTGAACAGGGCGCCGTAGCCTTGTCCGGGTGCGGTGGTTTTGACCAGGTTGACCTGTGCGTGCTTGTCATAGGCGTAGTTGACCGTGCCGCCGCAGGCGGCGTCGATCACATAGATGGCATGGTCGTTTTCGAGCACGGCGTAGTCGTCGGTCAGCCGCAGCCGCAGTCCCGGCGTTGCCGCGGCCGCGAGGAAGTCGTAGCGGCGCTCCAGTGCGGCGGGCTCGGCCTGGGCCTCGGGTTGAGCGGCCGCGCCGCTGTTGCCGGCGAATTCGATTTCCGTGACGCCGACGTAGCCGCCGGTGCCGGTGATGGTCACTTCGACTTGGCGGACTGGCCGCGGGTCTTCGGCCGGGATGACGGCGGCCATGTCGTGCGGCTCGCCCTCGGGCAGATGGTACGGCTGGTTGAGGGTGACGGCGCCGAGCGGAAAGCGTTCCCCGGCGGCATTGATGCCGACGGCTTTGATGTCCTTCAGGCCGTAGCTGCGCTTCCACCGGAAATAATGGACCGTGATGGCGTTCAGGACGGTGTCGCCCGGAAACTCGAAGGCTATCGTCAAGGGCACGCCGTGGTTTTCAGTTTTCCGCCAGATGACGCGTTCCGGGCCGCCCTTTTGGCCATTGGTCAGCTTGGTGAAATCGCCGTCCGTGGCGCTGTCATCACCCAGCAGCGTACGCATGGCGAAGTAGTACGAGCTCGGCTTCACCAGGGCGTCGTCGGCAGCGGCTTCCGGCGCCAGAATGGCGGCGATGACGGCAAGAAGGACCAGAAGAGCATGGAATTCCAGGCGCATGGTGATTTTTTTTGGATGGTGGTGTGGAGACTTGGAAGCAGCCGCAAGCGGTAATGGACAGAGATGGCCACAGAAAAAAAGTCGGAAAAGCATAGCCGGGAGTCCTGGGGACGAATTGGACCCGGAGGGACTCTTGGGGACGGATTGGACTGCTTGGACCGGTTGGCGCGGCGCTGGGGCGAGGACTCACGACTCATGAGGCATGATCCCATGGATTGGACCATAGGGACTCCAGGGACGCCAGGGAATGACCCTTGACGCTTTGGACTCCTGGGGACGGATTGGACTGGAGGGACTCCTGGGACTGATTGGACCGGAAGGACTTCTGGGGACGGATTGGCTGCTTGGACCGGTTGGCGCGGCGCTGGGGCGAGGACTCATGACTCATCTGGTTCGGTCAGTCAGTCTGCGTCAAATCCAGTTCTGGCCGGAGTCCCAGTTCGGTTCGGGGCAGCCAGCGGTATTCCCCGGGGGGGAGTTCTTCGGTGAAGGTTTTGAACAGCTGGTGGTACCGTTCGCGGAATTTGAGGGAATTTCTGGCGATGTTGACCTTGTATTCCTCCTGTCCGAAGGAAGCGGTGGTAATGCCTTCGAAGTGGTACATTTCGACTTCCGGGGCATAGGCCACCTCGAAGCCGGCCAGTCGTGCGCGGACGCAGAGGTCAAGGTCCTCATATTGGACCGGGTGGAAGAGTTCGTCCAGATAGCCGACCGAGTCCCGCAGGTCGGTTTTCATCATCCAGGTCGCGCTGATCAGCGCCCAAGTCGGCCAGTACTGCTGATAGCGCGGGTCCAGGCGATCGGCGCCGCGGCCGCGGAAGGCGATGCGGCCCAGGCGATTGATGCTGACGCCCGCGCATTGGACCGGATGCGGGCGGTAGGGGTAGATCATTTTGGGGCCGAGGATGCCCAGGCGCTGGTTTTGCTCAAAGCGCGCGATCAGGCGGGCCAGCCAGTCGCTGGTGCAGACGGCGGCGTCATTGTCCATGAGCACGGTGTATTTCGCCGTTGCCTTTTCCCAGGCCTGGTTTCGGGCCAGCGAACAACCCAGATTTTCGGCGTTGCGCCAGGTTTGGAAGCGGATGCCGGCGCCTTCCAGGCGTGGCGCGAAGTCGCGGATCAGTTCCGGCGTTCCGTCTTCGGAGGCATTGTCGACCAGGAAGATTTCCCAGGGCAGGGTTTTGGCGGCGAGGATGCTTTCGAGGGCATGACGGGTGAAATGGCCGCCATTGTGGGCCAGCATGACCACGGATACGTCGCAGAAGCTCATGATGATAATGGGCAGGCCTGGACGGCGCAAAAGCCGGTCTGGACGACCGGGCCGGTGTCGTCAGCCCGGGCGGCAGTCGGTTTTACCTGGAGTGACAGTTGGCCTGACTTGGTTGGGGGTGATGGGTGTGTGTGGGGGCAGGGAGCGCGGCGCTGGCTGACCCGGGCCGGCGCCGCGCTCTTCGGGTCTATTTGGCAATATAACGGCATTTCGGGAAGGCGGAGCATCCGGTGAAGGTCCTTCCGCGGGAGGACCGGGTAATGAGCGGCGCCCCGCATTGCGGGCAGGTTTCCTTCAGGAGCTTTGGGGGGGGCGGGGGCTCGCCGATGCCGGCGGCCTTGGCGCGCTGGGCATAGTCCTTGATTTGTTCCGGATACTTGCTGACGACTTTGCCCAGAGCGGCGACCTGCCGTTCGCTGAGGCTGCCTTTCTGCCGGTACTGCGTGACCACGGATTGGACGAAATCCTGGTCGTCAAACGTGCGTCGGCCGCCGGGCTTGGGTGTTTTCCAGGTCTTGATTTCCGCGCTCATGGCGACCAGGGCGTCGATTTTCTGGCGGTCGGCCTCGGAGAGGGCGGGGGCGACGGGGGGCTTGTCGTCGGTGGCCTCGGCCGGTTCGGCCGCTCCCAGGGCCTGGGCCAGCGCCTGGTAATTGGGGATGATGGCGGCGTAGTTGGCCGCCAGTTTGAGCAGGGCCGAGGACTGTGCCGGGCTCAACGCGCCGCCGTTCTGGACGCGTTCGTACAGGGAGCGGAAGAATTTGCCGTCGTCGTAGACGCGTTTGCCGCGTTTGACCGGCTCGTTCCAGGTCATTGTGCTCATGGCCTCAAGCAGTTCCAGCTGTGCCGGCGGAGGCTTGGGCGCCTCGGCCGCTTCGCGGTTGGCTTTTTCCTGGTCGGCCATGTATTGGCGGATGACTTCACCCAGTCCGGCCCCGTCCATGGCCGCCACGAGTTCAGGCGACTTGGCGCCATATTTGGCGACGAGGTTGAGCAGGGCGGTCCACTGCCGGTCGGTGAGGGTTTTTTCGGCCCTGGTCTGGTCGGCGATGCTGGCCATGAACTTGGCGTCGTCATAGGTGCGTCGACCGCGGACGACCGGTGGGTCAAAGGTGAATCCGTCGGGGAAGAGCGCCAGGATTGCCTGCAGGTTTTCTTTGGTGCAGGCCTGGCTGACGCCGGGTTTGGCGCCGATGGCCTGCTGGAGTTTCTGGTAGAAGTCCGCGAGCATGCTGGTCCAGTTGAGCTTGCCCTCTTCGACCTGGTCCAATTCGCTTTCCATTTCCGCGGTGAAACCGATGTCGAACAGGTGCGGCATTTGCTGGACCAGGAAGTCATTGGTGGCGAAGCCGAGTTCGGTGGGGATGAGGCTGCCCTTGTCGCGGTTGACGTAGTCGCGTTCCTGGATGGTGTTGACCGTCGAGGCATAGGTCGATGGCCGTCCCACGCCATTTTGTTCCAGGGCCTTGACCAGCGAGGCTTCGGAATAGCGGTTGGGGGGATTGGTGAAGCATTGTTCACGGGTCAGTTCGAGCAGGTCGCAGACGGCGCCGACCTGGAGGTCCGGCAGCGCCTTGGCGGTGTCGGCCGGGTCGTCCTCTTCACCGACTTCCTTGATGTTGTAGACGACCAGGTAACCCGGAAAGACGGTTTCGCGGGCGGCGGCGTGGAACAGGCAGGCGACGCCGGGGGCGGCGATGGCGGATTTGCGGGCGGGGGCCGCGTTGTCGGTTTGGATCAGGCTTGTGGCCGACATGCCGTCCAAAGCGCCGCCCGTGCTTTCGATTTCGATGACGTGATCGACCTGCTGGGCCGGCACCATCTGGCTGGCGACAAAGCGGTTCCAGATGAGGCGGTAGATTTTGGCCTGCTGGGGGGTGAGATACGGCGCCACGCGGTCCGGGGTGTGGGTGACATCGGTCGGCCGGATGGCCTCATGGGCCTCCTGCGCCGATTTGCGTGAGCGGTAGGCATTGGGGCGGGCTGGCGCATATTCCCTGCCGTAGTTCTTGGCGATGAAGTCAAGGGCCTGGGTCTGGGCTTCCCGGGCGATGTTGACCGAGTCGGTACGCATGTAGGTGATGAGACCGACCGGTCCGCCGCTGCCCAGTTCAATGCCCTCGTACAATTCCTGGGCGATGCGCATGGTCTGGGTGGCGCTGATTTTGAGGGCGCTGCCGGCCGCCTGCTGCAGGGTGCTGGTGATGAATGGCGGCGGCGGCGTCTTGCGCCGCGGCGTGCTTTGCACCTTCACGACCTGGTGTGCCACGCCGGGGGACTGCAGGGCGTCGGCCAGCCGGGTGGCGTCGTCGGCATTGCTGACCAGGACCTTGCTGTCGTTGATCCTGGTCAGGCGTGTCTTCACCTTGGCCTTCGGGTCGCGGCTTTCGAACCAGGCGTCAAGGTTCCAGTACTCCTGCGGGGTGAAGGCCTGGATTTCGCGTTCGCGTTCGACCACCAGCCGGAGGGCGACAGACTGGACGCGGCCGGCGCTGGTGCCTTTTTTGACATGGCGCCAGAGCAGGGGGCTGACCTGGTATCCGACCAGGCGGTCCAGGACGCGCCTGGCCTGCTGGGCCGCGACCAGGTCTTCGGCGATGACGCCGGGATTGGCAAAGGACTTCTGGATGGCGCTCTGGGTGATTTCGTGGAAGGTGATGCGATGGAATCTGGCCTGACCGGCGTCCTGGAGGATTTCCTGCAGGTGCCAGGCGATGGCTTCCCCTTCGCGGTCATGGTCTGTGGCCAGGTAGATGTCTTCGGCGCTGGCGGCGGCCTGGCGCAGTGAGCGTACAATCTTGCGGCCGCTGGGGGTCAGCTCGTAATTCGGCGTGAAATTGTTGTTGACGTCGACGCCGAGGATTTTCTGCGGCAGGTCGCGCACATGTCCCATGGAGGCCTGGACTTGGACGCCCGGCCCCAGGAAACGGCCGATGGTTCTGGCTTTGGTGGGGGACTCCACCACGACGAGTTTTTTGCCCATGATGCGTGATAACCTTTTGCTGAAGAACGGTCCGGGGACAGCCCGGGGGGGACGGCGGAAAAAGTCGTCCGGTCCGTCGAAGAGGTGTAGTATGGAAAAGGGTAATATACACTCTGAATCAGAGCGGGACTATTCTTTTGCCCGGAAGTTGTTTGACAAGTCGTTTCAGTTCGAGGGTCAGGAGTGCGGCCAGGACGCTGGAGGTCTCCTCGTCAGCCGCGGCAATCAGATCGTCGACATAGACTTCGCCGTTCTTGACCAGTTGCCAGAGCTTGAGTTCCAGGCCCTGCAGGTGGGCCAGGGCGTCGTCCCGGGCCGTGTTGGCGGGACTGTTGCCGCTGTCGCCGGCGTTGGCGCCGGCGCGGTCGAGAGGCAGGAGCGTGAAGTCGTCAATCACATCCTGGAAATTTTCGATCAGCTTGGCGCCGTCCTTGATGAGTGCGTGGCAGCCGCGCGCGTGCGGGGTGTCGGCCTGTCCGGGCACGGCAAAGACATTGCGGTTCTGTTCCAGGGCCTGGGCGGCGGTGATCAGGCTTCCGGACTGTGTTCCGGCTTCGACGACGATGGTGCCGCGGGTGATGCCGGAGATGATGCGGTTGCGCATGGGGAAGCTGCGGCGGTCCGGTCGGAAGAGCATGGGGAATTCGGAGATGACGGCGCCCCGCTGCTGGGCGATGCGGAGGGCGAGGCCGGTGTTTTCGCGGGGATAGAGGCAGGCCAGGCCGCTGCCGATGACGGCGATGGTCTGGCCGCCGGCGCGGAGGGACGCTTCGTGGGCGGCGGTGTCAATGCCCCGGGCCAGGCCGGACACCACGGGCCAGCCGGCCTGGGCGGCGCCCGTGGCCAGGGCATCGGCCATGCGCAGCCC
>CAYOUR010000004.1:0-28080 GCA_964407145.1 uncultured Lentisphaeraceae bacterium | reverse complement strand
GTGCCGGGTGCCGACGATGGCAATGGCGCCGGCCGAGTCTTTCAGCGCCTGCGGGTCGCCGGTGACATACAGGCAGATGGGCGGGTCGTGGATTTCCTTCAGCAGTGGGGGATAGGTGTCGTCCTCATCGGTGACGATGACGACGCCGGCTTGGTGGGCGAGTTTTCTTTCGGCTTCGGGGTCGCAGTGTTTTTCCCATTCGCGCAGGATGGGCGCCAGGCGTGGGCCGATGCCGGGCGCCAGGCGCAATTCGTGTTCGGCGGCGGCCAGGGCGTTTTCCGCGGAGCCGAAGCATTCGACCAGCTGGCGTTTGCGGCCCGGGCCGATGCCTGGAAGCATGTTCAGGATGAGCAGGGCCGTGCGGTGATCCATGGTGAAGCGGCGGTTTCCGGGGAAATCATGGCGGTAGATGGGCGCGGGTCGGTTCCCTTTGTCTTAAGTTAGCCGCTGGTTCATTTCATGCAACCTGCTGATGGAAAGAAACATGCAGATTCACAGGAAGTCATGTCAAGGCCTCTTTGCGGGTGCTGGCGGCATAGGCGGCCAGGCTTTCGACGTAGGCGAACGGCTGGCCGGTGTCGTAATGTTCGCCGTCGACCAGATGGCCGAGCATGCCCTGGCTTTGGCGCAATTCATCCAGGGCCGGGGTCAGCTGGATTTCGCCTTTCTGGCGATGGGCTTTGGCGATGTGCTCGGCCAGGATGGGGAAGATGTCGGCGGTGAGCACATATTGTCCGTAGACGCAGAGGAACGTGTCGTCCGGCAGTCCGGGCATGGCCAGATTCCGGCGGGCGAATTCGAGGCTGGGTTTTTCGACAAAGCGGCTCAGGCGCAGGGTTTTGCGGTCGTCATTGAGCCAGGTTCCGCAGACCGTGCCATAGTGGTGCACGTCTTGGCCCGGAGCCTGGTAGAGGCTGATGACGCTGCTGCCGTCGTGGTGTTGGAAGCATTCGGTCAGCTGGGCGGCGCAGGGCATGGGGGCGAAGGAGAAGTAGATGTGGTCGCCGACCAGGAGCAGGAACGGGTCGTTGCCGACCCAGTCGCTGGTGCAATGGATGGCGTGTCCAAAGCCAAGCTGCTGGTTCTGGGTGATGTAGGTCACCTGCCGCGCCAGGTGGGCAATGCGCTCCGCCTGCTCCCGGGCCGGCGCCGGCAGACGGTCAAAGTAGTCGGGCATCGTGGTGGAAAAGTAGTCGGAGAAGATTTTTTCGTCGCCGGGTCGGACAATGATGGCGAAATCTTCGGCGCCGGCCGCGGCGGCTTCTTCTAGTATATTGTGGATTAAGGGTTTGCACACTCCGTCCGGGGTGACGACGGGGAACATTTCCTTTTTGATGGCCTTGGTTGCCGGGAACATCCGGGTTCCGAGTCCCGCGGCCGGGATGACCGCTTTGCGGACTTTGGTGGGGGTGGTGGACATGGTGTGGTTGGCCTGGAGTGGAGTGGGGTGAACGGGATAAACGGGGCTTAACGTGGCAAACGTGGCAAACGTGGCACCGGGAAAGGCTGGGAAGGACAAGGCCAGGAAAATCAGGTCGCCATGTTTGAGTAATCAGGTTTGCGGTGATATTTTATCACTTCAAGCCCGTCTGTGCAACTCAGGCGGCACGTCATTGTTATCACAGGCGCCGGAACCGGCGCAGGAACGGATCAGGTGCGGCAAGAACCGTCAGCCCAGGCAGCAAGCAGACGTCGTCGCGTGTTCACTCTGAAGAACAAGCGGCATATGCCGGTGTGGCTGGCGTGGCTGCTGGCGCGTTTGGTCGGTCTTTATGCCTGGACCTTCCGGGTGCGGTATGATGATCCTGACGGCTGGCTGCAGCGGCGGGTGCCCTGGCCGGTCGTGGTGCCGGTCTGGCATAACCGTATCTGCTTTTTGGCGACCGTGTTTCCGCAGGCGCTGCTCGAACGGGCGGCGGTGCTGATCAGCGCCTCCCGCGACGGCGAGTATATTTCGACCTTGATCAGATTTTTCCGGCTTGATGTCGTGCGCGGCTCATCGAGCCGAGGCGGCATGCAGGCGTTGCGGGCGATGCTGCAGAAGCTGAAGCACGGCCAGACGATGGTGGTGACCGTGGATGGTCCGCGGGGGCCGCGCTACACCGTGCATCCGGGAATTGTCGCCTTGGCGACGCTGGGCCGGGTTCCGGTCCTGCCGGTGGCCGTCAATGCCGAGAAGTTCTGGCAGCTGAACAGCTGGGACGGCACACAGATACCGAAGCCTTTTTCCCGGGTCCTGGTCCGTCTGGGACGCCCCTTTCACTTGCCGGAAGGGGTTGACCGTGAAGCTGGCGTGACCGCCATCCGGGAAGCGCTCCTGGAGATCACTGACGACCGCGGCGCGGGTTCGTCCCGGAAGTCATAGACGGCGCCGGCAGGCGCGTTGACAAGCCCTGGCATGAGGAGAACAGTTATGAAGTTGTCATTGTCCGGTCGACTGGTGGAGAAGAGCGGGTCGCAGACGGCGATGCCGGTGCCGGAGTTCATCCGTCTGGCTGCTCGTTTTGGCTACGATGCGGTTGACCTTCGTGCCTCGCAGGTCAATCCCGACACGCCGTCGGCAGTCCTGGCCGAGGTGAAGTCGGCGTTGCGTTCGACCGGCCTGTCCGTGTTTGCCGGGCAGTATCAGGGCAAGCTGGCGGACGCCGCCGAGGAGGGCCGCCTGGTCGCTTTTGCCGCCAGGCTGGCCGAATTGGGCGCGTACAGCCTGCGGATGGGGGCGCCGCCGCCGGTCCTGAAGCGTGCCGCCCAGCTGGTGGCGCCGCTGGGGTTGCGGGTTCATTATCAGATGCATACCAACAGCCCGTTCGAGACGATCGCCGGGGCCGCCGCGGTTCTGGCCGAAATCAACGAGCCGAATTTCGGCCTGGTGCCGGAGCCGGCGAACCTGTCGCTGGCCGGGCTGCCGTTCAACCGGGACATGTTTGCGCCGTTGCGGGGCGGCATCGTCGGCGTGCATGTGCAGACGCTGGTTGTGTGCTCTGACGGCGCCAATGCGCTGAAGCTCTGTGATGGACGTGAAGTCCGGTATACTCGCGTTCCCTATGCGGACAATCGCCATACACCGTTCGCCGTGTTTTTTGACGCCCTGCGGCAGGTCGGTTTTGACGGCTATGTGAATGAGCTTGAACCCATGCCGGCCGAAGGCGAGTTGGAAAACGTCGTGCGCGAAGCGGCGGCGTTTCTGAAGCCGCTGCTCTGAGGCGGCCCGGCCCGGGTGGTGATGACGCCGGCCCCGTCGTGTCTGACTATGCCGGGGCCGGCGGCCAGTCTGCTTGGGGCAGCAGGTCTTTATGGGGCAGGAGTTGGCAATTGATGCGGCTGCGTCGGTGATTTCAGGACCGTGTGGTATATTACTGAAACATGGCGTCACGGCGGAAAGCTTGGGCTGCTGCCGTTCACCGATTTTCTGGAGTGCCGTTGCTTATGAAATTCTGTCGCGTGATTTTGATTCTGTCGTTATGGACAGGTGGCCTGGAAGTCTCCGCCTGGTGGTGGCGGCGTTCGCAGCCGGTTGCCGAACAGGGGGCGGAGGCCGCGTCGCCGGCGTCGGTCATGTCGCCTGGAGAGGAGCTGCGTCGGGAGGCCGCGGGCTGGCTCGGGGCGATGGCGACGGAAAATCCGGCTCGGCGGGTGCGGGCCGTGCACGTCCCCGGCGGAAGGCTGTCCGACTCCGGGCCGTCCTGGGGAGTCGGCTTCGGGCGACTGGCTAATGACGTGCGCACGGCCTTCCTGATGTTCGCCCCGGCGCCCGGCGGGAATCCGGCCGAACGGCGCATTGTCGTGGCTTCGGCCGAGAAGTATCCCACGGTCGTGGGCGAGGCCGGAGCGTCGCCGGAGGTGTGTGAGGCCCTGCTGCAGTCTGATGGCGGCCTGTTTGTGAAGGGCCGCCTCAATCACGCCGCCGAGCAGCGCCTTGCCGAGGTGGCGGCGCTGCTGCTGCTCAAGCTGCATACCGTCGAGCTGGTGCCGCTGTTCCTCAATGCCGGCACGCCGGTCGCGGAAACCGTTACGGCGCTGCAGCCTTTTCTCGCCGATCCGCAGGCCATTTTGATTGCCTTCTGGCCGGACGCAGCCGACCGGGAGGACGACTCTGACTGGCAAGACGCCCTGGCCAGAATGACGGATGAAGCGGCCGGCCCAGGCGACCTGGCCGGCCTGCCGTTGTCAACGCAAGTGGCCGTGGGCCTGGCCGGTGTCCTGGACTGGGGAACCCTTGCGGTCCGCGTGGCGGACCGGACGGCGCTGTCTGGCGCCGCGCTCCTCCACCTTGAGCCGGCGGTCAATCTGGAGCTGATGGCGCGGGCCGCCCGTCTCGAATGGGACGACCAGGCAACCAGAAACGCGTTCCTGGATGCGAAACAGGCTGTCACCCGCGAGAATTACCGCGGCGAAGTCGTCAATCCGGCGGAGAAGCTGCTGCTGCTGGATTTGGCGCGGCGGGTCATCATCAGCCAGCTTGACGGACAGGAGCCGCCGCCGCTGCCTGTGTATTCGAGCAACCTGATGCAGAAATATGGCTGCCAGGTGGCTTTGCGGCAGGGGGACGATCTGCTTGGGCAGTACCTGATCATGCCTGGGCAGGAGCCGCTGGCCAAGGCCGTGGTGATGAATGCCGCCCGTTTTCTCAAGGCTGACGGCGAGCGGTCGGCGGTGACCAGCCAGGCCATGGCCGAAGCCAGGGTGGAAATCAGCGTTCTGAGCCAGCCGGAAGCCGTGTTTTTTGCCTCGCCGGAGGAGCTGTACGGCCGTCTGCGGCCCGGCCGCCACGGCGTGCTGCTCGCCGCCGGCGGCAAGCAGGCCGGGTTCCTGCCGGTGGTCTGGAAGCAGGTGCCTGAGGCGGAAAATTTCATGGCGGCCCTCTGCCGTCGCGTCGGCCAGTCTCCGGAAGTGCTTTCGCGGCCGGACACCAAAGTGGAAGTGTTTGAGATGGTTACCTTTTACGAATAGAGGACTGGGCCGCTGCCAGGCCATGATGTCGACCCATCCGGGGGGGGGCGGCCGCCTCGCCGTGACCGGGTCGCCGGGTCCGGACGGGGGGACACGGGCGGACGGCCCCAGATTATGGCGGTCGACAGTGAAATTCCGGGGCATGGTTTTTCCTGGCCGGGCAAATATTTTTTATTGGCGAATCGTTTGATGAGTGACTTGGCTAGGTCTTATTTTCAAATAGAAAACTTTCAACAAGTGATTGCACAATTCATGATGGTGACAGGTATGTTAAGATGGCATAAGCTGGCTGGTCTGGGTTTGGTGTGCCTGCTTTCCAGCTGCGGACACATGTCGACCGACAAGGCCGTCGACCTCGACCCGGCTTCCGAGGGGTATGCCGAAGAAGTCAAGGAAATGGAGAAGCGTGAATTGCGCGCCGCCGTGCGCAAACGCTTGGACCAGGTCCATGACAGCCTGGCCAGAAAACAGCTGGATGAGGCCGAAGTCAATCTTCGCCCGCTTCTCCGGCAGGAATTCTTCGCGGAGGAAATCAGGTTGCTGCAAGAGGCCATTGTGGCCGCCCGGGAACTGACGCCGCAGGAGGCGCTGGGCGACGCGAGTGCCCAGCGCCTGCTGCATGACGCGGACAAGGGCCTGGTTCTCCCGGAGACATATGGCAAGACCATTGTCATCGGCGCCAATCTTGAACCCATTGAGCTGCCGCCCGGGCCGATGGAGGAGCTGGTCAACCGCAAGGTGACCATCAACTTGGACAACGCCGGCATCGCCGAACTGGTCGCCGTGCTCAACCAGGACGGCCTCAATGTCGTGGCCGATGACGCCCTCGAGGCGGCCAAGACGCTGACAATCCGCGTGCAGAATGTCCCGCTGAAGGAGCTTTTCTCCTATATCGCCCGCAATATGGGCGTGGAATTCCACCTGGGCGAGAACCTGGTCTGGATTACCGAAGGCGACCAGGGGCCAGGCGGGCCCAAGCTGGAGACGCGCATCCTCCGCCTGCGCCAGGGCTTTATCCCGGAAGTGCCGCAGGGCGCTTCCGCCCAGGGGTCCACCGACAGCGGCTCGGTCGCCATTGCCGCCGAAGAGGACAACGACTTGGATGACGTGCTGACCGCCCTGATGGCCGACAGCCCCGAAGGGGCGACCTTCCGCATCTTCCGCAACCGCAACATCCTCGTCGTCCGCGACTCCCGCGAAAACCTGCGCCTCATCGAGGACCTGATTCGCGAATTTGACAAGCCACCCTACCAGGTGGTGATCGAGGCGCGCTTCATGACCATCAGCCAGAACGACCTGAAGGACGTCGGCGTGGAAATCACGCAAAGGCTTCAGGAGGATGGCCAGAACCTGGTGGACGATCATAATGTCGACGGACCAGAAGCGATCAAGGCGACGAATCTCCTCACGTCACTTGGCGCCCTGGCCGCCGATGCGGAAAGCGGCGTCGGGTTTCTTCAGCTCAACGGCGTGCTGGGCAGGCGGGCTTTTGACATCGCCATCAGCGCCCTGGAAAGCAAGAAGTCCTCGGCCGTGCTCAGCGCCCCAAAGGTCACGGTCATGAACAACCGCTCGGCCCGCATTCGCAAGGGGGATACGCTCAAGTACTTCGAAGAATTTGACATTGAGACCATTGACGCCGGTGACAGCGGTCGGGAGATGGTGCTGGTGCCGACTGGTTCGCCCACGGATTTGCTTCTTGGCATCACGTTTGATGTGCGGGTCAACATCGGCAACGACGGCCGGACCGTCCTGCTGGGCCTGAAGCCGGAAATCGTTGAGTTCCTGCAATGGGAGCAATATGCTTCTGGCGGGACAACCAATGTCAAGCTGCCCTATACCTACGACCAGAAGATAGCCACCACCGTCGGCGTGTCCAGCGGCCAGACCGTCGTGCTGGGCGGCATGCTGGAGAACACCAGGAGCAAGCAGGTCAAGCAAGTCCCCCTGCTGGGCGACCTGCCGCTGATCGGCTTCTTTTTCCGGCGGACCGAGGAGATCAGCATTCCGACCAATCTGCTGATTTTCGTGACCGCGCATGTCGTCAACAGCCGCGGGGAATATGTCGATGTGCAGCCGGAGACGCCGTGAAGCGCCCTGGCCTCTCAAGCATCCTGCCGTGACCTGACCAGAACCGAATATCGTGCGTGATTCATGCAACAGAAGTTACAGAGACAAGCGCTGGGGTTGGACATCGGGCAGACCGGGGTGAAGCTGGTTTGCCTGGAACGCCGTGGACGGCGCGTCGTCATGACGCGTCGCGAGGTGTTCAACGCCCGGGAAGAAGGCATCCTTGACGTCGAGGAGCTTTACCACAGCGTCGGCCGGTGGCTGAAGGACTTGAAGCTGCATGAACGGCGCATGTGCCTGGGCATGCCGCAATACCTGGCCACGACGCAGGTGAGCGACTTCGCCGCCGGCATCAAGCCTGACGAACTTGAGAAGATGGTCGGCTATGAGACGACCCAGCTGGCCGGCCTGTCGGAGGAGACCTTCCTCTCCGACTATCAGGTCATGCCGCCGGCCTATGGCCGGCAAAACCCCGTCCTCATCGGCGTCTGCCGCGAATCGACGGTGGAGGAATACGCCGACCGGGCCACCGAGGAGGGCATCCGCCTGTCCGACGTGGCCATGAGCGGGCTGGCCGTCGCCAACACCTTCTTCCACCTGCATCCGGAGGAACGCGGCGTCCAGGAGCCGCAGCTGCTGGTCGACATCGGCAATGAAAACGCCTCCATCCTGGTGGTGGCCTCAGGCCAGGTCCTGTATGTCGGCAGCCTGATGTTCGGCGCTCAGCGCTTCAGCCAGGTGATGGCCCATACGCTGGGGTGCAGCGAGCAGGAGGCGGACAAGCTGAAACGCACCTTACAGCAGGACTGGACGGACCCGAATTGCCCGTTGCTGTTGGCCACGCGGCAGCTGGAAACGGAATTGCGCACGGCCATCGACCACTGGCGCGCCGGCGAACAGGAGGCTTTGGCCGGCGAATTGATTCATAAAATCTGGCTTTGCGGCGGCGGTTCGCTGTTGCCGGGTCTGACCGACCACCTGACCCGCACCTACGGCTGCCCGGTTGAGCTGTTCGGGCCGGCCGCGGCCTCGGGCGACGGCGTCGATCCGACCTTGGCGGTCGCCTACGGCCTGGCCCTGCAGGGGCTGGGCGATGGCGCCTACTGCATCTCGCTGGCGCCCACCCTGCTGCGCTGGCAGCGCCGGAAGGAAGCGCGTTTTCCGTATCTGGTCGGGGCGACCGCGTTGCTTTTCGGCGCCCTGATTGCCGGCATGGTGGTTTTCGACTGGTGGCTGCGCCGGGACAGCGAACGCATTGCCGGCCTGATGGGGGAACTCAACAAGTGCCAGAACCTGGTTCCGGAGCTTGATACAGCCCAGCAGCAGATTGCCTTCCAGCAGAAGCTCCTGGTGCCGCTGGTCGAACATGGCAGCCGGGCCAGCCGCTATATGCGGACCCTGGAGAAGCTCGGCGAAACCCTGGTGCCCGGCGCCTGGTGCATCTATGTCGCCGATGAGTTCTCGTACCGGGAGTATGGCCCCAAGAAAGAGGAAAAGGCGCCGGCGGCGCCGCCGAAGCCGGCCACTCCGGCCGGCATGTTCGGGGCCGTCACCAGTGAATATGAGACCCGGGCGAGCGAGCCGGAGAATCCGATGCTGGACGTGTTGGGCATGCCGTTGCTGAGCAAGATGGTCGCACTGGGATACATCCCCTACACCGACCAGCGCTACAAGCCGCTCGTGGAGATGGAGACGGCGCTCAAGGCCGTCGCGCTTTCCGGGGAGAGCCAGCCGTACTTCCGCAATCCGGCCTGGCTTGAGGAAAAGGACCTCAGCGGTCGTGAGGAGCAGGTGTTCCGCCCCTGGCTGACCTACCTGAAAAACAAGGACAACCGTGACGTTCTCGGCGAGTACACGCCTTTTCTCCTGCAGCTGCCCTTTGCCACCCGCGATGTGCGTCCGCCGCCGCCGCCGCCGCCTTCCAGGAGAACCGCCCGCCGGAGTTGACCGCCGGCTCGGCGCCATAGCCGTCATCCATCTGCCATCATGGCAACGTTTATGTTACATTCGTCTTTACCCGCCAGACTTTGACCTCATTCAGGCATAGAAGCGACATTAATTATGGCATATCGACTGCAACAATGGCCGGAAAAGCACCGCACCTTGCTCGGGGTGGTCTTTCTGCTGACCATCGCCTGCGTGCTTTTCGGCATGATCCGGCTGAGGCCATCCTGGATGGCCTATGACGAGGCGCGTTCCGATCACGCCCGCGTGGAGAGGAAGCTCGAAGAGTCGCAATGGCCGCGGGACTCGGAACGCATGCGGAAGCTGCTTGATTCCTACCAGACCATGCTCAATGGCCGCAAGGATGAGCCGGGCCTGAAAAAACAGGTCGACGAGCTGATGCTGAGGGCCACCTCCATGTTTGCCGGCCGGATCAAAAAGGAATATGGCGTCAGTGCCGAAGACTCCGGCATCGTCAACTTCATGGAAAAGGCCTCTCAGATCGAATACAAAGATCAGTTCAACCGCTTGTACACTGAACTGGAAGGCAAGGGCGTCCGCCTGGAGCAGCCGGTGTTCGGCATGGACGAATCGACCGCGGAGCCGTTCAAATACCAGATGCGTCTGAAGCTGTGGACGGTCGAGGCCCTTACCGACCTGGTCCTGAAGCACAACCTGCGCTTCACCCGCGAAGCCGGCGCCGGCAGCCGGGACCGCAACAACCCGTCGATGATCACGGTGCTGCCCATGCGCGCCTACGTCATTGACAAGAATGACAAGGCGCCTTATCTGCTTGAATTCCCGGTCCGCATGGAAGTCCAGGGCAGCATGGCCAATTTCGCCAGCTTTGTCGACGCCCTGCAGGATGAGGGCGTTTTTCTGCCGATGTCACAGATGGAAATGCGTACTGTTCTGCCTAATCTTCGGCAGCCGCCCAGGGCCAACCAGGATGACGAGATGGTCGTGCAGAATGTCGTCGTGACGGTTGTGTGTTCGGCTTTCTTCCGGCCGCATGGCGAGGCTGTCAAGCTGGAAGTGCAGCGGAAACGGGAGATGCTGCCGCGCGGGGCGTGATGCCGGGCGCATTGACGGCAGCAAGCAGGGGTGGCTGACTATGGAACGAATCTTCGCAAAGGGCGCAATCGGCCGATGAACAAATATCTAGCCAAAATAGGACAGGAATGGGAACGCAGCCTGCTGGTCGGCATCGGCCTGTTGCTGATGGTCGCTTTGGCGGTGCTGGGCTTCAGTTTCCTGTCAGAAGAGGGCGGCACCACCAGTCAGAGCCAGGCCCTGCCGGCGGTGCCGGATTTCATCGACACGAAGGCGTTTGCCTTCATGCGGCCGGCCAACCTGGGTAAGGGCGTCAATCCCATGGCCTTCCGGAAAAAGCTGCCCAAGGCCTTTGTCACGCCGCCGTCGCCGCCCAAGCCGGGCGACAGCGGCGTCAAGCCGCCGGCGCCGCCCAAGCCGGGTGGCGGCCCGTCGGTGGTGACGCCGCCGGGAGACACGCCGCCGAAGCCGGGTACGGTCAGCAAGCCGCCGCCGCCCAAGCCGCCGCCGCGGAAGATCACCGTGCTGTATCGCGGCATGTACAAAGGCCTGACCGAACGTGAACTGGCCTTTATTTCGGCGGACGACAGCAAAACCAAGAAGTCGGCCGCGTTTTATCTGGGGGAGGGCGGCAGGGTCCATGGCGCGCTTACGGTCAAGAGCTTTGGGCGTGACGCCTTGGTGCTTGACTGCGGCAATGACCGCGAAGTCACCGTCGAGATCGGCAAAAAGAAGGAAATCGTACTGGAATGACAGACAATCAGGGAACCATCATCTCGGGCACGGGCGGTGATCTGCTGGATGTGCTTTTGGCGCAGGGGGTCTTGAATGACGAGCAGTTCGACCAGGCTCGCCGGCGGATGCGCCGGGCGCAGATTCCGGCCCAGCAGGCGGTTTTGGACCTCGGCATCTCGACCCAGGAAGTCGTGTACCGGGCTTTGAGCCAGGTGACCGGCATTCCCTTTGTCATTCTCGGCGAAACCACCATTGATGAGACGGCGACCCAGAAGGTCCCCCCCAAGGTCGCCCTGCATTACCAATTCGTGCCGATCAGCCTCGAACGCGGGACCATGCGGGCGGCCTTTGCCAATCCCCCCTCGATCCGTGACCGGGAGAACCTGCGGCTGCTGCTCGGGGTGCGCCTGGAGCCATCCCTGGCCACTCCCAACGAGGTCGACAACACCCTGAAGAAAATCTACGGCCTCGGCGCCGGCAAGGTGATTCAGATCACCCAGGACCGCAAGGCCCAGAAGATCGAGGTGGTGGAAGGCACTTTTGATGACCGTGAAGAGCAGAACCTCGATGCCGGTCAGACTGAAGACGCCTCCATCATCCAGCTGGTGAATGAAATCATCACCGAGGCCATTCGTCAGCATGCGACCGATATTCACATCGAGCCTTTTCGAGACAAGGTCAAATTGCGTTACCGGATTGACGGCATGCTGCGCGAGACGCCGACTCCGCCGGGCATGGTGGCCTTGCATGACGCCATCGTCTCACGCCTGAAGATCATGGCGCGCCTCAACATCGCGGAGAAGCGCCTGACCCACGACGGCCGCATCCGGCTGATTCTCGGCGGCGAGCCGTCCGACCTGCGTGTGTCCATCATGCCGACCCGTTTCGGGGAGACCATCTGCCTGCGTGTCCTGGCCAGCAGTTCGATTTTTCTGGAGATGAGTCAACTTGGCCTCAACAAGTACCAGCTGGCGATTCTGGGCAAGCTGGTCTCGCTGCCGCATGGCATTGTCCTGGTGACCGGCCCGACCGGCAGCGGCAAGACCACGACCCTGTATGCGGCCTTGGCCTTCGTGCGGGACAAGAACCCGGAGCGCAAGATCATCACGGTGGAAAACCCGGTCGAATATGAATTGCAGGGCACCACCCAGATTCAGATGCATGCCGAAATCGGCCTGACCTTTGCCAGCGCCCTGCGGTCGATCCTCCGACACGACCCGGACATCATTCTGGTCGGCGAAATCCGTGACAATGAGACGGCGGACATCGCCATCCAGTCGGCTCTGACCGGACATCTGGTGCTGTCGACCCTGCACACCAATGACTCGGTCGGGGCGGTCAACCGCCTGGTCAACATGGGGATTGAGCCGTACCTGGTGGCGGCCTCGCTCGTCGCCGCCCTGGCTCAGCGCCTGGTGCGTCGCATCTGTAAGCACTGCAAGGTGGAGGATGAGGCGATCGGGCGTCGTGTCCGGGCCGAGATCGCGGATGTCATGGGGATGCAGGCCGAGGATGTCAAGGCCTGGAAGGGCGCCGGATGCCTGGAATGCAATCATACCGGCTATCGCGGCCGTGTCGCCATCTATGAATTCTTCCTGCTTGACGAAGAGCTGCAGGACATGGTGTCGGCGCACGTCGGGACGAGCGAGTTGCGCAAGGCCGCCATGGAGCGGGGCATGAAGTCGCTCCGCCAGGATGGATGGGAGAAGGTGAGTCTGGGGGCGACATCCATTGAGGAAATCCAGCGTATCACCAGCACGTTCCAGATCAGCTACGACCTGGATGAGCTCGAAGAGCCGTGAGCCGTTGCGGTACTGCTTGACCCCATCCAAGGCGGCGCGGGCCGGCCTGGCGCTTGGGCGGGGCGTTGCCCCGGCCGCCGCCTTTTCGAAATGACCCTCATTTCCCTGGGCGGCATGGCCGATGGCCCGTACCCCCTGGTTTTTGGGGGCTGCGCCCCAGCCAGGCGACCGTGGGTGAAGGGTGACTGGCCCAACCATGTGACCATCAGGTCAGGCTTGGGGGCGGACGCCAGTTTTTTCGGTGTGGGCGTTCTCACAGCAGGACGGCGGCCGTTTCGGCCAGTTCGCTGCGTTCGCCCTTGATCAGGGTGATGTGCGCGGCCAGCGGACTGAGCAGAAAACGGTCCACCAGGCGGGTCAGGCCGTTTGACTTGGCGTCGACGTAGGGGTTGTCAATCTGCGCCGGGTCGCCGGTGAGGACGATTTTGCTGCCGGCGCCGACGCGGGTGATGGCGGTCTTGACCTCCAGCGGCGTCAGGTTCTGCGCTTCGTCAATGATGATGAATTGACCGGGGATGCTGCGGCCGCGAATGTAGGTGAGCGGCTCGACGCTGATTTCCTGGCAGGACATCACGTCGTTGGGGAGGGTCCGCACCGGCAGTCGCCGATCCTGGGTGCGGATGAAGTCAATGGCGTCAAAGACCGGCTGCATCCAGGGGCGCATTTTTTCACTGAGGTCGCCGGGCAGGAAGCCCATGTCGCGGCTGACCGGCATGGTCGGCCGAAACACCAGCAGTTTCTGGTAGCGGTTGTCGGAGAAGATCTGGTGGAGTCCGGCAGCGATGGCCAGCAGGGTCTTGCCGGTGCCGGCGCGTCCGGCCAGGGTGACCATGGGGACGTTCGGGTCGAGCAGGGCATCCAGGGAGAAGGTCTGTTCCAGGTTCAGCGCCCGTAGTCCGCAGACGGTTCTGGTCGTATCCAGAAGCGGCCACAGCTTGCCGTCAGCCAGGCAACGGGCGCAGCATGCCGATTTGCGGTTGCCCGGTTCCGTGGCGAAGATGTATTCATGCGGGTGGAAACGCTGCTCCGGCAGTTCAAGGGGCTGGCCCTGCCTCAGCATGGCGATCTGCGGTGCGGGCAATTCCAGCTGGCGCCAGCCGCGCAGGGTGTCGGTGTCGCGGATTGGACCCAGTTCATAGTCGCGGGCCGGGATGCCCAGAGCGTCGGCCTTGACGCGCAGATTGACGTTTTTGGTGATGATCACGGGAGCGGGCAAGTCGGGATTCCTGGTTCGGAAGGCATTGGCGCATTGCAGAATGGCTTGTTCCGCGGGGCGGGGTGAGGCGCGGCGGATGGCCGCGTCGTCGGTCACGATCCAGAAGCGGGCGTCACCGGCCAGGTTGACGCCGTTGCGCAGCGGACCCTGTTCCCGCAGGCCGTCAATGACATGGGCGGCCTGGCGCGCATTGCGGCCGGTCTCATTGCTGTCGTGCTTGAATCGGTCCAATTCCTCGATGACTTCCATCGGAACCAGGATGTTCGCGCCCGGAAAATGCTCCAGGGCCTGGGGGTCAAACAGGAAGACATTCGTGTCTATAATGTAGGTTTCTGGCATGGGGACGCAAAAAGTTTGGGTTGGGAGCTTTCTATTTCGAGCGTAGATATTACAGTTACAGATGCGTTGCCAACGGGTCCGCCGGCCATCGGGCCTGGCGGCGGACGGCCAGGAACGCCGCCGGCTCCGGTGCGCTGACCATTATAGCACATCTTTGGCTGACAGCAATGCCCTTGGAGGAGAATAGTTACGGATGGCAGCCGCGAAACGGTCATTTCAGTTTGGCGAACACAGCCTGGTGTGCGATGGCGCTGTCCACCTGATGGGCATTGTCAATGTCACCCCGGATTCGTTTTCGGACGGCGGGCGCTTTGCCGCGGTCGATGCGGCGGTGGCGCGTGGTTTGGAGCTGGCCGCCGCCGGCGCCGCGGTCCTTGACATCGGCGGCGAATCGACCCGCCCCGGGCACGTCGTCGTGGACGCCGCGGTTGAGGAGTCGCGCGTCGTCCCGGTCATCGCGGAGCTGAGCCGCCAGACGACTGTTCCCATCAGCATTGACACCAGCAAGGCGACGGTGGCCGCCGCCGCCCTGGCCGCCGGCGCCGTCATCATCAACGATGTGACCGGCTTTGAACGGGATGAGTCCGCCATGCTGGAACTCGTGCGCAAGACCAGGGCCGGGTGCGTGGTCATGCACAGCCACGAACTGCCGGGAAACGGCCAGGCCGAGGGCGCCGTCGCCGCCGGGCTGGTCGAGGAATATCTGGCGGCGAGGGTCGCGCGGCTGACGGCTCTGACCGGCCTGGGACATGCTTTTTTCGCCGTTGACCCGGGTATTGGCTTTGGCAAAGACTGGCGGCAGAACCTGGCTCTGATTCGGCATCTGGAGAATCTGCGCCGCACGGGCTGTGCCGTTTTGCTGGCGCCCTCGCGCAAACGCTTCATCGGCCACGTGACGGGGGTGGAAGAACCCTCCCGGCGTGACTGGGGTACGGCTGGCGCCGTGGCCGCCGGCGCCATGCTGGGCGCCGACCTGGTGCGGGTGCACGACGTCGCGGCCATGCGCGAGGTGCTGGCCGTGGCCACGGCCATCGCGCATTCGCCGTGAGGGAAGCTGCAGGGGCGCCGGCCGGGCGGCAACGGCATCATGTTAAGGCTCATTCGCGGAACATGGCCAGCGGCATTGGCCGGAAGGGCAGTCCATGACAGAGGATTACCAACATATCATCAAGGCCATTCTTCAGATCGGCATCCTGGCCTTTCTGTTCTATATGGTCCTCAAGGCTCTTCGCCGCACGCGCGGCCTGACTCTGCTGGGCGCCGTGTTCGCCTTTCTGGCGATCATGCAGGTGCTGTCCTCGGTTTTCGACCTGGCCGTGCTGCGCTGGCTGCTTGAACGGATGATTTCCATCCTGCCGCTGTTCGTACTGGTGACTTTTCAGGACGAGATGCGCCGGGTGGTCGCCGCCCTGGTGCTGGACCAGGACCATTCCGCGGGCTCGGAACACACCACCGCCCAGCAGAAGGAAAGCCGGCAGGCCCGCATCCTGTCGGACATCGTCATGCGACTGGCCGACAGCCGGACGGGAGCGCTGATCGCCGTCGAACGGAAAATTTCCCTGGCCGAGTTCAAGGGTGTCGGCCGTCCCATTAACGCGCCGTTGGAGGACAATCTTCTGTTGGATACGATTTTCTACAGCGGTTCGCCGCTGCATGATGGCGGCGTGATCATCAATGACGGCGTGGTCGAAGTCGCCGCGTGCGTCTTCCCGCTGTGCAAGAATCAGGAAGTCGTCCGGAAGCATGGCATGCGCCATCAGGCCGCCATCGGGCTGTCGGAGCATACGGATGCCGTCGTCATCGTCGTGTCCGAGGAAACGGGCGGCGTGAGCCTGGTAGTCAATGGCCAGCTGCAAAAAATGGTCAGCCCTGAACAATTTCGGCAGCAGCTGAACCGGTACTTGGTGACGTCCTCCGCGAACTCATCCCGGTGGTGGTGGAACAGGATTCAGAACTGGAGCCAGTCCTGGAAGAGCGAGAAGTCGGCCGCCGCGGCCGTACCAGCGGCGGTGCCCAGGGACGCCGCGACCGCTGACGCCGCCCAGGCGCAGGCCGCTGATGACCCTGCCAAACTGAATGTCGAGGTGTGACCCGCCATGAACACCGCAAAGAAGACTCAAAGAACCTTTTTCACGGATTTCTGGCGCAAGGTCGCGGCGCTGGTGCTCGGCGTGTTTGTCTGGGGACTGGTCAATATGCAGATGCAGGTGACCAGCCCGGTGCAGCAGGTGAAGCTGAAGGTCCGTTATGACAGCAGCAAATTCCACCTCCGCCGCAGTGAATTTGACGTCGACCTGGAGGTGGTGAGCAGCGCCAAGCTGTCGCAATTGTCGGCGGAGCAGTTTCTGCTGGAAGTCGATTTGCCGGACAGCCACTTGAACCCCGGCCAGCACACCATCAACCTGAAGCGTTTGCGCGGCCTCGTCAGCCGGAAGCCATCCGGCGTCAGGGTGAAGGCCGTTCTGCCCCAGACATTGACCGTTCCCTTTGACGTCATCAAGAAACGGCAGGTGAGGGTGCAGCCCCAGATCACCGGCCATTTGCCGGAAGGGTACGAGCAATCCTACACCTGTGATCCTCCCGAGGTTGAATTGACCGGTCCATCGTTGTTGATGCAGGGCATCAGCCAGGTCGTGACCGAGGAGCAGCCATTGTCGTCCAACGCCCTGGCGCCGTTCAGCACCAATCTGCGCGTGTTGTCGCCGAGTCCTGGAGTCATCAAGGTGATGCCGGAAAAAATCCGGGTTGAGGTCCGCATTGAGGACATGCGGCGGATGACGACGCGGACGATTTTGCGGCCATTGTCCGGCGTGTTGTTGCCGGTCAGCGGCACGCTGCTGCTGGCGGAGCCGCTGGTACGGCAGGTGAAACTGGTGGTCGCCGGTCAGCATCGCAGCATCAATGACCTCAATGAAGAAAAACTGCGGGTTTTGGCGGATGCCACGGCCGCGGGGAAAAGCGGGCCTTTCCGGGCCAAGGTACTGGTGATGGACCTGCCCTTGGGCGTGACGCTGGAGGATTTGAATCCGAATGAAGTGGAAGTGAATCTGAAAGATGCGGCCCGCCCGGCGCCCGCGCCTTTGCTGGTTCCGGGCCTGGACCAGGGTGACGAAGCCGCTCCGGCAAAGGGCGCCGCGAAGCCAGTTGAAGACCGTCCGGCGCCGGCTGCGCCACAGGAATAGAGCAGGATGACACGAGCCTTAATCGTAACGGGGCCGACAGCCTGCGGCAAGACACGGCTGGCCGTGGCTTTGGCTCAGCGCCTGGACGGTGAAATCGTCAGCGCCGATTCACGTCAGGTCTACCAGGGCATGGATATTGGCACCGGTAAGGATTTGGATGAGTATTCCTGGGCCGGCGGCAAAGTTCCTTGCCATCTGGTGGATGTCGTGGCGCCGGAGGAGGACTTCCACCTGTTCCGCTACCTGGAGCTGGCTGGCGGCGCCTTGGCGGAGATTGCCCGGCGCGGCCGTCTGCCGATCGTGGCGGGCGGCACGGTGCTTTATTTAAAGGCGTTGCTCGACGGCTATCACCTGGAAGGCGGCGCGCCGGATGACGCATTGCGCGCTGAGTTGTCGTCACTGCCGCTGTCGGAGTTGACGGCCCGGCTGCGGCAGGAGGCGTCCCCCGAATTGCTGGCCAGGACCGACCAGACACAGGCTCGCCGGGTGATTCGGGCTCTGGAAGTGTCGCGTTCCGCCCGGGCGATCGGTGGTCGGCCCCTGGTGACCGGGCCGCTGATTCTGGCGCCATATTACCCGCGGGCCGAAATTCGCGAGCGCATTGCCCGGCGTCTGGATGAGCGCCTGCAACACGGCCTGATTGAGGAAGTGCAGCGTCTGCGTGAGCATGGCCTGAGCTGGGAACGCCTGGACTGGTTTGGCCTGGAGTACCGATATGTGGCCCAATACTTGCAAGGGCAGTTGACTTTGGCCGGGATGCGTGAGGAGTTGCTTTGTCGCATCCGGCAGTTTGCCAAGAGGCAGGACATCTGGTTTCGCAAGCTGGAGCGTTCGGGGCATGTCATTCACTGGCTGCCGGAGGGCCGTCTGGAAGACGCCTGGCCGCTGGTTGGCGTCTGGCTGGCAGGCCGGCCCCTGCCGGCGCCGGAACTGCGACTGGATGATATTCGCTATGGCCCGAAGTCGTGAGTACGGCCGGCAGTCCGGCCATGGTATCGGCCTTGTCGCCCTGGCCCTGCGCGTGATCAAGCTGGTTATCAGCAGACGCACCTTCTGCATGAAAGAACCACCGATGGACACCGATGGACACCGATGATCATTCAAGCCGGAAACGCACGTCATCCGTAAAACAGGAGCCGCTTCATCTCGAGCTTTGGACGCCTATGAAACTGCCAGTAAAAATCTTCTTGTTTGCGGCGTTGGCAGCGCTGATGTTTCTGTTGACTTTTGTTTTTTGGGGTGCGCTGCTCGAGGGTCTGTTGACGCCGGCGGCGTTTGCCGAACGCCTGGCGGGCATGCCTGGCTGGGGTTGGGTTCTCGGCCTCGTGGCCCTGGTCGTCGATCTTGTGCTTCCCGTGCCGGCCACGGGTGTCATGGCGGCTTTGGGGCAGGTGTACGGCTTTGGGCTGGGGTGGCTCGTGGGGGCTGGAGGCAGCCTGCTGGCCGGGCTGATCGGCTACGGGTTGGTTCGTGCCGGCGGCGACCGCTGTGCCAGATGGCTGTGCACCCCCCAGGAGCTTGATGAGTTCCGCAGTGCCTTCGAAAAGTGGGGCGGTTGGGCGATCATTGCCAGCCGGGCGCTGCCGATTCTGCCGGAAGTCATGGTCGTGTTGGCCGGCCTGGCGCGGATGCGGATGAAGGTTCTGCTGCCGGCGTTGCTGGCCGGCACGCTGCCGGTGACTGCCCTCTGCGCCTGGTGGGGAAGCCGATATGGCCAGGAGGCGCCAGGGGCTAATTTTCTGGTGGCGGTGCTGGTGCCGCTGCTGTTGTGGGCCGTGCTGGTGCTCGTGAAGGGTTGGCGGCGGCGGCAATGTCCACCACGTCAGGCGAATCCGGAGCCGAAGACATCTTCGCCGAAGTCGACGACGACAGCGTCGAAGACATAAAGGCAGATGCCCGCGGACCGTTTGCGAATTTCGATTTTCCGCGGCCGATGAATTCGTTTTCTTTATGGGTGAGCTTGAGGAGTTTTCATGAAAAATGAGCAGAAGGTTGTCATCGTCGGCGGCTGTGGTCATGTCGGCCTGCCCCTGGGGTTGGCGATGGCGTCGCGGGGGTTGCCGGTCTGCCTGCTCGACATCAACCAGCAGGCGGTTGCCGAAATCAATGCCGGACGGCTGCCTTTTCTGGAACAGGGTGGCGAAGCGATTCTGCGGCAGCATTTGGGCCGCAATCTGCGAGCCACGGCTGAGCCAGGCGTCATAAGGGACGCGGCGGTCGTCATTTTCGTGACCGGCACGCCGATTGACGAACACCTCAACCCGCGCCTTGACGATGTCATCAAAGTCGTGCGGCAGTATGCGCCCTGGCTGCATCCGCGACAGCTGGTCGTTTTGCGCAGCACGCTGTATCCCGGCACAACTGAGGTCGTGGCCGCCCTCCTGCAGGAGACCTGTCAGGTGACGAAGCTGGCCTTCTGTCCCGAACGGATTCAACAGGGGCGGGGTATTGAGGAGATTTTCACGTTGCCGCAGCTGGTATCCGCGATGACCCCCGAGGCCGAAGCCGAGGCCAAGGCGCTGTTTTCGATCCTGGCGCCGAAAATCATTGTGTTGCCGCCCGAGGAGGCGGAGCTGGCCAAACTGATGACCAACTGCTGGCGCTACCTGGAATTCGCCATTGCCAATCAGTTCTACATGATGGCCACGGAAAAAGGCCACGACTTCTTTCGGATCTACCAGGCCATGACTGAGGACTATCCCCGGGCTCATGGCTTTGCGGCGCCGGGACTGACCGCCGGACCGTGCCTGTTCAAGGACATCATGCAGCTGGCGGCGTTTCATCGGCACAATTTCCATCTCGGCCATTCCGCCATGCTGATCAATGAGGGGCTGCCCATCTTTCTGGTCGACTGTCTGGAGCAGAAACTGGGCGGCGCCGGCGCCCTGGCCGGCCGCAAGGTCGCGATTCTCGGCATGACCTTCAAGGCCGACAATGACGATACGCGGGACAGCCTGTCCTTCAAAATCAAGAAGATACTGCAGTTCAGAAGGGCGGAACTGCTGGTTTCAGACCCGTATCTGCCGGACACGCTGCCCGTGGTGGACGCGCTGGCCCAGGCCGAGGCCATCATCCTGGGGGCGCCGCACGCGGAGTACCATCAGCTCCGGCCGACGCAGCCCTATGTCGATTGCTGGGGCATCTGGCGCTGAACGCCCCGCAACCAAGCTTCGCGGCCCGGTCTGGTCGTCCCCCGCGCCCCTCCGCCAAGCCGGAGGCGCCTGGTTGGCGCAGCCCCAGGCCTGGCCGGATATGGGTGCGCCATCCTGGACAGCAAAAACCGCCAGGTTCACGGAGAACCTGGCGGTTTTTGGTCTTTCAGCAGAGCTTGACTAAAGGTTTAGTCGTTGCTGCCGGAGTAGGTCGGCCACCAGAACTTGCTGTTGGTGGTGACGTAGCTCGGGATGGCGGACTGCTTGACATAGCCGACGTGGCCGTCAGCGTAGCAGACGTTGACGCCTTCGCTGTGGCGGCCGTAGATTTCGCAGCTGGCGGCAGCCGTGGTCGGCTTCGTGACCTTGGTGTACGTGTCAATCAGGTAGGTGTCCGTGGTCGCGCCGTCATACGGTTCGGTGAAGAACATGCAGTTCGAGGGGCTGACGAAGGCGCCGTCGGCCTTGTTGGCGCAGTTGGCGTTCATGCCGTAGTGCAGATACTTGCGGGGTTTGCCGACGTACTTGTTGGAGGAGGCGCTGCCGCAGTTGTAGGTTTTGATGTCGCCGACGTAGGAGTAGATCAGCTCCATCCAGTAGATGGCCTTACCGGCTTGGTCGGAACCATCGGGAGCCTTATAGGAGGCCGGGCCGAGAGCTTCATTGTCCAAACCGCCGGGATTGTCGTCAATGTACATGCGCATGCCAAGACCCAGCTGCTTCAGGTTGGACACGCAGGAAATGGCGCGGGCTTTTTCACGGGCCTTGGCCAGGGCGGGCAGCAGCATGGCAGCCAGAATCGCGATAATCGCGATGACGACCAGCAGCTCAATCAAGGTGAACTTCTTGTTGGCAAGACGTTTGAACATTTTTTTCTCCTTGGGTTTTTCTCAAAAGATGTTGTCTTCCCCCGCGAACGGCCTGACCGTCCATCCGTTGCATGTGTCCTTGACCCTGGCTTAGCTTTGCTTGCATAAGTCATCTGCCGACATCATGGAAAATGACCCGGGGAAACAAGCGTCATTTTCGGTTTCTCCTAACATTCCTGTGTGACAAGTACTCCTTTCCGGTGTGACAAATTCTCCTTTCGTGATCCGATTTTCTGGCTGGGTGGATAAAGTTGTGTTCTGCGAAGGTGGCTCTTCGGAAAACTCTCTGTTGTCTGTGGATAATTATACACAAATCAAAAGTCTATATCAAGAGCAAGGGGAAAAGATTTTCAGGCAGAAAACGTGGCCCATGCCGGACAAATTCTGTCATGGATGTAGAAATATAGCACGGCATACGGTGAAAACAAGATGGTTTTTCAGCGAAAGGCGTATTTTCGGTAGGCAATGGCGATGGCGCCGGGCAGTTTGACGCCGGCGGCGTTGAGCTTGAGGTTGTGCCGGAGGTGAATTTGGGTCGGACACGGGGTGCCGTTGGCGCCGGCCAGGTCGGCCTGGTGCTGGAGCCGGAGCCAGAGGGCCGACTGGTCGACGAAGTCGAAGCGCAGCTCCGCGATGACCCGGCTGGCCTTGTCCAGCCTGATGCGGGCGGTTTTGACTTGGATGCCGTTGAAGGTCAGGTCCGGGTCGGTCGCCGTCAGCAGCACGGCGGCGTCCGTGTCATTGGCCGCGGAGAAGAGGTCCTGCTTTTCCTCCAGGATGGCCGCCGCCTGGCCGACGGCTGTGAGGCTGAGGGTGGACATGGCCTGGTTGACGCCGGCCGCCTCCAGCATCTGGTTGGCCTGCGGTTCGAGCATGGCGCGCATCGCCTCGTCGGGAACGTCCAGGACGGCCTGGCTGGTGATGGCCGTGCCGTCCGAGGTCAGGACAAAGTGCTTTGGGGCGATGACCAGGGGGAAGCCCATCTGCTTGGACTGGGTTGCGACCAGGCTGGCGATGAGCTGGTTGATTTCGGGAGAGACCATTTCCACGGTGAAGGATTTGGCAAAGAAGTCGCGGTAGTTCTGGTTGACTTGAGAGATCAGCGCTTTCAGGTCCCCATCCAGTGCCAGAGCCGAACGGGCGAAGAGCAGGACTAGAAGCGACAGGCCGAGCTGGAGGCGACGCATGGCGGGGTCCTTTCGTTGGGGTTGTGGGGCAAGGCAATGAGGACGGGCGTGGGGAAACAGGAGCCAGGGCCGGTGCTGACTGGGCGGAAAAACGCCAAGGCAGCCAATCGTCCCACCGGAGGGGTGTCGGCTGCCCTGGCACGAGGTCTTCACCGGGACGGTTGGATTACAGTTCCGTATACTTCATGTGCTTGGAGGAAAGCATTTCCACGCCGTCGTCCGTGACCCTGGCGCCGTTTTCCCAGCGCAGGCCGAAGTCCTTGTCGTAGAAGAAGGTATCGACCTGATAGGTCAGGTTCTTCTGCAGCAGGTAGGTCGAGGTCGACTCCATCCACGGGTATTCGACTTCCATCATGCCGATGCTGTGGCAGGGGCCGTAGAGCATGTATTGGGCGAAGCCCTGTTCCTTGACCCATTCCTCATATTCGCGGACCACCTCGCCGGAGACCTTGCCGCCCTTGATCAGCTCGTAGGTCTTCAAGTGGGCTTTGAGGCCGAATTCGACCAGGCGGCGTTTGCGTTCGGGCAGCGGCCCGATCGAGAAGGGGATGCCGACGCTGGAGGAGTAGCCGCAGACCCGGGCGCCGATGTTGAGTTGGATGACCTCGTTGGGCACGATCAGGTTATGGGTGGGCCGGGAAATGGCGTTGCAGGTGTTCTTGCCGCAGAAAACATACAGGGCGTGGCCTTCGTATTCGGCGCCGTTCTTGTACAGCTCGCGCTGGGCAATGCCGGCCACCTGCAGTTCCGTCATGCCGGGCTTGATCTCCGCAAAGATGGCGTCAACGGCCTGCTCGCTGATGGCGAAGGCCTTGCGCATGCAGGCGATCTCATGGTCGCTCTTGATGCTGCGCAACTGGCGGACCAGATTGTCGGCCTTGACGATTTCCGCGCCGGGGAAGGCGGCCTTGAGGCTGTCGATGACCGGCAGCGGGGTGATCGTGTAGCCGATCAGGCCCAGTTTGCGCAGCGGCTTGCCCGGCAGTGCCTTGGCAAACACTTCGGGGAAGGACGCCACTTTGATGCCCGGGTATTCCGGGTCGGCGCCTTCGCGGTACTCGATCATCTTGTGGATGTTGGGCAGTACGCTGCGGCCCTTGGCGTACTCCTCGCTCTCGGGGCCGATCAGCAGCTGCGCCTCGCCCTGGGCCGGAATCAGCACGGCGGCGCTCTCGAAAGTCGGCCAGTACTCGGAAAAGTACCTGACATTGGCGCAGTCGGCTTCATGGCCATGGGCCAGCACGGCGTCCAGGCCGGCTTCGCGAATCAAAGGCTGGATGCGGGCGATCCGATCAAAGTATTCCTGACGGGGGATGACAACTGCCATGATCACTTCCTTTTCTTTGATGACTGGGTGCAGGGAATCGGCGGCCCACCGGAAAGAGGCGCCACCTACACTATACACGGGAAAGGCGCGGTGGCAAGCCCGGCCCGGCGCCGATTGTCACGGCGCCTGGAGCAGATGGCGGCGGTAGAAGCGCAGTTCGTCTACGGATTCGCGGATGTCGTCCAGGGCGCGGTGCGCCTCCTTTTTGCTGAAGGACGCCATCAGCTCCGGCCGCCAGCGTTCCGCCAGGATCTTCAGGGTGCTGACATCCAGGTTCCGGTAGTGGAAATAGGCTTCCAGGCCGGGCATGTACTGGTACAGAAAGCGTCGGTCCTGGCCGATGCTGTTGCCGCAGATCGGGCTGGCCTGGGCCGGGACGTGCTGCTGGATGAAGGCCAGGGTCCGGGCTTCGGCCTCCGCCTCGGAAACCCCCTGCCGGCGCACTCGCGAGAGCAGGCCGGACCGGGAATGGTGGGTCTGGTTCCATTCGTCCATGCCGGCCAGCACGCTTTCCGGCTGGCGGACCGCCAACACCGGGCCTTCGGCGACGACATTGAGGTCGCTGTCCGTGACCAGGCAGGCGATTTCCAGGATGCGGTCGCGTTCGGGCCGCAGGCCCGTCATTTCCAGATCAAGCCAGATCAGGTTTTGCTCGCTGAACATGAGGTGTGCTGCTTTCCGTGGTCAGACCAACATCAGTTCGGCTTCTTTGGCTTCGACGACCTTGTTGACCTGCTCGATCATCTTGTCGGTCAGCTTCTGGACCTGGTCAGTCAGGGATTTCATCTCGTCCTCGGTGATGTCCGAGCTTTTCTGCGCCTTTTTGAGGAACTCGTTCGAGTCGCGGCGGGTGTTTCTGATTTCGACCCGGGCCTCTTCGGCGCGGCGGCGCACCAGCTTGGTCATCTCGGTGCGGCGTTCCTCGCTCAATTCGGGGATGGGCAGGCGGATGACCCGGCCGTCGCTGACCGGGCTGATGCCGAGGTCGGAGGCCAGGATGGCCTTTTCAATGCTTTTGACGGCGTTCTGGTCCCAGGGCTGGATGACCAGCAGGCGCGGCTCCGGGACCGTGATGGCCGCGATGTCCTTGAGGCGGTTCTGGCCGCCGTAGTATTCGACCATGATGCCTTCGACCAGGGCGGGCGAGGCCTTGCCCGTGCGCACGCTGGCAAAGGCCTTCTGCATGATGTCGATCGACTGCTGCATGGCGGCCTTAGAGTCGTCCAGGATGGTGGCCGCGCTGCTGGTCGGGCTGGAGGAGCCGGCGCCGGAAGAGCCGCCGCTGCCGGATTTGTTTTTCTTGGCCATGGGTGGTTGTCCTTTCAACTTGAGTGCGGGGTCAGATGGAAGCGCTGACAAGGGTCGCGGCGCTTAGATCACCTTTGATAATATCGCGCAGAACTCCCGGTTCGCCAAATTTGAAGACGACAATTGGCAGATTATTGTCCTGGCAGAGGGAGAAGGCGGTGGCGTCCATGACCTGCAGCTGGTCGGCCAGCGCCTGGGCGAAAGTGAGCCGTTCATAGCGGATGGCGTCGGGATGGCGCTTCGGGTCGGCCGAGTAGATGCCGTCGACCTTGGTGCCTTTGAAGACGGCCTCCGCCCCGATTTCACAGGCGCGCAGGGCGGCGCAGGTGTCCGTCGTGAAATAGGGGTGGCCGGTGCCGGCGGCGAAGAGGACGATTCGGCCGTCCTGCAGCAGGCTGACGGCCTGGCGCTGGTCAAACGGCGGCAGGACGCCGTCGATGGCGAAGGCGGACTGGATGTCGGCCGGGAGTCCGGCGGCCTCGAGGGCGTCGCGCAAGGCCAGGGCGTTCATGGCCGTGGCCAGCATGCCGATGTTGTCGGCGCAGGACCGGTTCATGCCGGTGCGGCTGCCGGCCAGGCCGCGGAAAAGGTTGCCGGCGCCGACGATGACGGCGACCTGGACGCCTTGGTCTGATGCCTCGCGGATGCGCTCGGCAACGGCCGTGGCGGCGGCAGGGTCAATGCCATGGCCGGAAGGGCCGTTCAACATCTCGCCGCTGATTTTCAGGAGGATTCGGCGGAAGCACGGGGCGTTGCTCATGATGACTCTTTCTCTGGGCTGGGCCGGGAAACGGTTTTCGAGGCATAAAAAAACAACTGCGGGGAGGAGCAGGCCGCCCGCGCAGTTGTCAGGATCAGGGGATGGCAGGATTGCCGGCCGCCGGCCGATGCGCATGGCGCCGGCCGGCGGTGGGAAGCCCGGAGAGGGATGTGAATCAGATTTCCTCGCCGACCTGCCAGCGCAGGATGCGCTTGACAGTGGTCTTCGGGGCGACCTTTTCCAGGCTGGTTTTGTTGTCGTTGATCCAGGGCTGTTTGGTCAGGCAGACTTCACCGTACCACTTGTTGATCTTGCCGTTGACGATGTTTTCGATCATTTGGGCCGGCTTGCCGGCCATCTGGGCGGCCGCGATTTCGCGTTCCTTGGCGATGATGTCGGCCGGGACGTCGGCCGGGACGATGTACGCCGGGGCAAAGGCGGTCACGTGCAGGCAGATGTTGCGGAGCAGTTCGTCGTCGCATTCGCCTTCGACGTCGACCATGACGCCGTAGGGCACGCCGGTGTGCAGGTAGGCGCCGAGCTTGCCGTTGCTGACCCAGCGGACCGCGCGGCGGACATGCATGTTCTCGCCGACCTTGGCGATGAGCTCCTTGAGTTCGTCCTGGCTGGATTCGGCCAGCTGGGCGGAGATGTCGCCATTGTCGGAGAACGTGCGCAGGGCCTTCTCGGCCAGGGCGGCGCCGAAGTCCTTGAAGACATCGGTCTTGGCGACAAAGTCGGTCTCGCAGAGCAGTTCGACGATGACGCCGGTGTTGCCTTCAATCAGGGTCGCGAAGATGCCCTGGGTCGCGGAGCGGCCGGCCTTCTTCTCGGCCTTGGCGATGCCGGCCTTGCGCAGGTGTTCGACGGCGGCTTCCAAGTCGCCATTGCAGGCGACGAGGGCTTTTTTGCAGTCCATCATGCCGACGCCGGTTTTCTGGCGCAGCTCATTGACTTGGGCAGCAGTTATGTTGGCCATGATGTTCAATTCCCGAGTTTTCAGTGTGAGAGTTTATTGCGGGTGCAGGTAACAAGGTCACAGGCGCCGATCACGCCTTGGCGCTGTCGTCGTCCTTGTCGTTGTCGTCGTCGTCCTTGTCCTTTTCCGCGGGGGCGGCCGCCTGGGCGGCCTTTTCGGCCTTGTCCTGGCGTTTCTTGTTGTTCAGGCTGAGGCCGTCGCCGACGGCGGCGGCCAGGGTGTCCATGATGACTTTGATGGAGCGGAGCGCGTCATCGTTGCCGGGGATGACGTATTCGATCTGGTCGGGATTGCAGTTGGAGTCGACCAGCGCCACCACCGGGATGTTGAGCTTGTTGGCTTCCTGGACGGCGATGTGTTCGCGGGCCACGTCGATGACGACCATGGCGGCGGGGAGGTTCTTCAGGTTGGCGATGCCGCCCAGGGTGGTCTGCAGTTTTTCCAGTTCGCGGCGCAGCCCGGCCACTTCCTTCTTGGGCAGGGCGTCAAGACTGCCGTCGGCCTCCTTGGCCTGCAGTTTCTTCATGTAGTTGACCCGGCTGAGAACGACTTTCTGGTTGGTCAGGGTGCCGCCGAGCCAGCGGTCGCACATGAACGGCATGTTGAGGTTTTCAGCGATGCCGCGCACGCATTCCTGGGCCTGGCGTTTGGCGCCGACAAACAGGATTTGCCCGCCATTGGCGGCGATTTCGCTCAGGTACTCGCAGGCGGCGGCGAGCTGCTTCATGGTGATGGTCAAGTCGAAGATGGTGATGCCGTTGCGGGTGCCGTAGATATACGGCTTCATCTTCGGGTTCCAGCGTCTGGTCTTGTGACCGAAGTGCACGCCTGCTTCGAGAAGATCGGTGATTGACGTCTGCATGGTGCTTGAGCCCTTTGCTGCCTGCGAGGCGCTTTTCCTGACGGCTGCCATCCGTTGTTGATGGCTGTGACTCCCGGTGCCGTTTTCGAAACGCCTGTTCTGTTTTGTGTCCACACCCCCGGCCCGGGAGAAGGCCGGCCAGGAACATCTCTGGCGGTAAGAGGCGCGGTAAAACAAATAATATAACGGGGTTTTTGACTTCTGCCAGTCGAAGCGCGTCAAGTTGACCGGCGTTGCGGTAACCGGTCACCGATTGAGAATGACGGTCAAAGTGCGAAATGCGGTGGCAAGCGCTTGATTTCAGGCTGCCGCAGGTCGTCCAGCCTTCCGGCTGCCGCAGGTCGT
>CAYOUR010000003.1:49736-52120 GCA_964407145.1 uncultured Lentisphaeraceae bacterium | reverse complement strand
ATGCCGTCCCGGATCATGTCGAGCAGCTCGGCGACCATGCGGCGGTACGGCTTCACCGGTTCCGGCAGCCTGGCGCTGGGCATCATGAATTTATACAAGCAGGTCAACGGTTTTCTGGAGGCCGACCCGGCCCGGGCGGCCGGTCATCAGGAGTACGTGCAGTTCGCCTTTGGCGAGATGGGGCGTTTTTCGGCGGACCACCGGCAGGTGCAGCAGGCGCGTGAGATTCTGGGCATCGCTTTGAAGTCGCCGTACGCCGGCCGGGTGAACGGCAAGCTGTTCATCTCCACTTACAATTCGGCCTACATTCCCCTGGATACGATGCGGGAATTCCTCAGTGCGCTCAGGTCCGAGTTCGGGGACACGTTCCTGATTGCCGGCGGCCTGGTTGTTGACCACGCGGACAACCGTTATTATCGCGAGCACGGCTCGTGGCCGGCGGAGATTCAGGCCAAATACCGCGCGAAGCTGACGGATGTTCTGACGGTTTTTGACGGCGTTCAGCTGCCGGTCGGCTACCGGCGGCACGGCACGGAGTACACCACCTACCTGGATTGCGGCATCTTCGAGAAATACATTCTGCCGATGGCGTTGGAGCTCACGACCGAGGCGCGTTTTTCCGGCAAGCTGCTGGGGGCGGTCCTGACGCACGGTTACATCAACCACATGAGTGGGGTGAACCATGGCGAATATGGCACGGCCACGCTGCGGAAGAGCCTGGATCAGCTGCTGAAGGTCAATCCCGACTTCATCGTCTTCTTCGAATGGAACGAGTACAATGAGAACACGTGCTTCCAGCCGACGCTGACGAATTCGCTGGCGTTGCAGCGCCTGCTCAGGTATTACAGCCAGGTCATGAATGGTGTGGAGCCGTCGCCGGAGGTCGGTGACGACGTGCAGACGCCGCCCCTGATTCTGTCCCATCGCGAGACCCTGAAGGTCGGCGAGGTGCTGGAGTTTGAATTGCTGAACGTTCCGGACAGCCGGGAGCGTCGGAGCTACACGGCCCGCCTGCGCCTGCTCGACGCCGCCGGAAAGGCGGTGGTGGAATTTCCGCAGGAGACTTTTGACCGCAGCCAGCTGCGCGCGGTCACGTATCGCGTCGGTACGGAGGAATTGGCGCCGGGGGTGGTTTTCCTGCCGGAGCTGACGGTCAGCCGCCTGGGCGGCGGACAGGAAGTGTATGCCGATCTGCAGTATGTCCGCCTCCTGCCGACGTTCTGCTACAACTACAAAACAACCCGTCAGCCGTTGCGTGACCTTCTGCGTCCGGAGCAGGTGCAGTTCACGGCGGTGCGGCAAGCTGACGGCAGCGATGCGTTGGCAGCGACCATCCGTGCGGCGGAGCCGCTGGCGGCGGTCGAGGTGACCGACTACGGGCGGGACTTTTATGCCGTCGACCCCAGTCGGGAGTTTGACCGGGAGAAGAACTGGCTGTTGATTGGCAGTCTGTCGACCCGGCAGAGCGGGTACCGGCAGATTGAGTTGAGCGTGCCTGGCAGCGCGGAGTGGCGGTTTGCTCCGTGGTGGCGCCCGAACATCAAGTTCGGCGACTGGCAGCGAAAGGACGGGGTAGTCACGTGCAACACGCTGGTCTGGGCGACGGCCAACGACTTCATCGTGTCGATACCGCGGTCGGACGCGTCGGCCGAGGTCTGCTTCAAGGTTGACGGGGAGGAACGCCGGATGGCCCTGGCGGACTTTCTGGCGGTCGGCGCGTGGGCTTGGACGTATTCGACGTGCCGTCTGGACTGGCGTCTGTGCCAGGAGCTGCCGGACACGCCGCCGTGTCCGGACGCGCTGCAGGCATCGTTTGCGGTGCGGCTTACGTCAGCGCGTCGGTATCCGATGTACCAGCTTCGTGCGGTCACGCGTTCCGGGCGGATATTCCGCAGCCGTCCGGTCCTGCCGGTCGCGTTGCCGGTGGGGACGCGGGCGCTTACGGTTCATTCGGAGCTGCGTGACCAGGTGTCATCGGTTCCGGTGTGTTCGGCGTTGCTGCCGGAATTGCGTTATGAGCTACGGCCGCCGGAGCTTGGCGGGGCGATTATGACGAACGGGTTCGACCCCTTTTTCCATGCCCAGCTGGGCGGCGGTTATGTGTATGGGGAGGCTTTTCACCTCATGCCGTTGCCGGAGGGCCGGCAAGTGCCGGAGGTCGTCGTCGAGGACGGCAAGCTGGCTTTGCGGTTTGACGGGGGCAGCTATGCAACCATGCCGAAGGAGTCGTTTCCGCGTGGCAGCTTCACGCTGGAGTTCGAGATCAAGCCTGACCCAGGCGAGGGCGCGTATGTGCTGTTCCGGCATTTTGACCGGATACTCGGGTCGGTGACGCTGTTTGTGGAGGGCGATGAATTGAAGCTGGCGTATGGCGACCGCGAGCT
>CAYOUR010000003.1:0-49726 GCA_964407145.1 uncultured Lentisphaeraceae bacterium | reverse complement strand
CAGTGGTCTCGGGTCGTGGTCTCGTATGACTTTGCCAGTTTCCGGTTCCAGGTCGGGGACCGCGTCAGCACGGTGCCGGTGTCACGGCGCCTGCTGGCGCTCTATTTCAAGCCGGCGATTTTCGGCGGGCACGACAAGGTGGAATTCGGTTTGCCGGCCGGCGCCGGTTATTATGCCGGCCTGATGCGTGGCCTGGTCATTCGGCACTGGTAAAGGCTGTCCGGGAAGCATGGCCGGATGCAGCGTGGGAGCCTAAGGAACCACGGATGGACACGGATGAACACGGATGACCACTGATGACCACTGATGGACCCTGATGGGCCCTGAATCCGAAGGTGTCCTGGCAGAGGGTGTTCGGCCAGGGCCTGGCCGGTCCGCGGGGCGGGTTTTCTCACTGGGCGTTGCTGGAGCTGGCGGTTGGCTTTGGGGTGTAGTCGGCCCACTGCAGGGAGCCATCGGCGCGTTTGACCAGCATTTCAATTTTGTTTTCGGCTTCGGCCAGCTTGTCGGAGCAGATTTTATTGAGTCGCATGCCTTCTTCGAATTGTGCCATGCTGTCTTCGAGGGAGAGGGCGCCGCTTTCCAGCTGGCTGACGATGGTTTCCAGGCGTGCCAGGGCGTCTTCGAATTTCAGTTCGGCGAGGTCGTTGTCAGCCATGGTTATCCTCTTTGGTGATGATGTTCGTCACTTTGACGTTGAGTTTGCCGGTTCCGAGCAGTGCCAGGAGGTTGTCATCGGGGGCAGTGTCGGCGGGGGTGCGGACGGCGCGGCCGTTTTCGGTCAGCAGGATGCTGTATCCCCGGGTGAGGACGGCCGTCGGATTCAGGGCATGGAGGGCGCGGCTGGCGTTTTCCAGTCGTGCCCGGCGGTTTTGCAGCACGGCGGGGATGGCGCGGTTCATTCGGGCGGCGGCGGCCTGGACGCGCAGGGCGGCTTGTTCGGCGCGGCGGGGCAGGGTCTGGGCCAGCCGGAGAATCAGGTGGTCCAGTTGTTGCACACGGCGGTTGAGCAGTTCCTCGGGGCGGTTGAAGAACGGGCAGGCGGCGGCTCGGGCCTGGCGCCGGCGCAGGTTAGCCAATCGCAGGAGCAGGGCGTTGCGCAGTCGTTGCCGGGCGTGGGTGACGCGTTCATGCAGGCGGGCCTTGGCCTCCACGACTTGTTCGGCGGCGACGGACGGGGTAGCTGAGCGGTGGTCGGCCACGAAGTCGCAGATGGTGAAATCGCGTTCATGGCCGACGGCGCTGATGACCGGGATGGTGGAGGCGGCTACGGCGCGGGCCACGATTTCCTCATTGAAGGGCCAGAGGTCTTCGATGCTGCCGCCGCCGCGGGTGACGACGATGACATCGCAGGCTGAGCTTTGATTGAGGTAGGCGATGGCGGCGGCGATTTGCCGGGCGGCGTCATTGCCCTGGACGAGTGTCGGGACGAGGCGCACGCGCATGCCGGAGAAACGTCGGTTGAGGACGTTGAGGAAGTCCTGCAGGGCGGCGCCGTCGCGTGAGGTGACGACGCCGACGCAATTGGGCATGGGCGGGATGGGCCGTTTGCGCTGCTGGTCGAAGAGCCCTTCGGCCTGCAGCCGCTGTTTCATTTCCTCGAAGCGCAGGTGCAGGTCGCCAAGGCCCCGTGGTCTGAGTCTGGAGACCATGACCTGGTAATTGCCATGCGGTTCATAGACGGTCAGCTGGCCCAGGACATCAATTTCCATGCCGACGGTCAGGCCGAGATCCTGGAAGATTTTTCCGCCCCGGAAGAACACGGCGGCTATTTGGGCGCCGGAGTCTTTGAGGGTGAAGTAGACGTGTCCGGAGTGTGTGTTGATGCGGAATTCGCTGATTTCACCACGCAGGCAGAACGGCGGGAAGGCCTGTCCCAGCACCTGCTTGATCTGCCTGGTCAGCTCGCTGACTCCGTAAATTTCCGGTGGCGGCGTTACGGCCATGCCAGGTTCTCCAGGTCTAGCCGGGCGGGGCGGTGGGGGGCGGCGGCGGTCGGGTGTTGTCGAAGCGTTGTCGTCACTTCTTGCCGACGGTGATGCTGACGCGTCCGGCCGTGACATTGGCGCGTTTCAGGTTTTTTTCGATATTCTGCAGCGGGGCGCAACCGCCGCTGAGGCGGGTGAATTTTTCGATGACTTTGGCTTTCAGGCCGCCGAGCATGGGCAGGAAGCCGATTTTGGCGCTGTCGACGTTCATGGCCAGGGTGTTGTTTTCGATGGTTGGCCGGGCGACCAGCACGTTGTGCATGGGCAGCTTGCCCATCAGTTTGCAGGTCAGGACCATCCGGACCGAGCCGTCGTCCCGGAAGTCGATGCTCAGGTGCTGGGGCGGCATTTTGTCGTCGGGGTTGTTGCGGGGCAGGGACATCGCCTTGCTGACCAGTCCGGTGGCTTCCTCGCTGGTGAACGCGAAGGAGCGGTCGGCGACTGGCGTGTTGTTGTTCTGCTGGCGTCGGCTGGTGCGCCTGGCGGCTGGCGCGGCGCCGGATTTCTGTGCCTCGGCAAAGTTTTTGGTGGCTTCCCCGGAGGGTTCGCCTTCGGGGGTGATGATGCCGCCGACCGGGCTGAACAGTCCGACGATGATAAGGACGAGGAGGACGCCGATGACGATGGAGCCGACTTTGTTGATCATCCGCATGATTTTCTGGGCGGTTGTCGGCGGCGGGGGCAGGAACGCATCCGGCTTCAGTTCATTCAGCTCCAGTTTTTCTCCGCAACCGCGGCAGAAGATGGCATTGAGCAGGTTGTCGGTGCCGCATTTCGGACAATTGATCATGGTCGGTGCTTCCTGTAATGATGGAGGATGTCAGGTCGGATGTCTGGCGGAGCGGGTTGTCGGTCGTTCGGTGTTGCGTGTTCAGGACGCGGCGGCGCCGCTTTTGGCGGCTGGCGTTTTGGCGGCGTCGGCGGCGCCGGCGGATTTTGCGGCCGAGTCAGACTTGGCGGCCTCGTTGCCAGCGGTTTTGGGCTCATGGGATTCGCTGCTGACGCTGTTATTGCTGCGGTAGTCCGTGCAGTAGAAGCCTTTGCCCTTGAAGATGATGCCGGCGCCTTCGCCGATCAGCCGCCGCAGTTTGCCGCCGCATTTCTGGCATGTTTGCAGGGGTTCGGAGGTCATGCTTTGGAAATGGTCGAATTGCACTCCGCACTGTTCGCACTTGTACTCGTAGGTAGGCATGGTTGGAAAGAGGGTTGTAAGGGGTGAAGGTTGGAAGGTTCAAGGCATGAAGGCATCAGGCTGCCGGTCTGTATGACGTTCGCAGCCGTCGGCTGAAGAAAAACCAATAATATATCCCAAAGCTATTTTTTTACAAAGGACGAACCATGGCGGCGCCGGACCCCGCGTAACCGGTTACCGATTGGTAATGACGGTCAACGTGCGAAATGCGGTGGTACGCGCCTGATTTCAGGCTGCCGTATGTCGTCCCGTCCTCCGGGCGGCCAAAGCAGAGGTGTCTCTTCCCCCGGGTTTCCTTCGGGCTTCGGTCACCCGGGGTTATGTTTGTCCCGCCCTCCGGGCTTTTTCCGTTATGGCGGCAAAAAAGTCTTGGCACCTCCAACTTCACGATCGGATTGGCCGTCTTTTCAACGTCCGCCGGGAGCTTCGCCGTCCACCTGGTGATGTGTTGGTGTTTCGGCGGCTGGCTGTTGCTTCTGAGCTTCGTTCGTTTTTTGCAGCGAGCTGGTCAGGAAGTAGGCCGCCGCCAGGCAGAGCATGAGGAACAGGAAAAGCAGGATGACGGGCAGGGATGGTTTCATGGCGTCAGCCTTTTTCCGGTCACGGCGTCAGGTTTTTCCGGTAGGCCGGGATCAGCTCGTTGATGACCTCGGTGACCTGGGCGATTTTCCATTCGAGGCGTGGTTTGTCCGTCATGTATTCCATGCTTGGCTCCCAGCCCAGGCGGGAGTCCTGTTCGACCAGCGGGATGGCCTGGCGGGCATTGTCGATTTCGCGTTTGGCAATGGCGGTCATTTCGTCAAGAGCGGCGAGGACGCCGTCCCGGGCGGCGTTGTCGCTGCGCAGGACCTGGCTGCAGAGGAACCATTGTTTGGCATGGATGGTGGTGCGGATGGCGCAGGCCATGAAGGAGCCGAGCAGAATCATGCGGGCGACGTCTTCTCGGCGGCGCGGCGGCGACGTGCGGGCGGCACGCTTCAGAGCCTGGACGCCCTTGCGCATCTTTTTTTCCATCCTGGTCAGCAGGGCGATTTCCGCGGGCACGTCAGTCGGGGCGTGGGAGCGGTACTTGGGCTTCATGATGCGGGCGCCGAAGTGCGCGTAGGGCACGTCGGGGAAGGTGATGTCCTGGTCCAGGAAGAGCAGCGGGTAGGATGGGCCGATGCGGAAGGGTCCGTACTGGTCCTCGTTGGTGGGCACATAGTCGTTGGCCGCGTCGCTCCAGAGTTGCCAGGCGTGGAGGGCGTCGTCGGCACCGTCGGCGCCGAAGTCGCGTTCGGCGAGGCGTCGGAGGTGCGTGTCGAAGTCGTCGCCATTGGTCCAATAGGCTTCCTTGCTCAGTTCGGAGATGAAGGAGGGCCACCAGCCGAAATGGTGGCATTCCATCAGGCCGTTCAGGCCCCAGTCGGCATGGGCTTGGCGCAGGGCGTCCCAGCGGCGTTTCCATTGGTAGGGAATGGGCTGGTAGGGAATGACGCCGAAGTCCCAGGAAAGGCCGCCGGTGTTGGACATGGCGTACAGGGGAATGCCGCGCTGCCTGGCGGTTTCGGCCTCGGTCCGGAAGTAAGTGCCGGGTCCGACGAAGGACGCCGTGTAGTCGACACAGCGGGTGTTGATGCCGTTTTTGACGATGTTTTCGAACATTTCGAAGGTCACCTCGAGGGAGATGTCCGTGGGCAGGTTGTTGATCAGGGCGAGTCGGTCCTGGGCGGGCGCCCAGCCCCAGTTGTAGGTCCAGAAGACCACGTCCAGGTCGGGGTTGTATTGACGCATGATGCCTTTGACCAGGTTGAGCCATTGCGGGTAGTCCCGGCAGGGCCACCAGCCGGGCGAGGGCCTCTTGTCGTTTTCCTGTCCGGGCGGGGCGGGGTCGAGTCGGAGCCGGCCTTTGGTGCGTTCGTCCTTGGAGGGGAATTCGCAGGATTCGCCGACGAAGACGATGCCTTTGGCCTTGGGGAAGGTCCGGATGAGTTTGCCGTAGCTGTTTTCGTAGAAGGCGACGGCTTCGGGGTCGTCGGGGTGCTTGCGGCTTTTCATGTAGCTGTAGAAGTAGACATCGAGCCCGAACGCTTCGGCGCGGTCGATCAGGTTGGCGAAGTCGAGATGGCCGGTATTGGTCATGTTGATGTCTTTGGTGAAGACGAGGATGGCGTCGATGCCGGCATGGGCGATGGCGTTGAGGTGCTGGTCGGGGAAGTTGTCGATGCCCCAGCCGGAGTGGACCATGCGCGGGGCGAAGAGCGGTTCGCGGACGGTATCCTGCTGGGGGATGAAGGGCGCTTCCCGGAGGTTCATGATGTCTTCCAGGCGGTAGCATCCCTGTGCGGCGCCGCGTTCGTCCTGGCCGGTGATGACGATTCGGCCTGGTTCGACCTGGAGGCGGAAGGCCCGGGGCTTGCGCAGGCGGCGGCCGCGTTCCCGGAAGTCGTCGCGGGCGCCGATGGCGATGATACGGGCGTCGCTGCCGGCTGCCCCGTCAGCTTGGTCCAGCCGGATGATTTTGACGGCTACATTCATGCTGACGGCCAAGTAGTCCTGGAGGTCCTGCGCCACCTGGAACAGGTAGTCGGAGGCTTCGAGCGGGAGCACGATGGTCCAATCGTCGGTGAGGGCGGTTTCCTTGGCGGCGGGGGTTGCCAGGCGGTTGCGGCGGTCGGGTTGGTGTACCTGGTTGAGGCGTCGTCTGAAGGCGTAGTTGTGTTCGGTGTCAAGTTTCATGGCATGCCTTTCGGAACGCGTTGGGCGGGACGAATCGTCCTGGGCAGAGGACGGTGTGACTTTGGCGGCGGTTTCCGGTCTGGGGGCGGTTTGGGTATGCCAGGCCGTCAGCATCGGCAGGCGTCCTGGGGGGGTTATTTGCCGGCTTTGATGTCTTCCCAGAGGCGGTTGAATTTCTGTTCTTTTTCGCCCTGGTCGATGGTGACTTTGGATTTGGCGAGGATTTCCGGTTTGAGGAAGACGGCGGGGTTGGAGCGGATGTCGTCGGAGAGCAGGGGGTATGCGTCCTTGTTGGGGCAGAGGAAGAACACATGTTCGGTGTTGGCGGCGGCGATGGCCGGCTGATGCAGGAAGTTGATGAAGCGGTGGGCCAGTTCGACGTTTTTGGCCTGTGCGGGGATGGCCATCATGTCGCAGCTGATCAGGGTGCCTTCCTCGGGAATGGCGAAACCGACGTGGTCGTTTTCCTCGACGACCTGTATCATGTCGCCGGAGTAGCCCATGACCAGGTAGAATTCATTGGAGGCGATGCCGTTTTTATATTGTTCGTTTTCGAGTTTGGCGGCATTGTCTCTCCAGGTCGTGATGATGTTTCGGGCGGCGGCCAGGTCATCATCGTTGGTGCTGTTGGGGTCCAGTCCAAGCAGGTACAGGGCGGCGCCGATGACTTCGCGTTTGTCGTCGAAGATGGTGATGCGCTTTTTCAGGTCGGTCCGGGAGAACATGTCCCAGGTCGGCTTGAAGTCGGCGACCTTTTCCTTGTTGTAGCCGATGCCGGTATAGCTCATCATGTATGGCGCGGCAAAGGTGCATTCCGGGTCGGGGAGAATCTGCAGGATTTTTTCATCGAAGTGGACGCGGTTGGGGATTTGGCTCAGGTCGAGTTTCAGGAGCATGTTTTCTTTGGCCATCAGTTCGATGATGTAGTGGCTGGGGACGATGACGTCGTAGCCGCTGGCGCCGGCTTTGAGTTTGGCGTAGAGGGCTTCGTTGGAGTCGAAGGTGTCGTAGACGACGCGGCAGTTGTTTTCCTGCTCGAACTGTTCGATGATGGCCGGGTTGATGTAGTCGGCCCAGCAGTAGAGATGCAAGGTCGGCTTGGCCTTGCCGCAGCCGCAGAGGAGCATGGCCGTGAGGAGACTGGCGAGGAGGCAGACGAGAGGTTTTGCCATAATGAGCTGGTTTCCTGTGCTGGTTTGGACCTGAAGTTGGACCTGAAGATGGATGGCCGGCTCCTGGCCGGTCCTGGCAATGGCCGTTCAATGTAATGTTTTTTTTCCTGAACGCCAGTTTGGAAACGTCTTTTTGCGTCGTGCGGCGCACCTGGTCACCGATTGATAACAAATCAACGGCACGGTTTTGTCATCCTGGCCGGATGCCTGTATGTGTGGCGTTGCCGTGCCTTCTGCGGTTATGTGTTGCCTTTGCAGGGCATCTGCCGGAAAAACCACCTGTCCCATGGCGGCGCGGACTGCGGCCGCTTGCCCCGGGTTTGTTATGCCGCGCCCCTGCGGGACTGCTGCCGCTGAGGGCGCGGCATCATCCAGACGGCGTGGCTTTTCAAGGAGCTGGTGCCGGTCACTGTTCTGACGTTCCCGCCGGGGGGGGGGCATGCCGCTTGGCGGCATTGCAGGTTTTTCGGAAGGGGTCCTTTCCGGGCAGGTGGATGCGAGGGGGGAAGTTTTTTTGCCTCAGGTTGATTTTTTTTCATGGACAGGGCTTGTAATGGTTATCAAGAGCTATATTGTAAACGGTTACCTAAACAGAAGCGTTTTTCTGGCCTGGTTGCGCAGTGGCTGGCGTGGCGGTTGGAGAGCGGTTTTGCGAGGGTATAGCAATTGGGCAAAGTCTATTCATCTGCCCCTTTCCACGATTGCAGTCCGGAAAGTAAAAAAAAGGACTCAAGCGCCTTACGGAGAAAGCAATGGCCAAGAATTTGTATGTTGGGAATCTGAGTTACGGGGTGAACGACGCGGAGCTGGAAGAACTCTTTGCAGTGTACGGCAAGGTGGACAGCGCCCGGGTCATCACTGACCGCGACACCGGTCGCAGCAAAGGTTTCGGTTTTGTCGAAATGCCGGATGACAACGAAGCCCAGGCGGCGATTGACGCCCTCAACGGGAAAGAAAACGGCGGCCGCACGTTGACTGTCAACGAAGCGAAGCCCCGCGAACCCCGCACCGGCGGTTTCGGCCGTCCCCGTGGCGATTTTGGTGGCGGCAAACGCTATTGATTTTGTCACTGCGTAGAATCTGGCGACAGATTCTGGACTCTAGCTTGAACGGTGCCGATGTACTCCTGGCTGACCATATTTTTGGTTACGCATGCTGCATGACCAGTGAGTTGCCTCAACATGACGCATGACTAGATGTCAAAACAGCCCGTGATTCACAGGATCACGGGTTGTTTTTTTGTCCGTTTTGGTTTGGCGGCGCCTGGGCGTTTGGCGCCGCCTGGTTTGGGTCAGGCCTTGTCGCGGGCGCGTCCGGCAGCGGGCGTGTGGCTGGCGACAGGATGGCCCAGCGGGTGGGTTGGCCGGGAAGGTCTGTTCAGCAGAAGTCAGACAGGAGAAGTGACCGCATGATTGGCAGGGGAAAGGTGTCGATTGTCATGATGGCAGCAACATGGCTCATGGGTCTGGGGGTGGCAGGGCAGGTGGAAGAGGGCGGCGGGCAGCTGGTCTTCGACTTGCGGGCGATGCGTGTTGAGCCGGCCGGCGCCCGGCAGGCGATTGACGGGCAGGATGCCCTGGTGCATGTTTTCCGCGACCATCCGCGCCTGGCTTTGAAGGGGCTGCCTTCGGACTGGAGCCCTTATCACGCCTTGGCCCTGACCGTTTCCTGCCGGCAGCCCCTGGCCGGGCGCTATTCGATCATCATCCGTTCCGAGAATGGGGACTTGCCCGGGCCGGACTACTATTCGTTTGCTCTGCCGGCGCGATTTTCCGGTACGCACGAGCTGGTTTTGCCGTTGGCGCAGCTGAGCCGGGTTCGTTCACCTCGCGGGCTTGACCAGGTCGACGGCATGGAGTTCTACCGTGACTGGGGCGGCAACAACCCGCCCGATGACGACAACGCCGTCACCATCAGTCGCCTTCGGCTGATCAACGACCCGGGAATCGCCGACGTCCGGGGGCCGCGTTTGTCGGACGAGGCGTTTTTTGCGCTTTTGGACACCTCCCGCCCCGAGCTGTCGGAGGTCAAGGCGGCGTTGGCCGCCGGTGATGTCGCGGGGGCGCGGCATGCCTTGAGTGAGCATGTCCGGACGCGCCGCGCGCCGCGCTGGCTGGTTGACCCGCGGGACCGTCCTGGCCGCGGTCTGCCGCCGCAGACTCTGCGGGCTGTTCCTGGCGAGGGGGGGCGCTACCAGGCGACAGTCCCGTTGGACTGGACCGGCTGGAAACGCGTGGAAGTCCGCCTGGCGGATTTCCAGGAAGTCGGCAAGCCCCTGGGCTGGGGGGCGGTCAGCGGACTGCATTTGAGCTGGGATGCGCCCTTGAATCTGCCGGCCGGCACGGCGCTGCATCTTGACGATGTGACCTTGGAAGGCCCGGCCGGGCCGCGTCTGATGGGTGATTTTGACGCCATTCAGACTGGCTGGGACCATGTGTTCCAGGACAGTGAGTTCACCCGGGCCGGCACAGCCTCGGGCAAGTGGTGGTTTCCGGACATGTATCCGGACGCCGTCTGCCGGCGGTATCCGGCTGACTGGTCCGGTTTTGGAACGGTGTCGTTGTGGGTGCACGCTCCGGCGGCTCCGTGTGGCCGGCTGGTCGTCAAGGTCATGTCCGCCGCGCCGAACACCGTCCGGGCCGACGAGATTCTCACCAGGACATTTGCGATCGGCAGTTTTCGTGATCATCCCTATGCCTTTGGCGACCGGATTGACTGGTCGGCCAATGCGATGAGCGACGGTGAGTCGCGCACGATTGAATGGAATGCCCAGCTCAACCGTCATTTTCACTTCCAGTATCTGACCAGGGCGTGGTGGGAGACTGGGGAGGAAAAGTACGCCGCCGAGCTGGCCGAGCAGATGAACAGCTGGATTGAGGACAACCCGGTGCTGTTGCTGCAGTCCGGGAACAGCCCGTATCATCATGCCTGGGAGACGCTCAACACGGGCATCCGCCTGCATGCGAGCTGGCCCAATGCCTTGGCGCATTGCCTTGAGGCGCAGGCGTTCACGGATGACATCATCATCAACATCCTGAAGTCGGTGGTGGAGCAGGCCCGGCACCTGATGCGCTGGCCGTCGACCGGCAACTGGCTGACGGCGGAGGCTTGGGGCGTGTACGTCACCGGGCTGCTGTATCCGGAGTTCCGGGAGGCGGCGGTCTGGCGCCAGTACGGCATCGACAGCCTGTACCGCCAGCTGCAGGAGGAAGTGTACCCGGACGGCCTGCAGTATGAGCTGGCCCTGGGCTACAGCAACTGGACGTTGCGGGAATTCACCGACTTGTACAACGCGGCCGTCCTCAACGGGATGCAGCATGAACTGCCGGCGGATTATTATTCCCGTCTGGAGAAGATGTACGTCTACCTGATGGCCAATGTCATGCCGGGCGCGGTGGCCTTTGCGCTGAACGACGCCGGCAACAGCAGTGTCAAGCGTCAGCTGCTGGACGGCTATCGGCTGTTCAAGCGTCCCGACTTCCTGCATGCGGCTACTGACGGCCAGGCCGGCGAACCGCCGTCGACCGATTCGTTTGGCCAGGAGTGGGTCGGGCATTATGTCATGCGTTCCGGCTGGCATCGTCAGGCCAATGTCCTGCACCTGGATGCCGGGTTGCAGGGACGCGGGCATATTCACCAGGACAAGTTGACCGTGGCGTTGACGGCCTACGGGCATCATCTGCTGGTGGATGGCGGCGTGACCATGTACGACAAGTCACGTTGGCGGGCGTATCAGCTGCTGACGCGTTCGCACAACACGGTTCTGGTTGACGGCATGGACCAGTTCGGCGAGAATGCCATGGCGGCCAAGGTCTGGCCATTGCCATGGGAGGGCGCCCGGCCGGCGGGCAGCGACACGGTGTGGCATTCGTCGCCGGGTGTTGACTATTGCCAGGGCTGGTGGAAGGGCCGCTGGCGCGAGTATGTTGACAGTCAGACTCCGGCGACGAATGCGACCAGGGTTCTGGACACGGTCCGGCACCGCCGCGCCGTGCTGTTCATCAAGCCCGGGCTATGGGTTGTGCATGACACGCTGTTCGCGTCTGACCAGGAGACGCACACGGCGGAAGTCCTGTATCATATTGACGCGGAGACGGCCGTTGTCGACGGTGACGGTGGGGCTGCGGTTCTGGCGACGAACAGGAGCAAGGCCGGTTTGCGTCTGGCGGCGCGTCCGCAGTCCGGGCTGGCGGTCGAGATCGTGACGGGCAAGATGGAGCCGCCGGTTCAGGGCTGGTCGGCCAACGTCAAACGGGACCGGAAGAAGGGCATCCCGATGTCGGCGGTGCCGACCGCGGTCTTCCGTCAGCCGTGGCAGGGTCGGTCTGACGTAGTGACGGTCGTGCATCCGTTCCCGGCCGCCGAGACCAGCGATGCCCGTTGCGTGGCCCTGGCGTGCAGTCCGGAAGCGCAGGCCGCCGGCATCGAGGTTGGGGCGGAAGGTGTTTATGTGTGGCTGCACAGCGACGTTCCCGGGCAGGCCATTCAGGCGTATGGTGATGGCCATGGCGGGGCGGTGCTGCTGGAGACCGATGGCCAGGCTGCGGTTGCCGGCGGGGCGGGGGCCTCTTTCCGTCTGCTGCTGATTGGTGGCCGCCAGGTTACCGGCCCCGGGTTGTCGGCGAGTATCAGCCAGCCGGCGACGTTGTCGGTGCTGGCCGTGTCGGAGCAGGCGTTGGTGGTCAGCGCTGACCGGGGAGCTGACGTGTCTCTGCGTCTGGCGCAGGCGCCCGCGGAAGGCCTGTCGGTATATGCCCTGGACCGGCGTGGCGGGCGGGTGTCGTCGGTGGCCTTGACGCGCGGGGCTGACGGCGGCCTGGGGTGGGCGGTGTCTGCCGGCCAGGAGTATGAGCTGACTTGGGGTGGTGAAAGTGTTTTCGCCATTCGGTCGGCGGAGCAGCAGGCAGCGGCCGGGCTGCTGTCGTTGCCGGTGCGGGTGTTGCCGGCTTTGCCGGCGGCGCCGGCCGGGGTTTCCATCCTGGTGCAGGCCGAGGACTTTTCGGCCCAGGGTGGCGGTCAGGTCACGGTGACGGATGCCAAGACGGCTGCTGACGGCCGTTCGTTTCTGAACTGGGACAGCACCGGCCATTGGCTGGAATACGTCGTCGAGGTTCCGGCCGCCGGCGCGTATCCGCTGCACATCCGTCATTGTTCGTCAGGCCGCACGGCGTTGCGCGCCATTATGGTGAACGGCTTCTGTCCGCATGCTGACCTCACTCAGGTGTCTTTTCCGGAGACTGGCGGCTGGAGTTCAGGCCAGGACAACTGGGTTTGGACGACGGTGGCTGACGCACAGGGCAAGCCGTTCCTGTTTCACCTGCGTCAGGGGCGCCAGGTGATACGGTTGGTCAACTGCGGCAACAGCCTCAATCTGGACTCGTTCTGCTTTGGCGAACGTCGCTGAGGCTGCGCGGCGGCTGGTGATACGGTTGGTCAACTGCGGCAACAGCTTCAATCTGGACCCGTTCGGCTTTGGCGAACGGCGCTGAGGCTGCGCCTCGGCAAGCGCGGCGGCTGGTTGACGCGTTTTCACGCAGGAACCATTGATGGCCTCTGCTGGACACCGATTTTCGTCCAAGGCGCCTGGCCGGTGGTTTCAGCGGACGACGGTGCAGTTGTCGAGGATGGCGGCCTTGTCCTTGATGCCGTCGCAGAGGCCGCGCACGGAGACCGGTGTGTTGTTTTTGGCGGCCGTGCTGATGTGTTCCCATTCTTCGCCGGAGGTGCCCATGGCCAGGCGGGCGCAGATCAGTTGTCCGAAATAGAGCAATCCGGGTGTTTTGTCACCTTTGGGCTGCTGGCGCAGGGTCGTCATGCCGGTGAGCAGGATCTGTTTGCCTTTGTAGGTGTCGTTGAAATCCTGGATGGTCAGTCGTTTCAGCTCCTGCAGCAGTTCAGGGGCGCTCATGGAAAAGTCGTCTTCGCGGGCCAATTCGGCGGTAGCGGCCGTTTTCTCCCGTTCTCTGTCTTTGTCCTTGTCGGCTTCACTGAAGAACTGGGTGATTTCCTCGTTGGTCAATTCGGTGATGGCGGTGATTTGCGGTTTCAGGAAGCGTTCGGCCCGGCGGCTGCGGTCTTCGAGGACGACATCGCCGTGTTCATTTTGTTCGAGGAGCAGCCCGGTGATTTTTTTGCCGTCGATCAGAGTCAGCTGATGGGTGGGCACCCAGAGGGTTGCGTTTCGTTCCAGGGTCTGTCCTTTGAGGATGGTGATGGCGCCGCTGGCAAAGACGCCGCTGGGATGTTCGACCTTCATGGTGGCCGGGCCGGCGGCCAGATCGGTCAACAGCAGCTGGCCCTGGTCAGCCGAAGTGACGCCTTTGAAAATACCATCCAGGAAGACTCGGCAGCCGGGTGGCCGGCTGGTGATGGCAACGTTTCCCAAGGTGGTCTTCAGGTCGGCGGAAATGACTTCGCCGCGGGCTCGGCTGACCATGGCGGTGACCTTGTGGGGCTCGCAGCCCTGGCCGTGCAAGGTCAGGTCGTACTGGCCTTCCGGGAGATTTTTGAGCAGGAGCGGGGTGACGCCGTAGAATTGCCGTCCATGCCAGACGCCGGCGCCGGGCGGCGTGCTGGTGAGCAGAAGGGTTCCGGCGCGCAGGTGCATGGCGAACGGCTGCCTGGTATCGTCCTCGGGGATTTGGACCTGGCGGCTGATGTCTTCATAGCCGTCAAGCTGCAGCTCGAGCAGATGCCGGCCAGGCGCCAGGTCGGGCACGACGGCCGGCGTCAGGCCGTAGGCCGTCTTATTGACGAAGACTTCGGCGCCGGGCGGGTCGCTGCGGACGACGATGGTGGTTCGGGCGGGTGTCCGTGGTGCGGGGCGGGGGACGGTTTCCGTGACTTCTCCGGGGGCGTCGTCGACAACGGCCACGATGGCGGCCGGCGGGGTTTTGGGCGGCCCGTCTGGCTCCGGGGCATCGGTGACGGGTTTGGGGGCCAGCGCGGTGACGGTAGTTTCCGGCAGGAGGTTTGGCGTCTGCCCGTGTTGGGCGGCTGGCGCGTCGCCGTCGGGCGCCGCGATGGCGGCGGTTTCGGCGGGCGGTGTGGTCGGGCTGGGGTTGAACAGCTTCAAGCCCAGAAAGGCTGCCATGGCCAGGATGGCGGCCAGTACGGCCAGCTTGATGGCGATGGCGGCCTTGCCTGGGGCGGTGGCGTCCGGGGTGGCGCCGTTGTCGGCGACGTCGGTCATTGGCTTGGAGATGTCAGCCGTGGTTTGGACATTGGTATCCGGTGGCCGGGCCGTGGCCAGCGAGGCCTTGGTCGGGGGTCGGGGCGGCACGGCCGAGGGGGTGCCATCCGGGGTGTCCGGCAGGAACCGGAACACGTGGCTGAACACGGTGATTTCGTCGTTCGGTCTCAGGATGATGCCGCCATCGACCTTTTGGCTGTTGACCAGGATGCCGTTGACGCTGTGGCAGTCTTCGACCAGCCACTCCCCGCCGACCTGTGAGAGGCGGCAGTGATGTCTGGAGACGCCGACTTCACTGATGACGAAGTCGTTGTCGACTTCACGGCCGATGGTGTACTCCGTTTTGTCAACGACCAGCTCGCGGCCCGGATTTTCGCCTTTGACGATGCAGAGTCTCATGGGTCAATGTCCTTGCTCGTTCCTGGTTGTGTGAAAACGGTGGAAGTCGAAAGAAAGGCCTGCATGCTTTTCAATCTGTAATTTACGCCTTGCCCGGCAAAATGCCTGTTATTTCATGGAAAAAAGACGCAACCAGCCGGATTTTGGGGTCAACGCCCCCGGTTTCGTGTGGGAGGCGTCCCGGTTGATTGGTCGTGCCGGGGTCACGTGGGCAAAGAGCAACGGCGATCGGCGAAAGGGTCGGCGGGTTTTGTCTGCCGGCAGGCGGTGGTGCATGGGCTGCCAGTGTCCACCGAGGTTTGGCGGAGTGCGTTGAAGCCTGGCAGGCCATCAGCCTGACAGTGTCTGTCGTTTGATGCCGTTGGCGATGGCGGATTGTTGGTTTTCCGGTTTGGGTTCAGTCGAGTTTTCGTCGGCCGTTGATGGCCATGGCGAGGGTGGCGGCGTCGGCGAAGTTGAGGTCGCTGCCGACGGGCACTCCGGCGGCGATGCGGGAGATAGTGACGGGCAGGTCGGCAAGCATGTCGGCGATGAAATGCGCGGTGGCTTCGCCTTCGACATCGGGGCTGGTGGCGATGATCAGTTCGGCGACCGGTTTTTGTCGCAGTCGCTGCTGGAGTTCAGCCAGTCGCAGGTCCGCGGGCCCCTTGCCGTTGAGGGGCGAGAGCTTGCCGCCGAGGACGTGATACAGGCCGTGGAAGCAGGAGGACGTTTCCAGCACGGCGACTTGTGAGGCCTGTTCGACGACGCAGATCAGGTCTTGTTGTCGTGATTCATCCTGGCAGATGGCGCAGGTCTGTTGATCGGTGAGGTTGCCGCAGACGGCGCACGGGTGTACTTTCTGGTGCAGTTCGGCGAGTGCGGCGCCGAAGTCGGCGAGCTGTTCCGGTGGCCAGTTCATGACGGCCAGGGTCAGACGTTCCGCGGTTCGGCGGCCGATGCCGGGCAGGCGGCTGAAGCCGGCGATGACGTGGTTGAGCGCTTCGGGATATTGGCCTGGCTTGCTCATGGTGGTATGGCGGTCGGTGTCGGCGGCCCGAGTCAGGTTTTGATTCTGGCTTCAATGACCACGGCATCGAACAGCTGGTTGACGCGTTTGACGAACGGGTTGTCGGCGAGTTGCCTTTGTTCTTCGCCGGTTGCGATTCGGTAGCGGCCGCGGGCCGTTTCCTCGGGAGTCGGCTCATTGGCGGCGAGGTTCAGGGTGGCATTGGGCCATAGGCGGCCGACCGTGTCCTGCAAAGTCTGCTGCGCCTTCGGCTCCTGGATGGCCATCAGGTCGTTGATCGGCAGGGTGCTCATGTCATAGCCCAGAGTCATGACCATGGTTTCCCTGGGAAAGGACAGCAGAGACATGGTTTTGATGATGGCGGCGAGGTCTTTCCGGCCGGCCGCGGCGATGGCCTGGCTGAGGTTTTCCACCATGCCGTTCAGTTTCAGGGACAAGGTGGAGGACAGGTCCTGGGTCGAGTTGGCATCGCCTTCTTCATCGTCCGTCCAGGAGTGGCTGGAGTCGGCCGTGCTGGCGTTCGCCAGCACCTCATTGAGGTTGCCGCTGGCCAGCAACTCGGTGATGTTGGCTGTGGTCAAAACCGGCGCCGCCGGGGAAGAGGCGGCAGCCGGGGCGGCGCCATCAGCGACGGAGGCCGGCGGCCCTCCCGGCGCCGCCGGAGAGTCGGCTGGCGGCGGCGGCGTGGCGGGCGGCGGCGGAGAGCCGGCGGGCGGTGGCGGGCTGGGCGCCTCGGGAGTCGTGGGGGCGTCAGGCCGTGGGGGCGGGGTATTGTCGTTGCCGTTGTCCGGCGGGGTGTCTTTGTCTTCGTCATCGTCGTCCGGCGGGTTGCCGCCGTTGCGGCCATCACCGGGCGGTGTTTGCCGGCGGTTTTCGTTTTGTCGCGGCGCGGCGTTGTTTTCGGGCGGCGGGATGACGATGGTCGGTCTGGGTGCGGGCATGGCTTCCTGGGGCAGGGAGCCGTTGAGGCGGTTGAGCTGGGTGAAGATGTCATCCAGCTGGACGCTGTGGGCGTCGAGCATGACGCGTGCCAGGACGGCCTCGAAGTAGATTCTCTTGTTCAGGGCGGAGCGGAAGGCCCATTCCTGGGCCACGAGCCCCTGCAGGATGCGCTGTGCCAGGAGCGGGTCGAGGGCGCGGCCGATGTTCATCAGGTCGGCCAGGTCGGTTTCGCTCACTTCCAGGAAGGCCTGGGCGTCGCGGCACATTGCGGCGACCATGACGTTGCGGACGTAGCCGACCAGGTCTCCGAAGAGTCTTTCCAGGTCGCGGCCGCCATCGGCCAGGGCGTGGAGGACGCCCATGGCGCGGTTCAGGTCATTGGTGAACAATCCGGCCGCCATTTCGCGCAGTTCCATGCCGGAGGCCAGGCCGAAGACGTCGATCACGTCCTGTTCGCGGATGAGTTCATCGGGTTTCTGGCCGCCGCAGAAGGCGATCATCTGGTCGAAGATTGACTGTGCGTCTCGCATGCCGCCGTCGGCGGCCCGGGCGATGGCGGTGAGGGCGGCGTCTTCCACCTGGATTTTTTCGCCGTCGGCGATTTGCCGCAGTCTTTGGACGATGAGTGGGACGGGGATTCGCTTCAGGTCGAAGCGCTGGCATCGGGAAATGATGGTGGGCAGGATTTTGTGCGGTTCGGTGGTGGCGAAGAGGAATTTCACATGCGGGGGGGGTTCTTCGAGGGTTTTGAGCAGGGCGTTCCAGGCCTGCGTGGTCAGCATGTGCACTTCGTCGATGATGTAGATTTTATACTTGCCTTTGCTGGGCGCGTATTGGACATTGTCGCGGATGTCGCGGATGTGCTCGACCTTGTTATGGGAGGCGCCGTCGATTTCGATGATGTCGAGCGAGGCGCCGTTGGCGGCTTCGCGGCAGCATTCGCACTGGCAGCACGGTTCTCCGTCCCGGTGGTCAAGGCAGTTGAGGGCTTTGGCGAAGATGCGTGCGCTGGTGGTCTTGCCGATGCCCCGAGAGCCGACGAACAGGTAGGCATGGCCGATGCGGCCTTGCCGGATGGCGTTTTTCAGGGTACGGCTGATGTGTTCCTGGCCGACCACTTCGGCGAATGTCTGCGGCCGCCATTTGCGGGCCAGCACCTGATACGGCATGGGGTGTCTCCTCCCGGTAACGGCCGGACTGCGGTGTCTCCGCGGCAGGGCTGGCGGCCTGAGGTGGAAGCAGGCTGCGTTGGCCGCGGGCAGGCAAGGGGGCCGGAATCGCAGTGTTGTCCGGCGGCCGCGTCGCCGCGGGCGGCGGTCTGCCGCCGGAAGAAGTCAAGAAAAAAGCCGTGCCGTCTGTCCAGAGGTCCTGGCGCCCAAGTCGGCTGCTTAGGGCTGCTTGGTTCCCCACCTGACCCGGTTCACAACGTCCCTGCCGCACAGGTTCCGAAACAGACGACACGGCAAAACTTGAATATACTGGTTGGGCGAGGTTTTGCAAGCTGCCGGCGGCAGATATTCAGCCTCGCGAGGGGAAAAGTCAAACGCACCCTGCGGCCTTGTGCGAGGTGCGTTTTCTCGGACGAGAAAATCCATGGACTTTGATTTTTGGGAAAGCGGTTAGGGAGGCGGTGTGTTGGCGGGTGGTGGTCGGGTCGGTCGGTCGGCGGGTTTCAGCCCACGCTGGCGCCGGGGGCGATGTCGCCGTCGACGGTGAGGAGGCGCAGGTCTTTTTTGCGTTTGGCGGCCAGGAGCATGCCTTGGGATTCGACGCCTCGGAGGATGGCCGGGGCCAGGTTGCTGACGATGACGATGGTTTTGCCGACCAGGTCTTCGGGCTGGTAGAACGCGGCGATGCCGGCCACGATTTGCCTTGGTTCGCCGCAGTCGACCTGGAGTTTGAGCAGCTTATCGGCGCCATCGACGCGTTCGGCGGCGAGGACGCGGGCGGTTTTCAGCTGCAGTTTACTGAAGTCGTCCAGGCCGATCAGGGCGAGGTTGTCGGCATCGGGCTGTTTGCCCTTGTCGTCGCCGGCGGCGGTGTTCGGGGCGGTGCGGTCGCGGTTGTCCTTCTGTTCGATTTTGGCCCAAGTGTCCTTCAGGCTGACGGTGCGGTTGTAGACCGGCGATGTCGTACGGTGGTCGTAGCGGTCGGCGCAGAAGTAGCCGATGCGTTCGAACTGCACCTTGCTTTCGGGCGCCAGTTCGGCCAGGGCCGGTTCGAGCTTGCAGCCGGTCAGGACCTTCAGGGAGTCGGGGTTGAGGTTGCTGATGAAGTCTTCGCCCTTGGCCACGGCCTCCGGGGCTTCCTGGTTGAACAGGCGGTCATACAGGCGTACCTGGGCATTGACGGCGTGCCGGGCGTCGACCCAGTGGATGGTTCCCTTGACCTTGCGGCCGTCGGCCGGGTTGCCGCCTTTGCTGTCGGGATCGAGGGTGCAGCGGATTTCCGCGACCGTCCCGTCCTGGTTTTTGGTGACTTCCTGGCAGGTGACGATGTAGGCCCAGCGGAGTCTGACCTCCTGTCCGGGGGCGAGTCGGTGGTATTTGGGCGGCGGTACTTCCCGGAAGTCGTCCTGTTCGATGAAGATTTCGCGGCCGAAGGGGATTTTTCTGGTTCCGGCGGCGGGGTTTTCGGGGTTGTTGGCGGCTTCGAGCCATTCGGTCTGGCCTTCGGGGAAGTTGGTGATGACCAGTTTGACGGGGTTGAGCACCGCCATGAAGCGGGGGGAGGTCTGGTTGAGTTCGTCGCGCAGGCAGCTTTCAAGGAGGGCGACGTCGGTGATGCCGTTGTACTTGGTCACGCCGGCGCGTTGCAGGAAGGCATGGATGGCGCTGGGCGAGTAGCCGCGGCGCCGCAGGCCGCATAACGTCGGCATGCGCGGGTCGTCCCAGCCGCTGACGTGTTTTTCCTGGACCAGGCGGAGCAGCCGCCGTTTGCTCATGACGGTGTAGTTCAGGTTCAGGCGGGAGAATTCGATCTGGCGTGGCTTGTGCACGGGCAGGGGGGCGAGGAACCAGTCGTAGAGCGGACGGTGGATTTCGAATTCGAGCGAGCAGAGCGAATGGGTGATGCCCTCGATGGAGTCTTCCAGGCCGTGGGCCCAGTCATACATCGGGTAGATGCACCATTTGCTGCCGGCGCGGTGGTGCGGCGTATGCAGAATGCGGTACATGACCGGGTCGCGCAGATTGATGTTGGGCGACGCCATGTCGATGCGGGCTCTCAGGACCTTGGCGCCATTGGGGAAATCGCCGTGGCGCATGCGCTGGAACAGGTCGAGGTTTTCCGCGACGGAGCGGTTCCGGTAGGGGCTTTCCTGGCCTGGTTCGGTCAGGGTGCCGCGGGTGGCGGCGATTTCGTCGGCGGTCTGGTCGTCGACATAGGCCAGGCCTTTTTCGATCATGATGATGGCGTATTCGTACATTTTCTCGAAGTAGTCCGAGGCGTATCGGACTTCGCCGTCCCATTCGAAGCCGAGCCAGCGGACGTCTTCCTTGATGGCCTCGACGTATTCGACGTCCTCCTTGCTGGGGTTGGTATCATCCATGCGCAGGGTGCATTTGCCCTGGTAGTCGCGGGCAATGCCGAAGTCGATGCAGAGGGCCTTGGCGTGGCCGATGTGCAGGTAGCCATTTGGTTCGGGCGGGAAGCGGGTGCGGATGTCACCCAGGCGGTATTTGCCGGCCAGGATGTCGGCGTTGACGATTTCGCGGATGAAGTCGGTCGCCTCCGGCAAGGCCGGAGCGGGTTCGGGAGTACGGTCTGACATCAGGTACCTCAGGGGATGGTCTTAGACGGGGGCATGCTTCGCGTCTGGTTGGCGATGGCCTTGGTCGGAGAGTCGATTCGCGGCATCGGCCAGGGGGGGGCGTGAACGTCGTGCCGTGGTGCGTGTAAAGCCATTAATATAATGCCAAAGCATGCCGAGTCTTCCCCGGCGCCGGAAAAAGTCGTTCCGTGCTGGTCTTGGCCGGTCCGTTCTGGCGGCGTCAGGTCTGTCGTCGTCGAATCAGGCGGCATGTCGGGCAAGAATGGTTTCAGGGAATATATTATGACGTGTCACGCAGCCTGGTTCAGGAAGGCGGTTCTGTGCTCGAGGGCCCCCTGGTTACCCCCAACACCGGAAAAAACACCAACATGAAATTTCTCACCAGCAGCGACAAGATTGCCATCTATTGCCAGGACGAGGAGATCAGTTTCCGGTCTCTGATCGGCTGGACGGCGGCTCTGGCCCGCCGGCATGGCGCCGGTCCGGAGGACCGGGTGCTGATCTGCGCCGAAAATCAGCCGGCCTGGATAGCGGGTTTCTATTCGGCCTGGCAGACGCGTTCCATACCGGTGCCGATTGACGTCATGGCGACGGTGGACGAGATGGCGTACATCGTCAGGGACTGCCAGCCGACGGCGGCCTTCGCCTCGACGGCTTCGGCGCCCAACCTTCGCGAGGCCATCGCCCTGGCCGGCTGCGACGTTCCTGTGATCATCCTGGAGGAGAATCCCTGCCCGGAGCAGCCGGCGGCCGGGGACGAGGAGTTCGCGGACAGCCCGATGGACGACATCGCGGTCATCATCTATACGTCCGGCACGACCGGCAGTCCCAAGGGCGTGATGCTGTCCTTCGCCAACCTCCATGCCAACCTGACGGCTGTTTCGGACGAGGTGCCGATCTACCGTCCGGACGGCCGGGTGCTGGTGTTGCTGCCCCTGCATCATGTGCTGCCTTTGCAGGGCACGGTCATCATGCCGCTGACGATACACGCCACCTGCGTGCTGGCGACGTCGATGGTGGCGGCCGACATCCTGGCGGCGGTGTCGCGCCGGCAGGTGACTATTTTTGTCGGCGTGCCGCGTTTTTTCATTCTGCTCCGGGACGGCCTGCTGGGCCGGATTCGGCAGAGTCTGATTGCGCGGGCGTTGTTCCGTCTGACGTCGATGGTGGACTCCCTGGCCTTTTCGCGCCTGGTGTTCCGGTCGGTACAGAAGAAGTTCGGCGGCGCGATCCAGTACATGCCCTGCGGCGGCGCGGCGCTTGACCCGCAGGTGATCAAGGATTTCCGGGCGCTGGGCTTTGAGATTCTGGTCGGCTACGGCATGACCGAGACGGCGCCGATGATTTCCTTCACGCGTCCCGGGGGGACGCGTCTCGGGTCGGCCGGGCAGCTGGTCAGCTGCAACGAGGTGCGCGTCGTCGATGGCGAGATCACGGTCCGCGGCGGCAACGTCATGTGCGGCTACTACCGGCGGGAGGCCGAGACGGCGGCGGTCATGAAGGACGGCTGGCTGTACACCGGTGACCTCGGACACGTCGACCAGGACGGGTACATCTACATCACCGGCCGGAAGAAGGAGATCATTGTCCTGCCCAACGGCAAGAACATCAATCCCGACGAGGTCGAGCAGAAGCTTCTGGGCCTGTCGCGCTGGGTGGCAGAGGTGGCGGTGATTGAATCCGGGGACGCGCTGCATGCGCTGGTTCTGCCGAACATGCCGGTTCTGGCCGAGGAGGGCGTGCTGAACATCGAGGAGTCGATTCGCCAGCAGGTCATCAGCGTCTACAATGCCCAGGCCTCCAGCTACAAGCGCATCCTGAAATGCACCTTTGTGGGCGAGCCTCTGCCCCGGACCCGGCTGGGCAAGCTGAAGCGCCATGAGCTGGCGGGGCTGGCGGCGGCCGCCGGCCAGAAGTCGGCCCGGGAGGCCAAGCCGGAGCCTGACCTGGAGGAATACCGGGTCATCCGGGATTACCTCAAGGGCCAGGCGGAAATGGACATCCATCCTGACGACCATTTTGAGATCGACCTGGGCCTGGACTCGCTGCGGAAAGTGTCGTTCCTGGTGTTCCTGAATGTCACCTTCGGGCGCGACATCAAGGAGCAGGTGCTGGCGGAGCATGCGACTCCGGCCCGCCTGGCCGCCTATCTGCACGAGGCCGGCACCACGATTGCCCGGCGGAAAGGCCTGAAATGGGGCGAGATTCTGCGTGAAAAGGCGGTGGTTCGGCTGCCGGAGAGCTGGTGTACGCATCACTGGGTCAACCTGTGTTCGCGGGCTTTCCTGCATTGCGCTTTCCGGCTCCGCGGGGAGGGCATGGAGAACGTGCCGGAAGGCGCCTGCATCTTCGCCCCCAACCACCAGAGCTTCCTGGACGGCTTCCTGATTTCGGCGTTTTTGCGCAAGAAGGTTTTCAAGGACACGTTCTTCTACGCCAAGGCGGAGCATTTGAAGCGTCGCTGGCAGCGTTTTCTGGCGAACCGCCACAACATCATCGTGATGGATGTGAACAGCGACCTGAAGCTGTCTTTGCAGAAGCTGGCCGCCGTGCTCCGGGCCGGCAAGAAGGTGATCATTTTCCCGGAGGGCACGCGGACCCTGGACGGCCAGTTGGGCAGCTTCAAGAAGTCGTTCGCGATTCTGGGTCGGGAGCTGGACGTGCCGATTGTGCCGGTGGCGCTGCAGGGCGCGTACGAGGCCCTGCCGCGGACGCGTGTCCTGCCGCGCTTTTTCCGGCCGGTGAAGGTCACCTTCCTGCCGCCGATCCGGCCCGGAGCGGGTGACGATTACAACAGCCTGGTCGATAAGGTGATCCGTTCTCTGGAGACGGTGCTGGGGCCGGCGTCTTCCGAGCAGGCCTGAACGATTCTGACGGATGGTTGAAGCATTGGGCATGCGCAGCACAGTTCTCGGCGGCGGCGGTTTCCTCGGTCAGCACATCACCCGGATGCTGTTGGCGCGGGGCGAGGCCGTGCGCATCTTCAATCGCGGGGCGTATCCGGCCCTGGTCGCGCTCGGCGCGACCGGTTGCCAGGGGGACATCCTCGACTATGAAGCGGTGCGGGCGGCATGCGAGGGCAGCGACACGGTTTTTCACACGGTTGCGGTCTGTGACATCGTGCGTTCGCGCCGGCGCTACTACGAAGTCAACGTCCGCGGCACCGCGCATGTCATCCGGGCCTGCCTGGAAACGGGCGTCCGCCATCTGGTCTATACCAGCACGCCGAGTGTGGTGGTCGGTCAGGAGGACATCATCGGCGGGGACGAGTCGCTGCCGTATCCGTCCCGCTACACGGCACCCTATCCGGCGACGAAGGCGGTGGCCGAGCAGATGGTCCTGGCCGCCAATTGCTGGGAGATGGTGGTCGGCGGGGTCGGCGAAAGCCGGACGGGCAGCGGTCTGGCGCATTTGCGCACCTGCGCCCTGCGGCCGCATCTGATCTGGGGGCCGGGCGACCCTCATATCATACCGAAGCTGTTCCAGGGGGCGCTGCAGGGGCGTCTGCGGATGGTCGGCGACGGCCGCAACCAGGTCAGTCTGACGTATGTCGAGAATGCCGCCCATGGCCACATCCAGGCGGCCGACGAGTTGCGCGGCCAGGGGCGTTGCGCGGGACGGGCCTATTTCATCAACGACACGGCGCCGGTGCTGTTGTGGGAGTGGATCAACGCGCTGCTGGTCTCCCTGGGGTTGCCGCCGGTGACTCGGCGCGTCAGCCACCCGCTGGCCAGAGCGCTGAGTCAGCTGGGCGAGCTGGCTTATGCGGCGCTGCCTTTTCTCGGGACGCCGCGGATGACCCGCTTTGTCGTGGATCAGCTGGCGCGCTCGCATTGCTTCTCCCATGCCGCCGCGACCCGTGATTTCGGCTATGTACCGCTGGTGACGCCGGAGGAAGGCATGCGGCAGCTGCTGGACTGGGGGCGGGAAATGGCCCGTGACCAGGCCGCTTCAGGCTGAAAAACGGCATTGCCGGCTTGACTTCCGGCCGGCGGGGAATACACTACTTGTCTGGCCGTGACCCGCGCCCTGTCCAGGGTTGTGACGGTCAGTCGGAGTTCAAATCCTGTTTGTTCACAAGGGGGTCCTACCGATGAGTGACGACCTGAAAGACGCCGTCCTTGCCGCTTTTGGCGATGACGACGACAAGAAGAAGTCGGAATCCGAGTCCGGCGCCGAGGGCCAGCCTGGGTCGGAGGGGAAGCCGGCCGAAACCGCGGCTGCAGCTGAAGGTGTTTCGGATTCCGGCGCCGCCGCCAAGGTTGGGTCGCCGGCGCCAGGCCGGGTCGGCGCCGGTCGTCCGGGCCTGTCTGGGGGCGGTCGTGTATCCGGCGGTCGACCGATTGGCGGCCCCGGTTCGAAGGTTTCGGCAACCCAGGCATCGCGGGTGTCGCCGTTGCCGTCAAGCGTGAGTGCGACGACGGCGCGTTCCGCGGCGGCGCCAATACCGGCGCCAGTGGGCACGTCGTCGGCGGCGGGAGCGGGGCTGGCGCGCCCGGCGGCCACAGGTGTTCCGGTTGCGGGCAATGGCTCGTCCAGCATGCTGCTTATACTGGTTTTGGCGATCAACGTCATTCTGGTGGTGCTTTGCGGCGGGATGCTGGCCAAGGTGTCGTCCTTGAGTTCCCGGCTGGTATCCATGGAGACGCAGCTGGTGCAGACACGCCAGGCGGCCGAGCGCAGTTCGAAGCTGCATGCCGGCGTCAGCTACCTGGGACCCAACAAGCGCCCGCAGAAGTACATTATGGTTTTGAAATATGACGAGAAGGGCAGTCCTCAGTTTGACCAGGAGGTGTTCCGGCCGGTGGAGGATTGAGGCCGGAAACAGGCGGGGCGGCCGTGGTGCGGCCGGCAGGATGAATGCCGGCGCTTGATTCTCCCCTGGAGGAGTCGTGTTGTCCTTCTGGCGGCCGCCTGGCGGCCGCCTTTCAACGTCGGCCTCAGCATCGGTTGTCTTCTCTGTAGTGCCTGCCGGTGCCGGGCGTTTGGCGCCGGCCCAGGCCGGCTTGGGCCGCGTCTGTCTGGCTCAGGCCGGGCCGGGCGTGATGCTGGCCGGAGGAAGCCTTCCCGGCTGCGGCGCCGCCAGGCATGTTTCTTTGTGACGGTGCTTTTGCCGTGGTGACGTTTTTTTTTGTCGTCAAGAAGCTGATGGTTATGTCCAGTCCGAATCCAGAATACGAAAAGCTGCATGTGTTGTTGAGCGAGGCGGCGAAGTTGTGGGAGAAGAACCAGGCTCTGGTCAACAGCCGGAATTTCTTTTGTCTGTGGCTGGACAGTTGCCGCCCGCGGTCGTTTCCGATTCCGCGGGAAGGCCTGGTGCTGAATCGCCGTCAGGTCGTCAAGCCGGCCGAGGACGACGTGGCGAGGGTCGGTTATTTCACCTGGAGTGAGCCTGACCATTGTCCATGTCTGGTGGTGGAGACGTCGGAGGCGACGCAGCTGGTTTTGATCTGCCTGGCGGCGGATGGCGCGGTGTTCAAGGCCCTGCCGCCGTCGCCCCATCCGTTTCAGGACAATGCGTATGGCGAGCGGGTGGAGCTGATGGCTGATGCCGTGGCCGCGGTTCGCGCCCGTTACCCGCAGCTTGACTTGAACCGGGTCGGCAATGGCGTGCTGAAAGAGGCGCTTGACAGCCTTCGCGACGAGGCGGACCCGGCCATTTTCCAGAGCATCCAGAAAAGCAGCGCCCCGATTCGGCGGATGCTGTTGCAGAAGGTCCTCGGCGACATGGCGGCGGACGAGCTGAGCGCGCAACTCTGCTTTGACTTTGGCGGCGACGTCGACTCCGGGGGCGCACCGGCGTCGTCGGCGTCGTCGGCGTCGTCGGCGTCGTCGGCGTCGGCCGTTGCTCCCGCGCTGGAGTTGCCGCCGCGCAGTCGTTGGGAGGTCATCCAGGACTTGGAGCTGCTGGTGGCGTGTACGCGTCTCCAGGCCCGGCGTGAAGAGTCCTTTCTGCTGACCATGGGCGGGGCGGAGGTGCTCAGCCAGCAGCCGGAAGGGCGCAGCTGCGTGATCAGGCTGCGGCTGCCGCCTGAACTGGAGTCGCTTCCTGTGCGGGAGGGGGACCGGCTGACGCTGTTCCGGCATGGCCGGCCGCGTGACAAGCTCGGCACATTCAGCCTTGACCTGATCGACTCCGGTGAGGTGGTCGGCACGATTGTCTGGGAAGACCCCGGGCAGACCTCGCCGATTGACGACCATTTGTGTGCCCAGCCGCGCCGCAGTCCGCTGGAGTATCTGGCCCGGTCGATGGAGGCGTTGCGCGTGTCGGTTCTTGACCAGGAGATGTCTGGTCAGTCGGTGCTTCGCAGTGTTCTCGGGCTGCTGCCGTTGCGCTATCGCCAGCAGGTGGCGCCGGCCCGCGACGGGCTGGATGCTTCGCAGGCCACGGCCCTGGCGGCCGGTCTGGACGGCGACAACCAGGTGGTCATCATCCAGGGGCCGCCGGGCACCGGCAAGAGCGCGGTCCTGGAACGGCTGGCCCGGTCGCTCTGCCTGGCCGGAAAGCGGATTCTGATCACGGCGCCGTCCAACACCGCGGTGGACAATATCTGCCTGAAGCTGCTGGACCTGCCGTTGCTGCGGCACGGCAGCAATCGCGAGGTGGTGCATCCGGAGGTCGCGTCGCGTTGCTGGCACGGGGACGGAGGCGCCCCGCCGTCGCTGGCGGACCATTGCGGCGCGGGAGGCGGGGCGATTCATGCCAGCACTCACATCGGCCTCCTGCGTTCGCCCTTGCTGGCCTCGTCCGCGGCAAGCGATGGCGCCTTTGACGTGATCTTGTTTGACGAGGCCGGCATGGCCAGTGCCGCGGAAGCCCTGTTATGCCTTTGCCTGGCGCGGCGGGCCGTTTTTTTTGGTGATCCTCAGCAGCTGCCGCCCTTTCCTCTGGCGCCGGAAGTGTGGCGTGGTTTGTCGGAGCAGTTCGGTGTATTGAACCGCGAGCAGCACTGCCTGGCCGGCGGCAGTTTTCTGGGCTGGCTGCAGTATCACCGCCAGATACCGGAGCTGCTGTTGCGCAACAGCTACCGCTGCCAGAACCCGCGTCTGATGCGTTTCGCCGCCAATTTGTTCTACAATGCCCAGGTGACGACCAGTCCGACCGCGGAGTACTATCATCTCGGCTTCCGCGAGCGGCAGGAGCGCTACCATGCGTCCACCTTGCGTTTCCTGAACACGGCTGGTCTGCCGGAGAAACAGCGGCAGGAGCAGCTGACCTTGTCCGGGCAGCCCGGCATTGAGAATCCTCTGGAGGCCAAGCTCGCGGTGGCAGTGCTGCATGAATGCCGCCAGCGTTTTCCGCTTTCGGAAATCACCCTGATCACTCCGTATCGGCGCCAGGCGAAATTGCTGCGCAAGCTGTTGCGGGGCGTGCCCCCCGGGGTCGACCGCCAGGCCTGGAATGATTTCCGGCATGGCCGGATTTCGACGGTGGACAGTTTCCAGGGCGGTGAAAGCGACGTGGTGATCATCACCTATGTCCGTTCCGGCGGCAAGAGCATCGGCTTTGTCGACGACCCGAACCGGGTCAATGTGACGCATACGCGCTGCCGCCGCGAAATGATCGTCATCGGCGATCTCGACCATCTGAAGGCCGGCGCCCGCAACCGTATTTTTGCCCGCATGGAGCGGGCGTTTCGGCGTGACGGGGTCGTCGAGGACATGACCCCGGAACGGCTGGCCGCCTGGCTGGCGCAGACGCCGGAGGCGGCGTCGGAGGGAGCGGAACGGGAGAATGACGGCGAGCCTGAACCAGAATGCGGACTTGAGCTTGAAACAACGTCGCCGTCGCCGGCATTGACTGACGAAGGCAATGAGGCGGTGGGCACTGAGACGTCGCCGGCTCCGGATACGCTGGCCGCCGGCCGTCGCCCTCGCCGAAAATCCCCGGTCGCCGCCGGGTCCGGGACGCCGCCAGAGCAGTCTGTGCCCCAGGACCCGCCGCCGGGTGCGGGCGGCGAGGGCGGTGCGGGCGGCGAGGGCGGCGGCGCGGCCAAGCCCAGGCAGATGACCTTTGACTTTTAACCGGCGGTTGCCGCCAGGCGGGAACGACGTTCGATGACGACAGGCGATGTTCATGACCGGCATATGATGCAGCTGGCCTTCCGGCAGGCTTTGCGCGGCTGGGGGCGGTGTTCGCCCAACCCCCTGGTCGGCGCGGTCGTGACGGACGACCGCGGCCGGATCGTCGGCCGCGGCTATCACCATCAGGCCGGATGCCCGCACGCGGAACCCCTGGCGCTGGACCAGGCCGGCGCCGCGGCTCGCGGCGGGGTCCTCTATGTCACGCTGGAGCCGTGTTCCACCTGGGGGCGGACGCCGCCGTGCACCGAGCGGGCTATCGCCGCCGGCGTCCGGCGCGTGGTGATCGGTTGCCTGGATGCCAACCCGGCGCACCGCGGGGCGGCGGTCGCCATCCTGTCGGAAGCCGGCATTGAGGTGACCACCGGGGTCCTGGAACAGGCATGCACCCGCCTCAACGAGGCCTTTTTCTGGTGGATCAAGTACCGCCGGCCGTTTGTGCTGCTGAAGATGGCCATGACCTTGGACGGGCGGATCGCGACCTCCGGCGGCCAGTCGCAGTGGATCACCGGCCCTCCGGCCCGGCGGTTCGTGCAGCGTCTGCGGCGCTGGGCGGACGCTGTCATGGCGGGGGGGGACACGGTGCGGCTGGACAACGCGGCCCTGACCGTCCGCACACCGGCCGGCTGGCCTCGCCAGCCGTTGCGGATCGTGTGGACCTCGCGGCCCGAGTTCCCGGCGGAGGCGCGGATTCTGTGCGCGGATCCGGCGCGGCCGCCGATGTTTGCCAAGCCGTCGACCACGCCGCAGTGGCTGGAATTCCTTCGGGGCCTGGGTGAGCGCGGCGTCACGGCCCTGCTGCTGGAAGGCGGCGGCGAACTGGCCGCCGCCGCCCTGCAGGCCGGCATGGTCAACCAGATCGCCTTTTTTGTCGCCCCGAAGATTCTGGGTGGTCGCGACAGCCGCGCGGTTGTCGGTGGCGCGTCGCCGGCCTCTTTGGCTGAAGCCATCGACATCAGCGGGCGCCAGTTTCGTTCGATAGGTCAGGATCTTCTCATCACAGGATACTGCAGCAATGTTTACGGGATTGATTGAGGATGTCGGCATACTGGTCAGCATGACCTTGACCGGGAAGGCCGCCAAGCTGGCGGTCAGGACGCACCTGCCCGCCGCCGAGATGGCGGTTGGAGACAGCATAGCCGTCAATGGCGCCTGTCTGACGGTGGAGGAGCTCGCCCAGGACGCCGTGCATTTCCACGCCCTGCGCGAAACCTTGGGGCGGACGAATCTGAGCCGGCTGGCGGCCGGCGCGTCCCTGAACCTGGAACGGGCCGTGCGGGTCGGCGACCGCCTGGGCGGTCACCTGGTCAGCGGCCATGTCGATGCCATGGCGCCGGTCTATCATGCCGGTCCGGACGGTGACGACCTGGTGCTGGTGGTCGGCCTGCCGGCGGAGCTGCGGGAGCTGGTGATCATGAAAGGCAGCGTGGCCATCAATGGCGTGTCGCTGACGGTCGCCCGCCTGGAGCAGGACCGGTTCGGGGTCTGCATTATCCCGCATACCTGGGCGCATACGAACCTGTCGCTTCTGCGGCGTGGCGACCAGGTCAACCTGGAGGCCGACATGATCGGGCGCTATGTGCTCCGCCGGCTGGAAGTCCAGGCCGAAGACCGCGCCGGAAAAGTCGACATGGAGCAGCTGGCAAAGGCCGGCTTCCTGTGAGTCAATTTGCCTCCTGTGCGTTTTTTGCGCCGTTGCCGCCGTTATTTGTGCGGTTCGGGCGTTATTATAGACAGGATCGATGCCTGGCGGCGCCGTTTTCCGGCAGGCGAACAGCCCCTGATTGGACACCATTTCGGGAGACACGAAGGATGAAGGAACGCTTATTTCTGGTGGTTGCCGGTTTTCTGCTGACGATGCCCCTGCTGGGCGGCATTCCCCTGGCCCGGCGCGGGTCGGCGGCGGCGGAGATTCTGATTGATGCCGACGCGCATCCGGCGGTCCGCTATGCGGCCGAGGAATTCCAGCATTGGGTGGAGGAGATCAGCGGGGCCCGGCTGCCGGTGGTGACCTCGCCGGGCAACGCCGCGCATCGGGTGCTGTTTGCCGACGCCACGACCTCGGCGCATTTCCGGCCGTTGGCGGCGCAGTATGCGGATGATGTCCAGCGCCTGCAGGGGCGGGACGGCTACGCCATCCGCAACGACGGCCGGAACGCGTTTCTGTTCGCGGTCTGCCCGCGCGGCGTTCTCAACGGCGCGTTCCGGGTCCTGTACAAGAACAGCGACCTCATCTGGGCCCGACCGCATCCGGGATATGGCACGGTTTTCAGCCGCAATCCCGACCTGGAGCTGCGCTGGGCCGACTTCCGCGACGTGCCGTCCTTCCGGATGCGCGGCTGGCAGTTCAATTCAGCGCCGAAGCATGACAGCAACACGCTTTGGCAGATTCGCAACGGCAGCAACTGGATCAATCATCTGACCCATGCTGATGACTTGTTGAAATACGGCACCTTCTTTGAGTACGGCGGCGGGCACAACCTGGTCGGACTGTATATGCCTGAGTCGAAATATTTTGCCGACCATCCTGAATTCTATCCGTGGAAGGACGGCCGCCGTCTCCGCCCCGGCGACTACCGCCACCGGACGCAGCTGTGTTTTTCCAACGAGGAAGGCTACACGGCGTTTGCCAAGGAATTCGCCGGACACGTGGCCGCCAATCCGCATTACGACACCTACCGGGTCCTGATTGAGGACAACTACCTGCTGTGCGAATGCGAAGCCTGCCAGCAGCCCATCCAGGCCGACGACGGGACCACCGTCAAATTCGGCGACAAGGACTTCTACTCCACGCAGTTCTTCGTCTGGCTGAACCGTCTGGCGCGTTGGCTGCAGCGGGAGCATCCCGGCAAGAACCTGGCGACCTACGCCTATTTCTTCACGGAGATTCCGCCGCGGGTCAAGGTGGAGGACAACATCAACGTGATCCTCTGCGCGATCTACAAGGACTCGCGCGCCAGTCTGGAAAACCGCAAGAACATCGAGTCGGACGACCGTTTTCTGGGCTGGGCCAGGATTTCGAACCGAATCATCTGGCGCGACTACTACGGTCTGTACCAGGCGTATCCGCGGCCGATGGACATCGTCGCGCTGGCGGACCTGCGCTATCTGCATGATCGCGGCTGCGACCAGACCTATACGGAGATGATTCGCGATTCGAACGACCCGGAGGAGGTCGGCGACAACAGCTGGAGCCTGAACGCGCTTTATTTCTGGGTCATGACCGAGGGCAACTGGAATCCGTTCCAGGATGTCAAGCAGCTGCGCCGGGAATATCTGGAGCGGACCTTTGGGCCGGCTGCCGACGACGTGGCCGAATTCTACGCGATCACCGAGAAGGGCTGGTTTGCCAGCAACGCGAAGTCGCGTTACAACGACCGTTCCCAGGCGTGCTGGCGGGCCGCCGTGGTCAATCCCGGCCAGGCCGAGGCGTGCCAGGCGGCCCTGGCGCGGGCGGCGGCGAAGGCCGTGCATCCGAACGCCCGCAGGATGCTGGCGGCGATGCGGGCGACGGTCGACGCCCAGCTGGCGGCCTGCCAGCCTTTCGGCTACATCGCCGTGCGGGTCTCGACCCCGCCGAAGCTGGTTCCGCGGCTGGACGCCGGCGGCTGGGAAAAAGCCGCCCCGAGTGACAAATTCCTCGAACGCAGTTCGTCGGCGCCGGTCATGCCGACGACGGTCAAGGTGCTTTACGACCAGGAGAACCTGTATATCGGAGCCCGTTGTGAGGACCAGACCATCGCCAAGACCTCGTCCGTGCCCGCCGGCAGCGGGCGCGATGTCTGGCGTGAGGTGGACAAGTTCGAGATTTTCCTGACTGGCCGCGACTCGGACCTGGCGCCGACCTACTATCAGGTGGCGATTGACATGAACGGCAACATCTACGATGCCAGGCAGTTTGACAAGACCTGGGATGGCGACGTGAAGGTGGAGACCGCGCGCGACCAGGACGGCTGGAGCGCCCTGGTGACCGTTCCGTTCAAGGAGTTGAACATGACTCCGGCGCTGGCCGCCGAAAAGGGCATGAAAACGCTGTTCCTGCGGTATCGTTATGCGGACAAGATCAGGGTTGAAACGCTGTTCTGGCATGGCGGCGGCGCCCATAATCCCGACGATTTCGGCGACTTGAAGCTGCAGCCGTGAGGACATGAGCCGGGCGGCGCCGCCCGGCGGGGTCGACAGGAAAGCAGGGAAGTGAAACCATGCAATGGACGAAGGCAGCGGACTACGAGGCCATGAGCCGCCATGGCGCCGAGCGGATTTTCCGGAACGTGAGCCAATGCCTGGCCGAGAAGGGGCAATGCAACCTCGGCCTGGCGACCGGCAACACCATGCTGCGTCTGTATGAGCTTCTGGCCGAGAGATTCAACGCCGCCGGCACGGACCTGGGCGGTCTGCGCACGTTCAACCTGGATGAATATGTCGCCGCCGATGGCCGGGAAGTGCCGGAGTCGCATCCATTGAGCTACCGGGCCTACATGCGGAAGAACCTGTTTGACCGGCTGGCGCCGGAGCGCGGTTTCCAGCTGGCCGCCGCGTTTTATCCGCCGGCCGTGGCGCCGTCGTCGTATGACGCGCAGATTGCCGGTTTCGGCGGTTTGGACCTGCAGTTGCTGGGCATCGGTTTCAATGGCCATATAGCTTTCAACGAGCCCATGGCCGATACCGAGATCGGGGCGGATGGCTATGCGGCGCTTCCCAGCCGCATCCTTGACTTGACGCCGCTGACGATCGCGACCAATGCGCGTCTCACCGCCGGCAACGACGCCGCGCTGATGCCGCGCCAGGCCGTGACCATGGGCCTGCAGCCGATTCTCGCCGCGGCGGAAATCCTCCTGCTGGCATGCTTCGCGGAGCAGACTGAGCCCCTGCGGCGTTTGCGCCAGGGACGTGTCACCCCGGAACTGCCGGCTTCCTATCTGCTTCGCCATCGGCAGGTGGAAATTGTTTACACGGCGGACACGATCGACCTGGCATGACCGCCAGCCAGGCGGGAACGAGCCATTGCCGGGACAGCCGGGAAGGACTATCCCATGAAAACAGTTTTCCGAAGGGCTCATGTTGTTTCACCGGATGTGGACCTGCCCGAAGCCACGGTGATGGCCGAAGGCAGTGTCATCACCGGCTTGTCTCTGCCGGATGAGGCCTTTCCGGGGAGCGAACATCATTCGGGGTCCGGCGAGGTGGCGGTGGTGGACCTGGCCGGTGATCTTCTGCTGCCGGGTTTTTTTGACATTCACACGCACGGCTGCGCCGGTCACGACTTCTGTGACGCGACGCCGGCGGCGCTGGCGGCCTTGAGCCGGCACAAGCTGACTCAGGGCGTGACCTCGTTTCTGGGGACGACCCTGACCCTGCCTGAGGAACGGCTGGAGGACGTCTTTGCCCAGGCCCGGGCCTTCAGCCGCGGGAATCAGGAGGGCGCCGACTTGCCGGCCATCCATCTGGAGGGGCCGTTCATCGCGCCGGACTGCGCCGGGGCGCAGAATCCGGCCTATTTGCGCCGGCCCGACATGGGGCTGGTCGAGTCCCTGGCCGCGTTGTTTCCGATTGCCAAGGTATCGTATTCGATTGAGCTGGACGAGGATCTCACGTTCGTGCGTCAGCTGGTGGCGCGTGGCATCGTGCCGGCGGTGGCGCATTCGCAGGCGACCTACGAGCAGTTCCAGCGGTCGCGGTTGCTGGGGCTGCGGCACATGTCGCATTTTTGCAATGTGATGTCGCCGTTGCATCATTTGCATTTCGGGCTGGTTGGCGGCGGCATGCTGCACCAGGATATGTTTGTGGAGCTGATCTGCGACGGCGTGCATCTGTGCCCGGAGATGATTCAGCTGCTGTTCGAGGTCATTGGCTGCGAGCGTATCATGCTGATCACGGATTCGATGCGCGCGGCCGGCATGCCGGACGGTGACTACGAGCTGGGCGGGTTGCCGGTGACGGTGCGGGACGGCTGTGCACGCATCGCCAATGGCCGGGTCGCTGGCAGCACGCTGCTGTTTCACCAAGGTTTGCAGAGAGTCCGCCGGCTGACGCAACTTCCTTTGGCACAACTGGTCAAAACTACGGCATGGAACCAGGCCCGGTCGCTGGGTTTTACGGACCGCGGGAAAATCGCCCCGGGTTTCCGGGCGGACCTGGTTCGGATGACGCCAGAGCTGGAACCCAAGCAGGTCTGGGTCGCTGGCCAGCAAAGGCTATAGGGTCGGACGGTGTGGCCGTTCTGGCTGGACTGTCAGGTGAAGATCAGGTGTTGTTGCAGCAGAAAGGGAGAAAAATCATGAAGAAACTGACGCTGTCATTGGTGTGTTTGACGTTTTTGGGCGCGATGGCCGTAACGGCCGCGGAAGCGGAATGGCTGGAGGATTTCACCAAGGCCAAGGCCGCTGCCGCCGAAAAGAAAGTGCCGATTCTGATGAATTTCACCGGCTCGGACTGGTGCGGCTGGTGCATCAAGCTGGAAAAGGAAGTCTTTTCCCAGAAGGCCTTCCAGGACTACGCCGCCAAGGACCTGGTGCTGATGAAGATCGACTTCCCCCATGAAGTCGCGCAGAGCGACGAGCTGAAGGCCAGGAACAGAAAACTGGCAGACGAGTTCAAGGTGCGCGGTTTTCCGACCATCTACCTGGTTGATGCCGAGGGCAAGGTGATCGGCCGCAGCGGCTACAAGGCCGGCGGCCCGGAAAAATATGTTGAACACCTCAAGGAATTGCTCAAGAAATAACGCATCTGGGCGTGAATACAAGGCCGGCGGCTGAGGACATTGCCCGTAACAGGGTTCTTGTCATCAGCCGCCGTTTTTTGTTGGTTCGTTTTGGCGCCACGATGAGCTTGGGATGGGTGCTGGCGGCCTCGCTGCCGATCAAGTCTCGCACCGGTGCAGTCCCGGGTGAGCCCGGCTGGGCTGGCGGTTACCGGGCCGGCGCGAGGAGCAGCTCGGGCGCCAGTCCGATGAACGGCGGGATCCCGTATATCCTGATGAAGTGGTCTTCGATGACCGGCAGGTTGGTCGGCGCTTCGACGCGCAGCTTCCAGACGCCGCCGGCACGGCCTTGTTCCGCCGTGCCCACGAACTGCTCGACGGCCGAGATGTCGTCCTTCTGCCAGACCTGGTTGCCGGCCGGGTCGAAGATGGTGGCTTTCAGGCCTTCGGCGCCTTCACCCCAGAGACGGATGCCGAATTCGCCGGAGCCGGGCGGCACCAGGATGAAGTAGTCGCCGCCGCCGGAAGCCAGGTGGGCGGCCTTGGGATAGGCCGGCAAAACGATGGCGCGGTTGCTGCGCTTGATCGAAGACCAGTTGGCGCCGGCGGAGATGTGGACGGTGTAGACGCCGGTTTCCGGCGCCTCGGGCAGCGTCAGTTCGGTCACTTCCATGAATTGCGCCTGGCCCAGGTTGATTTTCTGGCCGGAAGGCGCGATCAGAGTGACCTGGGTGCGGACGCCGGTGTATTTGCCGAGCTGGCCGTAGAGGACGGCGAGGCGGATGTCCTCGCCCTGGTTGGCGTAGAGCCAGAAGCGGCCTTCGCCGCGCGGCTGCAGATCCGGGAGATCCTGGTCGGGGGCGGCGAGCGTCGGCTGCCAGGGCTGGAAGCGGGCGCCGTCCATCGGATAGTACGGGATTTTCTTGATGTCGCGGGGCGGGAAGGCGGCCTTGGCCCATTCGTCGCTGAACAGGTGCCTGGTCGTCTTGTCATTGGCGATGAAGGTGATTTCGCCGCCGATGTTGCGCAGCCCGCCGCCGCCCATGCCGTTGTCGGAGAAATGGAACACGGGGCGGTCCTCATTGGGGTCCTTGATGGTGACATTGCGGAAGAAGACATTGCCGCCGGCGGCTTCGTCCTCGGCGCGGTTGCTCATCGAAATGACGGCCGACTTGGGCATGGCATGGCCGCAATTGTCAATGGTCACGTTGTCGAATTCGATTTTGACGCCGTCGGCGTCATTGCCGACCAGGCTGATCGGATGGGCGGCATTTTCAAAGGTGCAGTTGATGACTTTGAAATGCCCCTGCAAGGTGCGACCGGGGCCATTGCCGGTGTGCAAGGCCAGCGGGGCGCGTTTTTCATTGCGGGAAATGCAGTTTTCGAGGGTGACTTCCAAGGGGCCGATGGCGCTTTCCATGTTCGGCAGGTAGAAGACGTAGCCGCCGCCGTTGTTGTTTTCGCTGACGCAGTTGCGCAGGACGCAGTTGCGGATCGGCTCGTCCGGCAGGTTGGGTTCGAAGTCGATGCCGGCCTCCGGGGCGGTGCCGCTGGTGTTGATCAGCCGGGTGTCTTCGATGAGCAGGTTGACGGCGGCAATGACGCTGATGCCCTGACGGTTGTTGCCGTCGCAGACGACATTTTTGATCAGGATGTCCGTGTCCGGCACGCCGCGTTTGGCGATGCCGAGGTAGATGCCGTCACCGCCGCTTTCGACGATGCTCAGGTTGATGATCTTGATGTTGCGCGAGCTGAGAATGGTGATGCCATGCCGCCATTCCGACTTTTTGTAGGCGTCGGTGTGATAGTCGGCCTTGTGCATGCGCAGGGTGGCGCCCTGGCCAAGTCCCCGCAGCGTCACGTTTTCCTGCAGGCGGATGGCCACCAGGGCGTCGGTGACGCCTTGGAACTGGCCCTTGAGCGCGACCAGTTCAACGCCTTCCTCGAAGATGATTTCCTGGTTGCTGACGGTGGTCAGCTTGTTGGTGATCCAGGGTGTGGGCATTTTGTCGACAATGAGTCTGGGGACTTTGGAATTGATGGCCTGCTGCAGAAACGCGGTTGAGTCGGCGGGGTCAAAACCCCACCAGGAGACGCGGGCCTCCTGCAGGGTTCCGGCCGCGACCTGGGCGACTTTGGCCGGATCGGCCTGCTGGGCGCCGGCCAGGGCCGCGCCCAGGCAGGCGACGCCAAGAATAAGGCGGAAATTGCGGTGCGACATGGGAGTTCCTCGTAGTTGCGGGTGAAGGGACGCCAGGATCAATGGCAGATGAACGTGGGAGACACAGGCAAAGTCTTAGTTTAGCATCAGGCAAGGGCGATTGCAAGTCGTGGCTGTTCAGCTCCCCGTGGGGCGGTTTATCCTTGTTGTGCCGTTTCTGGTGGAAACTGGTCCTGGAACCGTCACCGGCGTTGTTCGGGGTGGACAGGTTTCACGATGCTCGGAGGCGGCAGTTGCCGGCCGGGCCTGAATGGCCTGGCCGGCGGAGAAAAAGCCACGGCGCCGTCGCCGGAGCGGCAAAGAGAGATTATATTAAGTCATTTTGCGTACGGGCATGGTTACTGTCCCGGTTCGGGGCTGAACGTGAACAATGCGCCGGACGTTGAAGCGCGGGCTGAGGCCCGGAATCGGAGGAGTCAAGAACATGAGAAAAGCGATGAATGTAGCGGTAGTCGGCGCGACCGGCGCGGTCGGTGTGGAGATGCTCAAGACTCTGGAAAAGCGGAATTTCCCCGTGAAAAGCCTTCGTCTTCTGGCCTCGGCCCGTTCCGAGGGTCGCCAGATGCGTTATTGCGGCGAGTCGCTTCCGGTTGAGGTTTTGTCGGCGGATTCTTTCCGCGGCATTGACGTGGCTCTGTTCAGCGCCGGGGCCGCCCGGTCGCGGGAGTTTGCCGCGTCGGCGGTTTCCGCCGGCGCGGTGGTTGTGGACAATTCGAGCGCGTTCCGGATGGACCCGAAGGTGCCGTTGATCGTGCCGGAGGTCAATCCCGGGGACGTGAGCCGGCATCAGGGCATCATTGCCAACCCCAACTGCACGACGATCATCATGCTGGTGGCGGTCAAGCCGCTGTACGACGTCTCGCCGGTCCGTCGGATTGTGGTGAGCACCTACCAGAGCGCGAGCGGCGCCGGCGCCAAGGGGATGGAGGAATTGTGGACCCAGACCGGCGAGGTACTGGCCGGTCGCCCGGCTGTCCCGCAGGCCTTCCCGCATCCTTACGCCTTCAATCTGTTCAGCCATAACACCGCCATCGGCGAAAATGGCTACAATGAAGAGGAGATGAAGATGGTGAAGGAGACGCGGAAAATCATGCATGACGACGCGATCATGGTCTGTCCGACCTGCGTGCGGGTGCCGGTTCTGCGTTCGCATGCGGAGAGCATTGTGGTCGAGCAGGCCCGCAAGGTGTCGGTTGCCGAGGCCTTGGCGGCTTTGTCCAAGGCCCCGGGCGTCAAGGTTGTTGACGACCGTGCCGCCAATCATTTCCCGATGCCCAATGAGAGCAATGACCAGTATGACGTACTGGTCGGCCGGGTGCGTGACGACCTCAGCTGTGCCAATGGTCTGGCGCTGTTCGTGTGTGGCGACCAGTTGCTGAAGGGCGCGGCCCTGAACGCCGTCCAGATCGCCGAACTGCTCGCCTGAGACGTGGGCTCCGCGGCGCCGGACGCCACCGCCGGCCGGACGCCTGGTTGCGCCGTGGCCCGGCCCGGCGCGCCGGCCGGGGGCGCCGGCCGGACGCCTGGTTGCGCAGTGGCCCGACCCGGGGCGCCGGGAGGGGGCGGCGTGCCGGACCGGTCCGCGGCGCGGCTAGGACGAAAGTGAACAAGGAGAAGTCATGCCGATTTATGTCGTCGTGCTGCTGGACCTTCTGATCCTCTATTTTTTCTTTGGCGGCAACATCCTGCGTCTGCTTCAGCGGCCGCGGTCGCGTCGGCGGTCGCATCTGCGAGATTTCGAGAAGCATTACCGGAGCCAGTACCGCCGTCAGGCGGATCTGTTGTCCGAGTCCCAGCGGCAGCAGTTGCTCCGTCTGATTGACGAGGTCCGGTCGGTGCGTCTGACCGGCGATGACGCCGCGGTGTCGTCCTGTCTGGCGAATTTGGCGGGCGGCAAGACGGGCGGCCGGGCGCCGGCCGCGCCGGCGCATGGCTGGCTTCGCGAGCATTTGGAAGTCGCGGTGGTGGCGCTTGGTCTGGCCTTTGGCATCCGCGCCTTGTTTTTGCAGCCGTTCAAGATTCCGACGGGGAGCATGCAGCCGACGCTGTACGGCATTCACTTTGTGGAGCAGTCGCAGCCGCCACCGCGCGGTTTTCTGGCGCGGGCGTTTGCCTATCTGAATTATTCGCGCCGCGGAGTGGACGTGGTGGTGGAGGAGACTGGCCCGGTGGAGCTGGCCAAGCTCTCGGCCCGCCAGCCGTCCGTGCCTTTTTTCCCGGAGAGCGAGGTGCCGATCGGTTCCCGGCGGTATGTGGTGCCGGGTTCTCCGGACACGGCGTTACGCACGATCTATGACCAGTACGCCGGCCAGCGCGAGACGAGCCTTTTTGCCCGGGGCGAGGTTTTTCTTCGCGGCTACCTGGAGCTGGGCGATCATTTGTTTGTGAACCGCACGTCGTTATGTTTCCGTGAGCCGCGGCGCGGGGACGTGATGGTGTTTGTGACCGATGGCCTGGTCGACCCGGACGGTTATGGCTTTGGCGGCCGGTACTACATCAAGCGTCTGGTCGGGCTGCCGGGGGACACCTTGCGGATAACGGACCACCGGCTGTATGTCAAGCCGGCCGGGGCGGCGGAGTTCAGGGTGCTGGATGGCGCTGATGACCCCGGCTTTGACCGAATTCACAGTTTTCAGGGCGGCTATCGCGGTTATGCGCATATGCCGAACGCGCAGTTTCTGCGGCATAACGGCGATACGTTCGCCATCCCGCCAGGAGAATACTTCATGCTGGGGGACAACAGCGAGAACAGCAAGGACAGCCGTTACTGGGGCACGGTGCCCAGGCGGAATCTGGTTGGCACGGCGTGTTTTGTCTGGTGGCCGTTTTCCCGGCGCTGGGGAACGGTTGACCGGGTGGCGCCGCTGCCGACGCCGACCCCGCCGACCCGGGACGCCGTCAGCGACGCCCCCGGGCAATGACGCCCGGGCGGTCGGCGAAGGGCGGTCGACCGCCGCGGTTATGGGGCCAGGCGCCAATTGGGCGTCGCCTGATGGCCTGCGCGTGATGAGTGAATGGGTGGCACGATGGTGGATGAGACCTGCAAAGGCAAACTTCTGATCATCGACGACGAGGCGTCGATCTGTTTTGCGTTCCGGCGCTACTTTGAGAAGCGCGGTTACTGCGTGCAGACGTGCAGCCACGCCGCCGAGGGCCTGAGGCATTGCCAGGCCGGGGAGGCCGACCTGGTCTTCCTCGACATCCGCCTGGGCGAGGACGATGGCCTGGATGTCCTGGACGCGATTCGGCGGCAGAGGCCGACTTTGCCGGTCGTGGTGATGACGGCCTACGGGACTTTGGCGACGGTCAGCCGGGCCATGGCCGGGCAGGCGTTCGATTATCTGACCAAGCCGGTGGACATGCGCCAGGCCGAACAGCTGGTCGCCAGGGCGCTGGCCAGGCCGTCGGCGCCGGCCTCGGATGAACCGCCGGTCGCCGTCGCCGACGGCTTTGTCGGCGAGTCGCCGGTCATGCAGGACCTGTTCAAGCAGCTGCTGCGCCTGGCGGCCATCGACGACGCGCCAGTGCTGATCACGGGGGCGACGGGCACTGGCAAGGAGCTGGCCGCCCGGATGATTCATGCCCGCGGCCGGCGTCGCCAGGGGCCTTTTGTGGCGGTGAACTGCGGGGCTCTGCCGGAAAGCCTGATCGAAAGCGAGTTGTTCGGCCATTGCCGGGGGACGTTCACCGGCGCCACGCAGGACAAGCCTGGCCTGTGCGAGGCGGCGCATGGCGGCGTCCTGTTTCTGGATGAAGTCGGTGAGCTGCCCGTGCCGGCGCAGGTGAAACTGCTCCGTTTTCTGGATCAGCGGCAGGTGGAGCGGCTTGGTTCGGTCCGGCCGCAGCCGGTCGATGTACGGGTGATTGCGGCGACCAACCGCGACCTGCAGGCGGCGGTGGAGCAGGGGCGTTTTCGTTCGGACCTGTATTATCGCCTGGCGGTCCTGCCGGTGCGGACGCCGCTGCTGCGGGAGCATTTGTCCGACGTGCCGGCTTTGGCCCGTCATTTTCTCGGCCAGATCGGCTCTGGCCTCGTCTTGTCTGACGACGCGGCCGCGGTCCTGGTCGGGCATGACTGGCCGGGCAACGTACGTGAGCTTCGCAATGTGCTCTGGCAGGCGGCCGCGGCCTGCGGGGGCGTCGTCGTCACCGGCGCTTGCCTGGAACAGCGTCTGCGTCAGCCAGCGCCGGATGCGGCGGCACCCGACCGCCAGCGGTGGCGTCTGGGCTGTTACGTCGACCACTTGCCCCTGGATGGCGGCAACCGTTTGCGGGAGGCGTTGTCTGAATTGCAGAATATGATTATCGCCAGGGCGTTGCGCGAGAGCAACGGCAACCAGACCAGGGCGGCAGCCCGGCTGGGGTTGCACCGCAACGTCCTGCATCGGATGATGGCAGAAGGCGGCATTGAATCCAATCCGCAGACGGAGACGCAACATGAAGATTAAGATTCTGGGGCTGAACTGCAGTCCGCGAGCCAAGAGCAACAGCGCGGCGCTTCTGGAACAGTCCCTGTCCACGGCCAACGCCAAGCTCGGCGGCCAGATCGAGTCCGAGATCATTCACCTCCGGGACATGAATATTCTGCATTGCCTGGCCTGCGGGGTGTGCGGCAAACGCAAGGACCGGGAGGAATACATCCCGTGCGTGCAGAAGGACGACATGACCGGCATCCTCGCCAAAATGTGCGAGGCGGACGGCCTCGCCGTGGCCACCCCGGTTTACTTCGGCCTGCCCTCCGACCTGTTCAGCAAGTTCATCATGCGGACGCGTGTTCTCCGGCACCAGGATTTCAAGCTGGCGAACAAGCCGGTGGGCGTCATGGCGATAGCCGGGCGGCGTTCGGGCGGGGCGGAGACGGCCATCATGTCCACCTGGCTGCCGTTCATCCGCAACGGCTGCCTGATCGTCGGCAACGGCGACCAGACCTGCCAGTTTGGCACCATGGGCTGGGCCGGGCCGGCCGGCCATATTCTGACGGACGAGTGGGGGCTGGAGCAGGGAGAGCAGACCATCCGGCGCATCTATGAAGTCGCCTGTCTGATCAAAGCCGGCAAAAGCCAGCTCGGGCAGGAGACGCCGATGCGGTTTTCATACACGTCCGGCAACCGTCCGGCGTGAAAAGGAAAGGCAGGCAGACCATGTCACGCACGACAATCGAAGCGCACCGCGGCTACAGCGCCGCCTATCCGGAGAACACGCTGCTGTCCTTTCGCCAGGCCGTGGCGGCGGGGGCGCCCTCCATTGAACTGGACATCCATGTCTCGGCCGACGGCGAGCTGGTCGTGATGCACGATGCGACGGTTGACCGGACGACGGACGGCGCCGGCGAGATCGCCTCGCTGCCGTGGCCGGAGCTGCGGCGTCTTGACGCCGGGGCCTGGAAAGCGCCGGCCTTCGCCGGCGAGCGGATTCCGCTTCTGTCGGAGGCCCTGTCCCTGTCCGACGCCCATCCAGTCGCCTTCAATGTGGAAGTCAAGCGGTTCCGTGATTCCGGGCAGGCGGCGGGGAAGCTGGCAGAGCTGCTGCGGCGCCATCGGCCACGGCAGGGCGAGCACGTCGTTTCGTCGTTTGACCTGGATGCCCTGTTGCAGGTGCATGCGGCGGACGCGTCCGTCCCGCTGGGCATCCTGGGCCGGGATGGCGTCGCCCTGCTGGCGTTGGCCCGGGAGCATGGTTTTCCCTGGGTGCACGTTCAATCCGAGGGGGTCACCGGCGACCTGGTGGCGGCGGCGCATGCGCATGGCGTCCGGGTGATGGTCTGGACGGTCGACGACCAGGCGGCGGTCCGGCATTTTGCCGGTCTGGGCGTGGACAAGGTCTGCACCAATCGGGCGCCGGAGATGCTGGCCGCCTGTCTCTGAAGGCACCTGGCCGGCCTGACGGCCACCGGCGGCGGAGAGGCTGTTCCGGCGCCCCCGGCAGAAATGATGATATAGGAGCAAGATGACAAAGACCAAGAAGAAATCAGGGGTCGGCGGCGCGGTTGCGGCGATGGATTATGTGATCGCCGCCATGGAGGGCGCCAATGACGATTCGCGGGACAGTTCCGCCACGTCGGCCGCCAACGGCAAGCTGCCCAAGGCGATGCCCGTGCTGTCCGGCATCCAGAAGCCGATTTTTCCGGGCATGGTGTTCCCGGCGCTGCTGACTGATGACGACGACATTGCGATGGCGCGGGTGGCCATGGCCTCGGGCGACCGCCTGATCGGCTTCGCCCTGCGCGAGCCGCCGGGTGAGGGCCAGGACGAGAATGCCAAGGAGCTCAAGCTGTTTCGCGTCGGCACCGCGGCGTTCATCCGCCGTTCCGAGGAGACCGCTGAAGGCCACCTGAACATTTTCTGCCAGGGACGCTATCGGATTGTTCTGCGGAAGGTGACGGTGGAGAACGGCCGGGCGATGGCGGAGGTCGAGTATCCGGCCGAGGTGCCCGGGCCGGAAGCCGAGGTCAAGGCGCTTTGCCTGGCCATCAAGGACACCATGTATGAAATTGTCAGCCGCAGTCCGTTGTTCACAGAAGAAGCCAAGGCCCTGATTCATCGCTACAGCTGGAACGCCCCGGGCAGCCTGGCCGATTTCGCCGTCACTCTGACCAGCGCCCTGGACATCGAGCTGCAGGACGTGCTCGGTGAATTTCAGGTCCGGGAGCGGCTTGAGAAGGCGCTTCGGCTGTTGAAGCGCGAGGGCGAATTGAGCAAGCTCAAGGAGGACCTCTCCAACAAGGTTGAAGCCAAGATGAGCAAGAGCCAGCGCGAGTATTTTCTGCGTGAGCAGCTCAATCTGGTGAAGGCCGAGCTTGGCTTGGAGCGTGACACTCGCGAGGAGGAGCTGGACCGTTACCGCCAGCGCCTGGAAGTGATTCGCCCAGCCGCCAATCCCGAGGCCATCCGGCGGATCGAGGACGAACTCGACAAGCTCAAGAATATTCATCCGCAGTCGCCCGATTATTCGATAGGCCGGACCTACCTGGACTGGCTGACGGAGCTGCCCTGGGAAGTGACGACCGAGGACAAGCTCGACGTGGCCGCGGCCCGGGCCCTGCTGGAGCGGGATCATTATGGCCTGGAGGATGTCAAGAAGCGGATTCTGGAATTCATCGGTGTGGCCAAGTTGAAAGGCTCGGTTGACGGTTCCATTCTCTGCCTGGTCGGGCCGCCGGGCGTCGGCAAGACGTCGCTGGGCCGGAGCATTGCCGAGGCGCTGGGCCGGAAATTCTTCCGTTTTTCGCTGGGCGGCATGCGGGACGAGGCGGAGATCAAGGGCCATCGGCGGACGTATATCGGCGCGCTGCCGGGCAAGATCATCAACGCGATCAAAATCTGCGGCTCGTGCAATCCGGTCATCATGCTGGACGAGGTCGACAAGATCGGCCAGGCGTCGTTGCATGGCGACCCGGCTTCGGCCCTGCTGGAAGTGCTGGATCCGGAGCAGAACAGCAGTTTCCGGGACCACTACCTTGACATCCCGTTCGACTTGTCGCGGGTGCTGTTCATTGCCACGGCCAACATGCAGGACACGATTCCGTCGCCGCTGCTGGACCGCATGGAGGTCATTACCCTGTCAGGCTACATCACTGAGGAGAAGCTCTGCATCGGCAAGCGCCACCTTATTCCCAAGCTGCTGCCGCGAAACGGCCTGAAGAAGAAGGACCTGAGTTTTACCGACAGCGCGTTGCGCGACATCATCCTCGGCTACGCCCGGGAGGCCGGGGTCCGGGCCTTTGAGAAGTCGCTGGGCACCTGCATGCGCAAGGTCGCGGCCGGCGTTGCCGAGGGGCTGGTGACCGGGCCGGTGCGGATGAGCCGGAAGAACTTGTCCGAATACCTTGGGCCGCGTCGTTTCGAGGACGACCAGCTGATGCGGCAGTCCCGGGCCGGCGTGGCCATGGGCCTGGCCTGGACGGCGCTGGGTGGTTCCACGTTGTACGTCGAGAGCCTGGCCGTGTCCGGGCCGGCGGGCTTCAAGCAGACCGGTCAGCTTGGCGAGGTGATGAAGGAGTCGACGCAGATAGCCTATACCATGGTGGAGGCCAATGCGGCCGAGTACGGCTTGGACCCGAAATTCTTCCGTGAGCACACCATACACGTGCATGTTCCGGCTGGAGCGACGCCGAAGGACGGCCCGTCGGCCGGCATCACGGTGGCGACTTCGCTGATTTCTTTGGCCCTGGGCCGGCCGACGCCGTCCCGCTGGGCCATGACCGGCGAACTGACGTTGACCGGGCGGGTGCTGCCGGTGGGCGGCATCAAGGAAAAGATGATCGCGGCCAAGCGCGCCAATGTGCGTGATCTGATTTTGCCGAAGGCCAACCTCAAGGACATGTCGGAAATCCCCGACTACGTCCGGGAAGGCTTGGACATCCATTATGTCGAGGATTTTTCCGAGGTGTTTGACGTGATGTTTCCGGGTCAGCGCCGGGCGGCGTCTCCCGAGTTGTCGGAGGACGGCGGCGATGACCCCGGTATCAAGTAGGCGTTTGGCGGTCTTGCAGATGCTGCTGTGCGGCTTGCTTTGGAGCATTGCCGGGCTGTTCATCAAGAAAATCGACTGCCATCCGATGGCGATTGCGGGTGCACGCGCCGCTTTTGCCTGCCTGGTCGTACGCGGTTACCTGTGGTATCGCGGGGTGCCGGTGGTCCTCACGCGTCAGGTTGTCCTCAGCGCCTTGTTTTGGGCCGGCACCTTCATGACCTTTGTCGGGGCCAACAAGCTGACGACCGCAGCCAACACCGTCGTGCTGCATTATACCTCGCCCGTTTTCATTCTGCTGATTATGCGGGCGTTGTACGGCCAGCCTGTGCGGCTGGCGGACGCAGTCACGGTCGGCGCGACGCTGTCCGGCATTTCGCTTTTCTTTGTCGGTGAACTGGCGTTAGGCAGCCTGGTCGGCAATCTGCTGGCCCTGTGTTCCGGGGTGTTCATGGCCTCGTCGTTCATTGCGATTCGTCAGTCAGCGCGGGCGGAACGGATGTGCGGGGTGTTGTTTGGCCACGCCATCACGGCCGTGGCAGGGCTGCCGTTTCTGTTTTTCACGGACAATCATCTGACCCTGGAGGCGGGCGGTTATCTGCTTCTGCTCGGCGTGGTGCAGTCAGGCATTCCTTATATCCTGCTGAGCAGCGCGGTCGAGCAGTGTTCGCCGCTGGCGTGCTCTCTGCTGTCCGCAGTCGAGCCCCTGATGAATCCGGTCTGGGTGGCTGTTTTTCTCGGCGAGCGTCCCGGGGCGTTGGCGGCCATGGGCGGGGTCGTGGTGATCGGCTCGATTCTCGCCAATATGATCTTGAGTCATCGGGCTCAAATCCGCGGCCAGAGCCCGGCTGGCTAGCGGGAGTCGTATTCTGGCAGTCGGTGGGTTGCCTGCTTTTTCCTGTTTCCCGCAGCGAAGCATCCCTTTTTCATGAAAGAACCACTGATGGGCACTGATGGGCACTGATGGGCACTGATGGGCACTGATGGGCACTGATTTTCCAGGAACGGGAAGGCAATCGCCGTCGGGCTTGCATTTGTCTGTCAGCCGTGGTTGACATGGAACGCAGGCAGTGGTACGTTACTGTCCATGGTCAAGGACGCCGGGGTTGTTCTGGGCTGCCCGCAACGTATCAATAGGCGGCGGATGTGACTGGCACAGCCAAGTTCAGGCCAAGGTGAGGCGCCCCCAAAAACCAGGGTTCGGTTTCGTCCGGGTTGTGAACAGCGTCGACTGGCTTGGGGCGGCGCGAGCGTGGAGAATAAAGGACATGCAAGGCAAGGTCATTCGTTTCGAGGCCCGTGGTCAGGCTGTGCTGGCGGATTTCGAGTTCCCACCTCCTGGGGTCGGCGAAGTGCTGATTGAAAATGACTTCACCGCGGTCAGCGCCGGAACGGAGCGCGCCAATCTGATTGGCTTGCCCAACACCTGCACCACCGATGGTTTTCCGTTCACGCCCGGCTACAGCGCTGTCGGCCGCATCACGGCTCTGGGCGAGGGCGTGGAGGGATTTCAGCTCGGCGACCTGGTTGTGAACAATTGGACCGGCCATCGTTCGCATGCGGTCAAAAAAGCGTCCGGCTTGGTCAAGGTGTTGCCCGGGGTGCAGCCGTTGGAGGCGTCGTTCGCCGTCATAGCCTCGTTTTCCTTCCTCGGAGTGCGGAAACTGCGGGTGGAGATCGGCGAATCGGTGATGATTGCCGGGCTGGGCATCCTGGGGGTCTTTGCCTTGCAGATCGCCGGGCGCAGCGGGGGCCAGCCGGTACTGGCCGCTGATTTCGACCCCAAACGCCGCGAGCTGGCCAGCCGGCTCGGCGCCGACCTGGTCCTGTCACCGGATGATCCCGACTTCAACCGGAAAGTCCTGGCGGCGACGGACGGGCAGGGCGTCAATGCGGTGGTGGAAGTCACCGGTTCCGCCGCCGCCCTGAAACAGGCGTTGGAATATGTGGCGTTCGGCGGCCGTGTGTCGCTTCTGGGCTGCACCAGGGTTTCCGATGTGCCGATTGACTACTACAAATATGTGCATCGCCGCGGCATCACCATGGTCGGTTCGCATACGCACACCCGCCCGCGGCAGGAATCCGCCCCGGGGCAGTGGACCGAGCAGGATGACTATCGCGCCTTCATGAAGCTGGTCGCCGCCGGGAAGCTGCAAGTCCTGCCGGTGATCTCCGAGATCGTTTCCCCGGTCGAAGCACCGGGCGTGTACAGACGCCTGGCCGAGACGAGTCAGCCGCCTCTCGGCATCGTCTTCGATTGGCGCAAGTTGCGTTGAACGGCAGGGCGGCGTGGCATTGGAAAGGCGGGGTATACGCATGGATTTCTCCGGCAGGACGGCTGTTATCAGCGGTGCGGCTTCCGGCATGGGGCTGCTGTCGGCCCAGAAACTGGCCGCGGCAGGAGCGGCCGTGGTTTTGACCGACCTTAACGCGGCGGGCGTGGCGGCGGCGGTGGCGGACATCGTCTCGCAGGGCGGGAAGGCGCTCGGCCTGGCCGTTGACGTGACCGTCTTCGAACAGGTCGAGCAGGCTGCGGCTGCGGCGGTGGCCGCTTTTGGCCCGATTGACATTCTGATCAACTGCGCCGGTGGTGACCCGCGACGTGTCCTGCAGTGTTCCCAGGAATTCAAGGAGCGCGACATCGCGGTTCTGGACTGGGGTCTCGATGTCAACCTGAAGGGTTCGCTGTATTTCAGCCGGGCGGTCATCGGCAGCATGATCGGCCACGGGCGCGGCGTGATCATCAACTTCGGGTCAGTGACCGGCGAATGCGGTTCGGCCGGATCAATCGAGTACAGCGCCGCCAAGACGGGCATGTACGGCCTGACCAAGTCGCTGGCGCTTTACGGCGCCCCGCATGGCGTGCGCGCCTGCTGCGTCACCCCGGGGCCGGTCCTGACCAGGGCGGCCATGGCCAAGATGCGCACCCCTCTCGGACGCGCCGCCGAGCCGGCCGAGGTCGTCGATCTGATCCTGTTTCTCTGCTCCGACCAGGCGGCCTTCATTACCGGCTCGAATCATATCATCGACGGGGGCCGCAGCTGCGGCGGCTTCTGCTGAAAGGCCGATTCAGCCAAAGGGAATTGGTCAGGTTTCTTCCTGACGGATGACAAATTCGCCGGAAAAACTCACTTTGCGGCATGGGGCCAACAGCGCCATTGACATGCCGCCGGCGGGAAATGCATCATTGACATAGACGTATTGCCCATAGGGGACCCATTGATGTTCGAATCATCCGAGGCGGCATCTTGAAGGGCATGAACAGCCCAAGGCGGCGTCAAGGGTGGTATGGTAGGCTCAATGTTGCTGGAGGTGTGTCATGAAGCAGCGGTGTTTCACGTTGATTGAGTTGCTGGTCGTCATTGCCATCATTGCGATTCTGGCGGCGATGCTGTTGCCCGCCCTGAGCAAGGCACGCGAGAAGGCCCGGGCGATTTCCTGCGTGTCGAATCTGAAGCAGGTTGGTCTTGAGACGTTGATGTATGCTCAGGACAATGAAGATCATATCTGCATCTATGCCTGCAATATCAAGAGCAGCTACAATTGGCTTCCCCAGTTGTACAAGGCGAATTATGGCTTTGATACGACGACCACCGGCCAGCAGCCGGTGTTGTTCGGCGGCCCGCTGTATATCCTCTACAAGGCCATGACTGCGGTGAAACTCGCCGAAAGGCTGGAAGCACTGCTCGGAGCGCCAGTGTTGCCGGTGTTCTGGAATGCCTCAGAGGACCACGATTTTCAGGAGATAGCCGCTATCGGGCTGCTTGACGGCGCCAATAATCTGGAGCATGTCGCGCTGGATCCCCGGCCGGGGAACCGTTCTCCCGCCTTCATGATCCAGCCCGGACCTGAGATTGAGCGCGTACTCTC
>CAYOUR010000002.1:0-53408 GCA_964407145.1 uncultured Lentisphaeraceae bacterium | reverse complement strand
GTATGGGACGTATGGGACGTATGGGACGTATGGGACGTGTGGGACGTATGGGACGCTGGGATAGGAGTGTTGCCCCATTGTCCAATAAAGTCCATAAAAGTCCATCGTCCACTGTACATTGTCCACACCAAAACGCACCTCCGGCTTGCAGTCATCGCAAAAAACAATACGTTATGCCTTATTGAAGACAATCCTCCCCGGTCAGGCCTTGTGCCAGGCTTAGGTCGATACGGCGGAGACTCGACATCCCGCCCGGCGCCGCCGGCAACCAACTCGGAGCATTCTCATGGACACCGCCCAAAAACGCTGCAACGTCCTGCTGCTGATGACCGACCAGCAGCGTTTCGACACCCTGCACTGCGCCGGCAACGAGACGATCGCCACCCCGAACCTCGACCGGCTGGCTGCTGAAGGCACGATCTTCCGTTCGGCCTACACCTCCTGCCCGTCCTGCATCCCTGCCCGAGCCATGCTGATGACCGGCATGAACCAGTGGAAAACCGGCATCCTCGGCATGGGCGAGGGCCAGGGCCACATGGGAACCAACTTCCCGTTCACCCTGCCGGGAGAACTGGCCCGGGCCGGTTACTACTGCAAAGGCGTCGGCAAAATGCACTTCTTTCCGCAACGCAGCCTGAATGGCTTCCATCATATCGAACTGGACGAGTCGGGCCGCCACCAGGACCCGGACTTCTGCTGCGACTACGAAACCTGGTACCACGAACAATGCGGCCAGGACACTCCCATTGGCCCCGGACGCAACTGGAACGGCTGGTGCGGTCGCCCCTACGACATGCCCCCGCACCTGCACCCGACGGCCTGGACCGGCGAACGCTCAATCCGGTTCCTGCGCGACCGCGACCGCAGCCGGCCCTTCTTCCTGAAAACCTCGTTCGCCCGGCCACATTCACCCTACGACGCCATCCCGGAATACTTCAACCGCTACCTTGACAACCCGCCCCCCGAACCTTGGATCGGTGACTGGGCCGACAAACACGCCGACCCGACCCAAATTGAAAACCCGGCGGCCTGGCATGGCCTCATCCCACCCGGGGAAATCCGCCTGGCACGGGCCGGATACTATGGCAATGTAAGCCATATCGACGCCCAGATCGGCCGCCTCCTCGACGAACTGCAACGGCAGGGCATTCTGGACGACACCCTGATCCTCTTCACCAGCGACCACGGCGACATGCTCGGCGACCACCACATGTGGCGCAAGACCTACGCCTATGAAGGCTCCGCCCACATCCCCTTCCTCGTCAGACTGCCCAAGGACCTGCGGCAAAACACCCCTGCCAGCCATGACGCGCCGGTCTCCCTCGCCGATGTGATGCCAACCATCCTCGACACGCTGGGTCTGCCGACCCCGGAAATGGTCGACGGCCTGAGCGTCCTGCCGCTGGCCCAGGGCCACACGGCCCCCTGGCGCGACTTCGTCCACGGCGAACACTGCGCCAACTACTTCCGCGACGAGGAAATGCAGTATCTGTCCGACGGCAAAATCAAGTACATCTGGTTCACGCGCACTGGCCAGGAGCAACTGTTCGACCTGACGGCCGACCCGGGCGAACGGCACGACCTGGCAAACAACCGCGACTGGCAAACCACCCTGCTCAAAATGCGCCAGCGCCTGGCCGACGAACTGGCGCCGCGCAACATCACCCTGCAAGCCGACGGCACCCTGCCCCTCCTGGAACGCGCCTTCGTCTCGCCGCACTACCAGGAACGACTCGACGGCATGCCGGAACAGGACCACGACGTGTTCCGATTCTTCCGGGAAAATCGCCTCAAAACAGCCGCCCGAAAATAACCTGAACTTTTGATAATGTGCAACATGTGGTGATGGGAGAAGGTGCTTGACAAGGGGTATCTATCTGCCTCTTCCTTTGAAAAGACTTTCAACCCGATAGTGGAGTGGAATGCAGAAAGACGTTCCTGCAGCCATAACGAAAAAAGCCCGAAGGGCTCAACAAACATAACCGCGGGTGACCGAAGCCCGAAGGGCAAGGAAACCCGCGGCAGAGAAACCCCACCGCCGCGCCCAAAGGGCGCCACCTGGAAACGCATGGTCTCCGGGGACAGTGGCCGGAAGCATCCATCACCACATCCTGCACATGGACCAAAACGGTCAGACCAGCAGGTCGCCGGCGCCGGCCGCGACCTGCTTTGCGCCCCTATAATCGGGCCGGCGCCGTCAGGACCACAACTCATGCAGCAGGGCGATGGCGCTGTCGGTCATCATCTGTCCGGAAGCGGGACAATGGCGCTGGCTCATGGTCGGCAGCGTGCCATAGGCGCCCTTGGCGCGGGCGCCCCGCAAAGCCTGGTCACTCGTCGCCTTGTAGCCGGTCAGGCCATTGTGCGAACTGGCCAGCTCGGCGATCATGGTATGCCCGGCCGGTGAATAGCGCTTGATCTCCAGGCCCCAACCAGTGAAAATCTCGCCCGGCAAAGCCGCCATCGCCAGGTCGCCGATTCGCAGCGCGGTGATTTCCACATGGTCGACCTGGCCGTCCTTCTGCCAAGCCTCCACCCGCCGGATCAGGTTCTGCTCAAAATACGTGGCGGCCTCGCCCTTCTGCTTGAGCTTCTCAACCAGATCATAGAGCGTCTGGTCACGCACATAAAACGGCAGGTCAAGCTCCTGGCGCGCGCTCCGGATGACGATTTCCGGCAGCGGACTGGCAATCTGCGCCGCATAAAGAACCGCCCCGGCGACGCCGCGAGCCAACTTGCCGCGTCCATCCGGCAGCCAGTGCGGCCGCGGAGCGCGCGAATCGCGTTGGTTGATGTCCCCGGCCGTCCCCTGCATGAACAGCACTGGCAGCTCGGCGCCGAGAACACCCTGCAGATACGACGTCATCTCGCCTGGCCAGTCCGAATCAATCGCCGTGGCCTTGCCGCCCCCGGACGTGTCGGGATGACAGGCGAAATTGACCAGCAGGCCGCGCAGCTGCTTGTCCGGCGTGTAAATGCCCAGGGTCTGGACGCTGTCGTCAGTCGGCCCGGCCGGCCCGATGACCTTGGCGCTGCCGCCTTGGGCGCCGAACACTTCCGAGCCGTCGGCGCAACGCGAAAGGCGGTTGTGGGCCAGACCCGGCGCCCGGGTCTCGCCAAAACACAACACCGACTCGGACATGTTCTCCAGGGCGTTCCCGACGGCCTCCGTAATCAGTCCGGGCAGCACGCCCAGATACTCTTCAGACACCGGATTGCTGGCGTCACGGCGAATTTCCGGTCCGGTATGAGTATGGGTGGCGCTGGCGATCATGCTGCTCAAAGGGATGCCCCAGCGCTCATGCGCCGCCGCAAACGCCGGCTTGCAGACCTCGTCGGTCATGGCAATCAGATCGGCACCGACCACGACCGCCGCCTGGCCATCCTTCTCAAAGGCCAGCACCGTGGCATACAAATCGCGGGCGACGCTTTCGGCTATGCGGCGATGAAAGTATCCGGCCATGTCACATGGCAGGGGCGGTGTGATGCAGACCCGCGCGACTCCGGCACGGCACGTGGCGATTTCCTGTTCCATTGCAGCAGGCTCCTTTTCTATCATTGATTCTGAGCTGGTTGCCCGGCGGCCAAGCGCCTGGAGACAACCGGAAGTGTCGCCGGCTGGCATCCGCCAGACAGCTGACCATCGCCGGCCGACGACGATGGCGTCGCTTCATTGACCGACGTTTCCCGGCAATGCCGACAACAGACGCCGGCAGCGACGCATGGCCTCGGCCAAAAATTCCGCCGGGTCCTGGAACGGCGAATTGGCCATGCTGGGCTCCAGGACGAGATCGCCGGTAAAATTCAATCCGGCCATGGCCTCGCCGAAACCCTCCCATGGCACCGTGCCCTCATACGGCAAAAGATGGGTGTCGCGTCCGGTGTTGTCGTGGATGTGCAACGCCAGCAGCCGGTGGCCATAGCGCCGCAGCATCTGAAAACACCGCCCCTGGACATGCTCGTGGCCGGAATCGTAGCAAAGGCCGACATGCGGGGCCGGCAACTCCTCCAGAAGAGCAAAAAGCACCTGGTCATAGTCGGGGCGCTGGCCATTTTCCAGGGCCAGGCAGACCTGGCGCTTTGCGGCATACCCGGCCAGCTCCGCGACACTGCGGCGGCCCTGTTCAACCATGCGGTCGCGCTGTTCGCCCGGCGGAATGCCGTAGGGCTGAATCAGGTGGATGACGACGACACGACCATCGACTTCAGAAGCCGCGTCCAGAGCCAGCCGGCATTGCCGCAATGACTCCTGACGAACGGCCTCGTCCTCGGCAAACAGCCGGTCGCCCTCCGGAAACGGCGCGTGCACCGAATCAATGACCAGACCGTGAACACGCAGCAGCGCCTTCAGCTTCTGGCGATCTGCACCCGTGCCATACCCGGCCAGCTCGGGCACGCCGCCCAGACTGACGGCCTGGAAACCAGCCGCCTGAATCATGGGCAGCGCCGTCGCATACGGCATGCCCGCCATAAACGATGTGAAAATCCCCGGCCGCATTCGTCACCTGGCCTTTCCGCTGTGATGCCGTCACCCCACGAATATCCCATTCCCGCCCAGACCGCTCGGTCGTCTTCGGCGCCGATACAATTCATCCGGTCAGTCTTGGCGACCGTGCGCAATGGCCTGCCCTTGGCGCATCAAATCAATGCGCCGCTACCCCTGACGCAAATCACGTCGCCGCCGCCAGAACTCCTGGCCCAGCCGGTGCCGGCGGTCGTCCCATTGTCCGGACAGCTTCCACATTTCCCGCCGATACTGCTCCAGGTCGCCACGCGCTTCGGGCTGTTCGGCCAGGTTGTTCTTCTCCCAGGAATCTTCTTCCAAGTCAAACAGCTGCGTGGCGCCGCACGCATACTCGATCAGCTTGCGGCGGCCATCGCTGACGCCGCGGACGGCATCGGCATAAACCAGATACAGACTGTCACGGCCGCGGTCACCCGTCTCCCAGCAGGGCCGCAGGCTGCGCCCCTCGACCGATTCCGGAACCGGCATCCGACACAAGTCGCACAACGTCGGGAAAAGATCGAACAGATAAACAAGAGCGTCGCTGGTGACGCCGGCCGGAACCTCCGGACCGCTGACCAGCAGCGGCACCCGCACACTGTGCTCATAGACATTCTGCTTGCCCATCAGGCCATGCTGCCCGACAGCCAGGCCATTGTCGCCGGCTACCACGATGATCGTATCTGACAGATCGCCGACAGATTCCAGCGTCGCCAGAAGGCGCCCCAGCTCGGCATCAAGATGGCTGATCATCGCATAGTACTCGGCCAGATGCCGACGCACCTCGGAGGGCTGCCGTGGAAAACCGGCCAGAAGCTCATCCCGGCACCGCAGCGCGCCCGTGTCAATAACATGCTCCGCCCGGAAATTCTCCGGCAACGGCAGGGATTCAGGGTCGTAAAGCTGCCGGAAGGCCTCGGGCATAGTCCGCGGATCATGCGGAGCCAGCAGGGCGACATACAGGAAAAACGGCCTCTGGCGGTCACGCTCCCGCAGAAAATCACAGGCGGCGTCAACAAAAAGCTCCGTGGAATGGCGTCCGGCATGGATGTGATCGCACGCCCGGTATTCCACCTGATTGGAATGCATCGGGTCCGGCACCCGGGGAAGCCGGGCGGCATACTCGCCAGTCGGGTCGAAATGGTACGCCGGCACATTCCAGTGGTCGCTCATCCCGCCAAAGAAAATCTCGTCGCCACCGGTGAAGCTGCGGGCGAACGCCATCCGGCCGTTGTGCCATTTGCCAATGCCATGGCATTCATATCCGGCCCGCCGGAAAGTCTCCCCCAGGGTGGCATGCTCCCGGGGAATTTCCTGTCCGACATCGTCGAGATGGAACAGACTCCGACCGGTATGCAGCATGGCCCGGCTCGGCATGCAGACCGCGCCCGAAGTGCCGCCGGGAATGTGCGCGCGCCGGAAACTGACCCCGCGCGCCACCAGCCGATCCAGGTTCGGAGTCCGAATCAGCGGATTGCCCAGGGCGCCAATCGTGTCAAAACGCTGGTCGTCCGTCAAAAAAAACAGCACATTCGGAGTTGTCGCCATAAATCAGACCTTCCGGTTGCCCATTGACACCGCAGCAGGGGGTGGCGGAATCGCCCGAAAGCCGGAACCATCGCCCACCTGGCCTGCCGGAGACCTCATCGCCCCAACGCGATGATATTGGCCACCAGCGCCTTGCATCGGCCGCAATCCGTGCCCGCGCCTGTGGCTTCGCCGACTTTCTCCACGGTATCGGCGCCATTCTTGACTGCGTCGATCACCGCTTGCAGCGACACCTGCTTGCAGCCGCAGACCGAAGCGAGAATCCAGGGCAGGTTCTCGCGACAGCCCTTGCACTGATTGCAGGTGCCGGCCAGCTGCGCGACTTCCGCCTCCGTCCGAGCCCCCGCGCACATCGCCTTCCTGATTTCCGAATAATCGACCTGGTTGGTGCTGCAGATAATCTTGTTTCCGGCCATGATTCCCGACTCCTGCTCTTCCATGTCCATAGTTGCCTGTGACCGTCCCGCTTCCGCGAAACATAATTGACGACATGCAATATAACCCCGCGGACGCACTTCGGCAAAACAACCGGCCTGGCGAACTCCCTCAGCCAACAACGCATCTCCTGTTTTCCGCAACCAGACACAACATCCCCGTACGGACCGCTTTCCATCGGTGGTTCAAAACCAAGGCCTGCCCATGGCAACGGGTGAACGCCGATTTCCTTTCCGGAAAGTTGACGGGGACAGTCCCGGAATCGCGGCGGGCGGCGCGCCGGACTTATCCGCCAATCAGCGCCTGGAGCGCCTCCCAGGCGGCGGCGGCATAAAACCGATGCCCTTCCGGGCCAACCACCAGCCGGCAACGCTGACCTGCCCCGGCAGCACGGTAGATTTCCTGCAGCTGTTCGAAAGCCCGCCTGGCGCCGGGCAGCGGGATGATCGGGTCGTCCTGGCCGGCGACCACCACGACGGGCTTGGGCGCAAACAACCCCAGGACATCCGCCATTTCAGCATACTGAGCCAGCCTGGGGACGTACCCGCAGGCGCAATGGTACAACGCCATCTTGGTCTCTGCGAAGGCGCCAAAGGAACAGGAGGGCATCGCATACGCCAGCCGCGGCAGAACCGCAGCCGCATAAATCGCAACCGTCCCGCCACCGGAGTTGCCCATCACCCCGATGCGACGCGAATCAATCTCCGGACGCGTCAGCAGATAATCTATGCCCCGGTCGACATCATACACGCGTTCGCCCAACAAGGTCCGCCCCAGCATCAAGGCCTGCACAAACGCGTCGTGGCAACGGTTGTACGGCGACACCTTTTCCTGCCGCAGCTCCCGGCGCTCACCCAGCGAACGCTGTTCCAGACACAGCGCCGCCCAACCGCGACGCAGGCAGCCCAGGGCAAAATCGCGATCGCCGGCCACCGTCATCGGCGTCGTCTCGTCCGCCGCCTCCACCGCAATCGAATGGTGCATGCCGCTGGTATGCCCCTGCAGGCAAATCATCACCGGATAAGGCACGCAACCGGTCGAGGGCAGGCACAGATAGCCCGTGACATCGGCATACGGCTCCGCCGTAAACACCAGCTTCTCCATCGTCCCCAACGGATGCGGCCGCTGCCACAGCTGACGTGCAGCCAATGGACAACGCTCCCGCGGCCAGTCGCCCAGGAGACGCCGAAGCTGACGACGCCAGCCGCGACGCCACACGTTTACATCCCCGCCGTCATATCGGTACCGCGGACGCTGCAACGACAACAGATAACGATGATGCTCCGAGGGTGACAAATGCATGACTCTGCCTTTCCGTTGAATCACACCCGCCTTCGTTCCAGACATGGCCAGACACGCCCCCCACGACCGGATCGTTCCTTGACCATAACCTCACATACAATACCGCCCGGAGCGTCCATTGTCCAAAGTCCAAGGCTCAATGGGAATTGAGATAGAATCGCTGGAACCAATACTCCTTGTTCAGGAGTTCAGTATGGCTTTGGGCGACTTCAATAACCCAACAGCATATTTGTCCTATTGTCCTATTCCACCGTCCCATACGTCCTATAGGTCCTATACGTCCTAATTCCACCGTCCTATGGGTCCCATGTTTCCAGCCCTAGTTTCGCATAAGTGAAGAGCATGGAACGCATGGCTGGTTGATGAAGTTACCATAAGTCCGACAGAACCATCAAACAAGGACTACTGTTCCTTGAGCGTCCACTGTCCACTGCGGCGTTACTTTGACGATTTTTGTCTTCTTGTCAAGAAAATTTCCGGAACGAGGTTATGTTTAGACGTTTTTTGTGATTGCCTCCGGCTGGCACAACCATCGTTGACGTCCCTGGAATCAACCCGAGAAGGAGCCTGACTTCCATGCTGAACATTCCGGATCCGTGGGTATTTTTGGCTTTTGTGCTATCGATCGGCAGTTCGCTGCTCTGTCTGTTCTGGGGTTTGAAAAACTGGAACAAGGAGGAGAGCGACGAGGAACCGCCGGCCGAGATTGCGCACTGGGCGCAGGAAGAGACCGAGGTTGAGGAGAAGCTGTAATCCGAAGCAAGGAGCGACCGATGTCTTCATTATGGATGACGATTTGGGTTTTGATTTATTTTTTCGCGATCGGCTACCTCGGGTATCGCGGCTATCGCGCCACGAACGGGGCCACGGACTTCCTGCTGGCCGGCCGCAAGACGCACCCGTATGTCATGGCGATGTCCTACGGCGCGACCTTCATCAGCACCTCGGCGATAGTCGGCTTCGGCGGCGCCGCCGGTGTTTTCGGCATGGGGCTCCTATGGTTGACCGTCCTGAACATCTTCTGCGGCATCTTCCTCGCCTTTGTCTTTTTCGGCAACCGCACGCGCAAGATGGGCCTTCGCCTGGACGCCCACACCTTTCCGGAAGTCCTGGGCCGGCGCTTTCAGTCGCGCTTCATCCAGGGCGCGGCCGCGGTGGTGATCTTCCTGGTCATGCCACTGTACGCGTCGGCAGTGCTCATCGGCGCAGCCAAGTACCTGGGGCAGCAGCTGCACATGAACTATGAGACGGCGCTGTTCGTGTTTTCGACGATCATGGCGCTGTACGTCATCATGGGCGGCCTGAAAGGCGTGATGTACAGCGACGCACTGCAGGGCACGATCATGCTGCTCGGAATGGTCGCACTCATCACCCTGACCTACTGGAAGCTCGGCGGAGTCCTGGACGCCCACCAGAAACTGACCGAAATGGCCGCGCTGGTGCCGGAGAAGCTCCAGGCCGGCGGACACACCGGCTGGACCTCCATGCCGACCTTCGGTTCGCCGCTCTGGTGGACCCTGGTCAGCACCATTGTCATGGGCGTCGGCATCGGCGTCCTGGCCCAGCCACAGCTCGCCGTCCGCTACATGACCGTCAAAGGACAGCGCGAACTGAACCGCGCCGTGGCGGTCGGCGGCGTCTTCATCCTGATGATGACCGGCGTTGCCTTCGTGGTCGGCGCCCTGACCAATGTCTACTTCTGGGAGACCGGCGGCAAAGTCGCCATTGCCGCGGCCGGCGGCGACGTGGAGGCCATCATCCCCATGTATATCAAGGGCAGCATGCCGCCGTGGTTCTCCGTGCTCTTCATGCTGACCCTGCTCTCCGCCGCCATGAGCACCATCAGCAGCCAGATGCACGCCATGGGCACGGCCGCCGGGCGCGACCTGTATGAACAGGCCCTGGGGCTGGGCAGCGCCAAAAACCGCCACCGCGGCGTCCTCACCACCAGGATCGGCGTGCTGGTCGGCGTCATTGTCAGCGTCTATCTCGGCTATTACCTGGAAAACACCATGGGCAAGGCCGGGGTGGAGATCGTGGCCCGGGGCACATCCATCTTCTTCGGCATCTGCGCCTGCGCCTTCCTGCCCATGTACGTCGGCGCCCTGTGGTTCCGCTCGATCACCAAGGCCGGCGCCATTGCCGGCATGCTCAGCGGCGCCGTGGCCTGCCTGCTGTGGATGCTCCTGGTCCACGCCACCACCGCCAAGGCCCTGCTGTTCTGCAACGCCGTGTTTGGCCAGACCTCGCTGGCCATCGTTGACGGCAAGCCGCTGGCCTTCGGACCCTTTGTCTGGGCCTTTGTCGACCCGCTGATCATCGGCCTGCCGCTGTCCATCGTGGTGACCATTGTCGTGTCCTGCTTCACCAAGAAGATGGACCACGCACACCTGGAACGCTGCCTGGGAAAACTCCCCTCGGCGACGTAAACCGAACCGGCAAACGGGCCGGCCTCGCCCCCCGCGTTCAAGCCTGATTCACCCCGGCGGCCTCATGCCGCCGGGGTTTATTTTTCGCCGTATTGTCAACTTGGCCAATTCCGCCAGTCGCCTCCCGCCCGCAAACCGATGACGATGCACAAGCATCCGCGCGCCGTTCCCGCCGTTGAAAAGTCCCCCGTCCGGCAACAAAAAACCCGAAACCCGGCCCTGCGGCCTGATTTCGGGTTTTGTTGTTTGGTGATGGTACCGGAGAAGGGATTTGAACCCCCACGACCTTGCGGTCACTGCGACCTGAACGCAGCGCGTCTGCCAATTCCGCCACTCCGGCGTGAACACGAGCAATACAATACCACCGGTTTTGCCCTTTGCAAACCGCCGCCGCAGAATTTTCATGCCTGCACCGCATTTTTCAGGCACGAATCATTCCGCCGCCTCCCACTGGCGGCGGAGGATCGCCGCGTCTGCCGGAATCCATCCGCGGCAACGGACAAACCGAACCTCGTGCCAGCCGTCGCGCCGAGCCACGATTTCCACGACATCGCCAGGGGCGAGGTGGATGCCCGCCTCCAGGCTGCTGCCCGGCGCCGGGCGCAGGATTTCATGCCGCACAACCACGGCCAGGCGCCGCAGCCGCGCCTGGTCCTGGCCATGGCAGACCAGCAGGCGCGCCGCACTCAAAACGGCCGCCAGCGTCAACATGGCGAACAGCACCCGCCGCCGCCAGCGAACGCCGTCGGCCCGCCTGCGGCTGAAAAGCAGCATCCCCGCCAGGGCGACCGCCAGCATCACCAACGCCGCTTCCGGTGAAAACCACCCCGGCAAGCCGTGCGGATGACTCGCGGCGACCTCCTGCGGCAAGTTTGCCAGGCGGTTCCAGACCGCGGCCTGGTCGGCCGGCGACAGAACGCCGGCCAGCGGCATCCCCGCCGACGCCAGCCCGCCACAGCCCTGCCGGCGGCCGCCGCGACGCAGCCATCGACGCAGAAAATCACGCCAGACCCGGGCAGCCTGAGCCGCCCCCCCTGCCGGCGCAAACCGACCAGCCTCCCAGGCCGCCACGGCGGCCGCCATGGCCGGGTCAAGGTCGGACAATGCCGCGGCCAGCTCTTGGCCGTCCTGGCCGCCGGGCAACCCATACCATTGCGCCAGCCACCTGGTCGCCTCCGACAGACTGTCATCACCGGCGTTCTCCACGACCGCACGCAAGGCCCGCAACGCCTGCCGACGATGACGGAACCGGAGGCCAGACTCCGACTGAACGGCCAGCTTCGCCGCGCGCGCACCGGCCAGGCCCAGGCCGGTCGCCAGGACGCCGGCGGCGGCCGCCCACGACCAGGCAGCAATGCCCCAGTACTCAAGCCGCGGCCTGGTCAAATGCAAGGGCCGCGGCCTCACCGGCGGACGGACGGGTTCCGGAGCGGCGGCGACCGCCGCCGCCCGCGACCGCCCATCTGGCTCGCCGGCCTCAGCCTGACCCGGCAGCGTCAAAAAGAAGTCACGCAACAGCTCCGGCTCCGCCGCCCGTGCGGCCGGGAGCGCCAATGCAACCAGAATAATGAGGAAACACCACCGCGGCATGTCTTCAGCCTTCTTGTGTTCCTGTCCGCCATTGGCGCCATCGCCCTCGCCATCGTCTTCATCACCAGCGCCGGGCGCCTCTGCATTTCCAGTGACTCCCGGCCTGGCCGGTCATCCACGCTGCCGTTCCAGAAAACGCCGGTAATAGCGGCCAACGGCGTCATCCGCCGATGCCGGCAAGGCCGTTGCCTGAAACAGCCTGGCCACGGCCTCCGGGATGTCCGCCGCCAGTCCCAACCCGGCATAGGCCAGGGCCGCGGCGCCAACCAGCGAGGCCTCCGAATTCCCCGGCAGCAGAAGCTGCTTGGCGGCAAACAGCCCGGCTGCCGCCGTGCGCACGACCGCCTCCCGACACGCCAACGCCTGCAGCACCAGACGGCGACGCGGACCGGCGATCTCCTCCAGCAGGTCGCCCGACTGACGCAACGCCGACAGCGTGCCCAAAACGGCCGAACGGCACAAGTCCTCACGCCGGTGCGACGCCGTCAGACCACGCCAACTGCCGTCCGGCACATAGTCCATGAACGGAGCACCGCGACCCAGCAGATAGGGCAGATAGACCGGCAACTCATCCGCACCGGCGCCGGCTGCGGCGGCCGCAAAGAAATCCGGCACCGTCATGCCGAACAAGTTGGCAATCCACTCAAAATTGAATCCGCCCGCCGGCACTGAACCAAGAAACAGGCGCAGACGCGGGTCGGCATGGGCGAAGACAAACAGCCGGCCAGCCAGAGCCTCGCCCGCGGCCGCCCCGCCGGCCGCCAGCAGCTGCCCGGCCGTGCCCAAAGTCAGGGACATGGTCGCGTCGTCAACCCCGGAACCGAGCGCCGCCGTCGCCAAATCGCCGGAACCGACGATGACCGGAATGCCCGCCCGCAGCCCGGTCCGCCGCGCCGCCGCCGGCGTGACCACGCCCGCCAGCCCCGCGGACGGCCGAATCTCCGGCATCCGCCCAACGTCCAAGCCGAATTCCGCAAAGAAATCGCCATTCCAGGACTGCGTCTCCAAGTCCATGCCCAGAACGCCGGAAGCGTCAACCGGGTCGGTCACCAGCTGGCCGGTAAGGCGCAGGGCGATGAAATCCTTGCTTTGCAGGAAGGCCCTGGTTCGCGCATACGCGTCAGGATGCTCCCGCCGGAAACGCATCATCTTGGGAAAGGTAAACACGGGTATGGCGCAGTTGCCAAACCGCCGCAACAGCTCCTGGCCGCAACGGCGGTTCAACTCGGCCGCCTCGGCCTGCGCGCCGGTGTCATTCCACAACACGGCCGGCGCCAGCGGCTCGCCGGCGGCGTCAACCGCCAGCAGGGCGTGCATGTTGCCGGTCAGAACCACGGCTTCGGGGCCATGTTGCCCGGACAGCCCCCGCAACAGCGCCTCCGTCACCTCCGCCCACTCCCCAGCCGACTGGGTCGTGGGACTGGACACGCGGGCCAGACGACGGTCCGCCAGGCCGACCATCCCGCCGTCCCCGCTGAAAACAGCGGCTTTGATGCGACTTGTTCCAACATCGACGGCGACGATCTTCATGTCCTGCCCCTGCTCGCTCCGGTTCCCGCGCGCCGTTCAGCGCACCTGCACCCGCCGCCGGGCCAGATGGTCCAGCACGACCTCGCCCGGAACCTGCGCAACGACTTCCGCAAAGACTTCGCGGCTGCCGCGCGACCTGGCCTTCCACACCACCTCGGCCTTGGCCCCGGACGGGAAACCGCCCTCGCGGCGGGCTGGTATGGAACCCAGTTCAACGACGCCGATCCGCCGGCCGCCGCGGGTCGGTTCGCCGTCATGGAAAACCACCTCGACCGGCCCGGAATCCATGCCGCCGATGTTGTAGACCATGGTCGACAGGGTCACCGCCTCGCCCCTGACCGGCGACGGCTCCGAAAGCCGCAGCTGACTGTCATAAACCGTCAGCACCGGCCCGACAAAATACTTGCCGCACAAATCGTCCGCAAAAGCCGACAGTTCGGCGCCCCAGCCTTCCTGGACGACGGCATAGACGCCCAGGCCGGGCATTTCCGGCGCCAGGCGCCGAATCGTCCTGACCTGGTCCTCCAGCTCCTCCTGGCTGAGGTGGTAGACCTTCTCCTGCCCTTTGATGCCGATCGTGACGACCGAATGATAAAGCGCATCCTGGCTGCGGGCCACGTCCAGGCGCTGCTTCAGGCTGGCCACCGGGTCATAAGCGCCCAGCTCGGTCGCCAAATAGTTGTTGTACACCTCGAACATGAGCAGGTCGATGCCCTTCTTGCGATACCTGTTCCTGCCGAGATTGACCAGGCTCTCCTTGGGCACTCCCGGAATCCACAGAGCCAGGAAAAAGTCCCGGTCCTGCTGGCAGAAGTCCCGCAGCCCGCTGACAGCCGGCAATTCCCGCAGGAGGTCATTGTCATAGCCGCCGATTTCGTCAATCATCACCCCGTCGGCAAGCGCCTCCTGCAGGCCATCGGCGAGGTAGTCCCCGTACGTGTCACCGGGATTTTTCGGCTTCCATCGGCCGGCCCGCCAGCGCATGGCCATGACGCCGCGCCGCCGCCAGTACGCCCCCTCCTCGCGGCTGAGGACCATGTTGGCAAAACGGCAGCGTTCCAGGGCAAAGGTCTTCGCGGCCTTGTCCGCAAAGCCAAACCAGGGGAAATAAAGCCGGTGCGCCACCACCGGGATGGCGCGGCTGACGGCAACGCTCTGGTCGCCCTGCCTGGCAACCACGCTCACCGTCTTCCAGCCGGGCGCCGTCGGCTCATAGGTAAACACATAGGGCGTCGTCACTTTCGGCTCCACCGGCAAACTGACTTCGCCGGTCAGCTCGTCGTCAACCGAGAACAACAGCTGAACGGCGCCGGACGCGTCCGCGCCGCACCGCAGGCTGATCTCTATTTCCGCCTTCTCGCCCACGACCGGCAGCGCCGGCCGCGTGACTATCGCATGCTCCTCCAGCGATTCCGAAAACGCCCATGGCCCGCCGGCCAGACAACGCCCGGCCAAAAGACAACACATGACCACCACACTGCCGCGCATGAATACCCTCCTTGACCTGATGACGTCCGCCCCCGTCGATGAAAAATAGTTTCCGGCTTATCCGACTGGCCGGCAGATGGATAGGTCCGGGAACGACCGACCCTTCGCCCATACCTGGAAACTTATCTCACACCACCTCTGTCTTAAGGTAAAACCTGACCCTTAGAAAAGCAAACTTTTCCTGCCTGATTTTGGGAAATCGCCGCACCTGCCGGTATATTAGCCGAGTCAATGCGACCGCATTGCCGCAACTGCTGCCGTAGCGGGTGTTTGCCGTGCCATGGAACTGCCGGCAAAGGAAACCATCGCCACAAACACCTCCCGAAACAGAATGATGTCAGCCCCGGCCGGTCCCAGGCGCCCCCCGCACAGCCACACCGGCCATGGCCTGACGCAGGACACTGACACCTGTTAAGACCATTTCCCCACATCCGTTAAGACCCTTTTCCGACGTTCAAGCCAACCCCAGCTCAAGGCAACCGCCAGCAGCCCTTCAACCAAGGACGCCGCCCATGACGACCTACCGCCACCGCCTGACGGCGCCGGACGCGCCCGCAAGACCGCCCCGAATCTTCCTGCTTCTCACCCTCCTCCTGGGGCTCGCCCACCTCAACACCGCCGTCGCCGAAGACGTCGGCCAATGGCGCGGAAGGGGACACACCGGCGTCTACCGCGAGACCGGACTCCGGAAATCCTGGCCCGACAACGGCCCGCCAAGGCTCTGGAAAACAGACGGCATCGGCGCCGGCTATTCCTCGCCAGTCACCGCCAACGGCAAAATATTCTTCACCGGCATCAGGGACGACGACGGCCGCAAGGTCGAATTCATGTCCTGTCTGGACATCGCCGACGGCAAGGTGCTCTGGCAGACCGCATACGGCAGCCCCTGGTCGCGCGACTATCCGGCCGCCCGAACCACCCCCAGCGTCAGCAAAGGTGACGTATTCGCGATTTCCGGCAGCGGCGAAGTCGTCTGCATCAACGCCGAAACCGGCAAGCTGGCCTGGAAGGTGAATGCCAAACACGATTTCGGCGGCGTCAACGGCGGCTGGGGAACAGCGGAATCACCGCTGGTCGATGACGACGCCGTCTACGTCACGCCCGGCGGCACCCAGACCACCCTCGTCGCCCTCGACCGCAAAACCGGCCGCACCCGCTGGCAAACAAAATCGCTCCGGGACAAGGCCAGCTACGTCACCCCGACCATGATTCGGCACCAGGGCACCCGCCAGATCGTCGGCGCCACCACCAACTACGTCTTCGGCGTCAACCCCGAAAATGGCGACCTGGCCTGGTCCATCAACTTCGCCAAAATCCTCGACGCCGGCCGGACCATCAAGCGCTATGACATCATCGTCAATTCCCTGGTCTACCAGGATGGCAGGCTGTTCCTCTCCAACGGCTATGGCCACGGCTCCATGATGTTCCGGCTCAACGACGACGCCAGCCAGGCCAACGTCCTCTGGACCAACTTCGACCTCTGCTCCCAGCACCACGGCTTCGTCTGGCTGGGCGACTACCTCTTCGGCACCTCGCATGGCGCCAACAAATGGACCTGCATCCAGGCCAGCACCGGCAAAACCATTTTTTCCGAACGCATCAGCGGACAGGGCGTGGGACAAGTGATCGCCGCCGACAACATGATCTACCTCTACGATGCCGGGCGCGGCAACGTCTTCCTCGTCAAACCGGACCCGCACGCCTTTGCCGAAGTCTCGCGCTTCCCCATCCGTGACGGTCAACAGCAGCACTGGTGCCACCCCATCATCGCCAATGGCAAGCTCTATCTCCGCCACGGCGATGTCGCCCTGGCCTTTGACCTGAAACCATGAACCGGCTCTGGCGGCATCCGCAAGGGCAATACCGGGCCAGCGGCGGCGCGGGCCACGGGACAGCGATACCACCCGACATTCCGACAAGGCAGCGTTTACCGTATCACCCACGTGTTCCGCAGAGAAAGGATTCACCTGCCCATGCACATCCTCTTCTGCACCTGCCGGCTTTATCATCACCTCGACTCCCGGGCCCTGGCCGCCCTGGCGGCCAATTGCCGTCGCCACGGCCATCAGGTGACGGTCGTGCCGGACCTCTGCCGCCTGGCGGCCAGGCCGCAGCCGCAGCTGCCCGGCGGTTGCGACCGAATCGTGGCCTGCCATCCGCGCGCCATTCACGCCATGTTCCCGGACTTCCCGGCCGCCTGCGTCATCAACCTGCGAACCGGCAGCATCCACGAGGCCGCAGACGCGCTCGGCGTCACCTTCGATCAGGACACAGCCCCAACAACGCCGCCACCGCCGCCCGAAGCGCCGGAACACGATGAATGGATTCCGTGGTTCCCCGTCATCGACCAACAACGCTGCGTCAACTGCGGCAAGTGCTTGGATTTCTGCATGTTCGGCGTTTATTCCAAAGACGGTTCCGGAAAAATCCTGGTGACGGCCCCGGCCAGCTGCAAGACCGACTGCCCGGCCTGCGCCCGCATGTGCCCGCGGCAGGCCATCATCTTCCCAAAGTCAAAGGAAGAGCCCATCAATGGCGCGGAACCGCCGCCGCCGCCGCCGGCGGCGGCGGCGGCGGCTGGGGACCCCCGCGGTCTTCTGGCCCGCCTCAAGTCGCGCCACGCTTCCCGCCCCACCACTCCTCCCCTGTTCAAGGACGACCCGCAATGAATCCCGTCGCCCTGTGCCGCATTGCCCGCGGCTGCTCCTGGCCGGTGCTGCGCTCCCTCGCCATCAACTTCGCCTGGCGCGGCGCCGGCGCCGTCCGAGCCTTTGAAAAGCGCCTCCGGAATGGCGAGCCGTTCTTTCCGGCCTTCCTGATGCTGTCCATCACCAATCAGTGTCAGCTGCAGTGCCGCGGCTGCTGGGTGCAGCAGACCAGTCCTTCGCAGCAGCTTTCGCGAACACAGCTCGACGCCCTGGTCAAACAGGCCAATCAGCACCGGTCCTTCTTCTTCGGCATCCTGGGCGGCGAACCGCTCCTGCACCACGACTTGCTCGACTTCTTCGCCGCCCACCCGAAAAGCTACTTCCAGCTGTTCACCAACGGCCTGGCCCTCACCCCGGACTTTGCCGGCCGGCTGGCCAGACTCGGCAACGTGACGCCTCTGATCAGCATCGAAGGACTGCAGGATGAATCAGCCCGGCGACGCGGCCGCGACGACGTCTTCCAACGCGCCCTCCAGGCCCTTGAGACCGCGGTCCAGGCAAAGCTGTTCACCGGCGTGGCCGCCAGCATCACCCGCCAGAACTTCCCCGAGCTGGTGTCAAAGGACTATCTCGACCTGCTCACCGGCAAGGGCGTGCACTACCTCTGGTACTATATCTACCGGCCAGCCGGCGCCCACCCGGAACCCGAAAACGCCCTCAGCCGCGAACAGATTCGCCAGCTGCGGCAATTCGTGGTTGACCAACGCCGCACCGCCAAACTGCTCATCATCGACGCCTACTGGGACCACCAGGGCAACGCCCTCTGCCCGGGCGCAACCGGACTCTCGCACCACATCGCGCCGTCCGGCGCCGTCGAATTCTGCCCGCCGCTCCAGTTCTGCTCCAGCCGTCTCAACCCAGCCGCCGACAACCTCCAGGCCATCCTGCAGCAGGACGACTTCCTGCCGGCGCTGCGGGCCTTCACCGCCGAACGGTCCCGCGGCTGCATCCTCCTCGAAGACCCCGCCGCACTGGCCGCATTCCTGCGCCGACACCACCCCATCGACTCCTCCAACCGCGATGCCCTCGCCGAACTCGACCGGGCTTCCATCCTGCCGGGACATCATGACCCCGAAGGCGTCATCCCGGAAAAATCCTGGGCCTACCGACTGGCCAAAAAATACTACTTCTGCGGATTTGGCGCCTATGGCTGACCTCAACACCACCCCGGCAGCGCCGGAAAACACCGCGACCGGCGGCGCAAGCACACCGTGCGTGCCCGAAACGCCGGAGCTGCGCCGCGACCTGCGGGCCCGTCTCCGGATCCGCGTCAGCGGCCTGGCGCTCCGGCCGCCCGTGCCGCTGCCACGCCTGATTCGCCTCGCCACCGGCTTCCTCGCCGACAACGCCCTGCCGGAAGCCTGGCGTGACTGGTGCGTCGTCTGCATCAGCAACGTCATCTGGGAAAAAGCCATCCGCCGCATCCCCCGCGAACGACGGCTGCTGCTCCTGCCCGTCTGCATCCGCGACCATGAACACTGCCAGGCCGAATTCGACGACCTGGGACTGCTCTGCGCCGGCTGCGGACGATGCCCGGTCGCCGCCTGGCGGGAACAGGCCGAACGCCTCGGCATGGCCACGCTCGTCGCGGAATCGTCGTCCCGCGTCGCCGCCTGGGTCGAGGCCGGGGAAATCCAGGCCGTCATCGGCGTGTCCTGCCTCGATGCCCTGACCAGGACCTTCCCGGCCATGGACCGACACGCCGTGCCGGGATACGCCATTCCACTCAACCGCGACGGCTGCCGAAACACCGAATTCGACCAGGATGAACTGCTCTACGCCCTCGCCATCCCCGAAGAAAACCCGGTTCTCACACCACCGTTGCCCGAGGTCAAAAACCACCTCGCCGCCCTGTTCCAGGACGACGCCCTGCGCCGTTGCCTGGCCTGCACCCGGCACCACGACCTGGGCCGCTTCAACGCCGCCGCCGTCAGCGCCCTCTCCCGGCACGGCAAGCACTACCGGCCCCTGCTGACCACCCTCGTCTACCTGGCACTGACCGAAGCGCCGGAAATCCCGGACTGGGTCGACCGCATCGCCATCGCCGTCGAATGTTTCCACAAAGCGTCACTGATCCACGACGACATTGAAGACGATGACGATTTCCGCTACGGCGAGGAGACGCTCCACCACCAGCTCGGCGTACCCGTCGCCATCAATGTCGGCGACTACCTGGTCGGTGAAGGCTACCGGCTGCTGGCGTCGGCGCCGGTCCCGGCAACCATCCAGGCCGAACTGGTCGCGGCCGCCGCGGACGGCCACTGCCAGCTCGCCCTCGGACAGGCCCGCGAATTCGAACTGCACACCGGTCACCCCGGCCTCGACACCGTCATGGCCACCTTCCGACTCAAAACAGCGCCGGCCTTCCGCGTCGCCTTCCTCCTCGGCGCCATCGCCGCCGGCCAGGCCGATCGCCACCGACAGGCCCTGCTCGAACTGTCCGACGCCATGGGCGTCGCCTACCAGCTCCTGGACGACCTCGAGGACGACGACCCGGCCTCCCTGGTCACCCTCCATGGCCACGCCAACCGCGTCTCCCGGACAGAGGCCGCGGCGGCGGTGACGCAACTGTATCGCGACTTCCGACAACAGGCCTTCCAGGCCATCGACGGCGTCAGCAACATCCAGCTGAAAATCCTCCTCTGCCGAATCACGGAAAAAATCCTGCCGGAAAAATGACCGGCGGCGCCGGACCGAAATAGCCCCCACACATGCCGACTCCGCTTTCCATCATCATGTTCCGCACCATCCGCGCCGGCTGGCAAAAATGCCACCCGGACACGGCGGCGCGCCTGCTCGACTTCGTGCGCTCGCGGCTGGCGCCCGCCGGCGGATTCGCCGACCGGCACGGCAATGCCGACCTCTACTACACCATGTTCGGGCTGCTGATCGCCGCTGCCGCCGGCCTCCGCCTCGACCTGCCGGCACAGGAAACCTACCTGCGCGGCTTTGCCCCGAACTCCCTGGACCTGGTCCACCTCGCCTGCCTTACCCGCTCACACGCCCTGCTTCTGTATCTCCGCCAGCCGGCCATCGCCCGCTTCGCCGCCATCATCCGGCGCCGCCGGCTGACGCCACCGCTCCGGCCAGACCTGCGCGAAGCCTGGGATGACCTGAATGCCGACGCCGGCGCCGACGCCGGCGTTGGCGCCGCACGCTTCCCCCACCACGACCCATGGTCGCCCTACTCGCAGCTCCTGCGCTGGTCCCTGGCCGGCGACCTGGGCCTGGACTTCACGCCCCAACGCCTGGAGCAGTACCGCCTGACCGACGGCCTGTTCGCCAACCTGCCCGGCGACTCAACTCCGGCCGTCAACGCCACCGCCGCCGCACTCATGCTGCTCAATGACGGCCGTCCCAGGCCCGACGCGCTCCGCCCCGACCTGGAACGCCTCGCCACCCTCCAGACTCAGACCGGCGGCTTCCCGGCCACGCCAATGGCGCCCGGCCCGGACCTGCTCTCGACCGCCACGGCCAGCCTGGCCCTGCACTGCTGCGGGCGACCCGCGCCGTTTTCCCTCAAGCCTTTTCTCCGTCAGACCATCACCGACGCCGGCGGTTTCGGCGCCTTCCCCGGCGACGACACGCCCGACCTGGAATATACCGCCTACGGCCTGGTGGCCATGGGATTGACCTCATGACCTGCCACGATTATCAACGCCTGAGCACCGAACTGCTGCGCCGTCGCCTCCCGTCAGGGGACTGGTCAGGCCACCTCGCACCTTCAGCCGTCTCCACGGCGACGGCCGCCATCAGCCTGGCCCTGGCCGCCCCGGACCGGCACGCCAAGACCATTGCCGCCGCCTGCCAATGGCTGGCCGACACCCAACTGGCCGACGGCGCCTGGGGCGACACCCCGGAATCCCCGCCCAATCTCACCGCCAGCCTGCTGGGCTACGCCGCCCTGGCCCATGCCGACGCCGATTCCCCGGCCGCAACCCGCGCCCGGGCGTACCTGACCGCCAGACTTGGCGGCTTCTCGCCCGCCGCCATCCGCGCTGCCATCCTGGAAAAATATGGCCAGGATCTGACCTTCTCCGTGCCGATCCTGGCACTATGCACAGCCTCAGACCTGCTTCACGACGACGACCACCCCTGGAGCCGGATGCCCCAGCTGCCGTTTGAACTGGCGCTGCTGCCGCGGGCCTGTTTCCGTTTCCTCAATCTGCGCGTGGTCAGCTACGCCCTCCCCGCCCTGATCGCCATCGGCGTCGCCCAGGCCACTCATGCCCGGCCAGGCCTGCCTGCCCGCCTCCGGCGCCGTCTGATCCCCGCCGTGCTCCGCCTGCTCACCAGACTGCAACCGCCCTCCGGGGGCTTTCTGGAGGCCGCGCCGCTCACCGCCTTCTGCCTCATCTGCCTGTCGGCCGCCAACCTTCGCGCCCATCCGGTCGCCCTGGCCGCGGAGCGGTTCCTCACCACCACGGTCCGGCCTGACGGCGCCTGGCCAATCGACACCAGCCTGGCACAATGGTGCACCGCCCTGGCCGCCAAGGCGGCAGCGCCGGCCATGACCGCCGCCGAACGCGAAGACCTCGCCGACATCATCCGGCAACGGCAGTTCGCCGCCGTCCATCCATTCACCGGCGCCGCACCCGGCGGCTGGGCCTGGACACATCAGTCCGGCGCGGTCCCGGACGCCGATGACACGGCCGCGGCCCTGGTCGCCCTCCACGCCCTCCAGCCCGACCGCCTGACACCAGAAATCGCCGACGGCTGTGCCTGGCTCATCAACCTGCAAAACCGCGACGGGGGTATCCCCACCTTCTGCCGCGGCTGGGGGAAGCTTCCCTTTGACCGCAGCTGCCCCGACCTCTCCGCCCACGCCTACCACGCCCTTGACCTCTGGCGCCATGCCCTCCAGCCCGATTGGCGACACGCGGCCGAACGCTGCCAAAAACGCATCCTCGACTTCCTGTCCCGCAACCAGCGGGCCGACGGCGCCTTCCTGCCGCTCTGGTTCGGCGACCAGCTCGCCCCTGACGGCCTGGCCCCGGTCTACGGCACCGCCGTCGTCCTGGAAAACCTCTGCGGCCTGGCGACGCCATGGTGCGCCAAGGCCCGCGACTATCTGCTGGCTGCCCAGCAGCCCTCCGGCGCCTGGGGCGCCGATGACCGCCCCGGAGCCACGCCGCGATTCATCTTCACGGCCAGGGCCATCGCCGCCCTGGCGACCGGCCACGACACCGGCGCCGACACCCGCCAGGCCATCCAGCGCGGCCTCGACTTCCTCCGCACCGCCCCGGAAAACCTCGATGACTTGCCCCCGGAACCGGTCGGATTATATTTCTCCCAGCTGTGGTATTCCGAACAGCTCTACCCGCGAATCTTCATTACCAGGGCCTTCCTGGCCGCCGGCCAATACCAGCACCTGCCGGCGCCGGCGCCGGCGCCCGATCAGACCGGAACCAAACCGCCTCCAGACCACGGCCACGCATAACTGAACCACCCCAGCCAATGAAACCCAACCGGATTGACCGACATCGACAGCACATCCCCCATGCCTGACCGCCTGATCATCACCTTGTTCACCTGCCTCTGCCTGGCCGCCGCCGCCGCCGGCATCGTCGTCTTCGCCACCGTCACCCCGCAGCGGGACATCACCATCGCCCTGCCGGGCATGGACGGCGCCGACAGCCGCACTGCCGCGGCGAAAACCGTCATCATCGGCGAATCCTTCCAACGCTTTTCGCCGGACGACCCTGACTCCGGCGACCAGGACTATCCCTGGCCAGGCTTCCGCGGCCCAAACCGCGACAACATCGCCGCCGCCGCCACCGCCCCGCCGCTGAACCACGACTGGCCGGCGGACGGCCCGCCGGTCCGCTGGCGCATCCCACTCGGCGAAGGCTATGCCGCACCCGTCATCGCCCGCCAGCGCGTCTACATCCTGGATTACCTGGAGCAGGAGGAGGAAGACGCCCTGCGCTGCTTTGCCCTGGAGGACGGCCGCGAACTGTGGCGACGGTCCTACCGCAATGAAATCCGCCGCAACCACGGCAAGTCCCGGACCGTGCCGGCCGTCGCCGACGACACCGTCGTCACCCTGGGGCCCCTGGCCCATGTCATGGCTGCCCAGGCCATCACCGGCGACCTGCTCTGGACGCGTGACCTGGTCGGACAGGACGGCGCCGAACCCCCGCAATGGTACGCCGGTCAATGCCCGCTCATCGACGGCGACCGGGTCATCCTCGCGCCCGCCGGCGCCAACACCCTGCTCCTCGCCCTCGACCTCAAAACCGGCGAACCAATCTGGAGTTTGCCCAATGCCCCCGGCCTGAAAATGTCCCACAGCTCCGTCATCATCGCCACCCTGGCCGGCGAAAAACACTATGTGTACGCCGGCCTCGGCGGCATCATCGGCGTGTCGCCCGACGGCGAGCTGCTCTGGAGCTCGCGCGAATGGCTGCCGCCCGTCTGGGCGCCCTCGCCGGTCCAGGTCGCTCACAACCGGCTGTTCCTGACCGCCGGCTACGGCATGGGCTCCGCCCTGCTGCAGGTCGAACGCGGCCCGGCCGGCTGGCAGACAGCTCTGCTGGGCAAATGGAAACCCACCCTGGCGCCCGCCGCCGAACAGCAAACCCCGATCTTCCACCATGGCCTCCTCTTCACCATCCAGCCCAAGGACGCCGGCGCCCGCCGCGCCCAACTCGTCGCCGCCGACCCCGAACACCTGCCTGACATCGTCGCCGCGTCAGGACGCGACCTGCGCTTCGGCCTCGGACCGTTCCTCCTGGCCGATGACAAATTCTGGATATTGGACGACGACGGCCACCTGTCCGTCCTGGCCTACGACAACCACACCTTCACCCGCCTCGCCGCCGCCCGAGTCCTCCCCGGCGTCGATTCCTGGGGACCAATCGCCCTGGCGGACGGGCTGATGATCGTGCGCGACTCCACCTCCATGGCCTGCCTGGAACTGAAAAGGACGCAACCATGAGACTCTCTCCCGTCCCATTCGCGCTGCTGGTGCTTGGCCTGCTCATCCTGCTGGGCTCGGCCATCATGATGTTCCGTCTCAGCCCGCCAGCGCCGCCGGAGCAGGACCCGGCCCTGGCCAATGCCGCCGCCGCCGGCAATGGCGAGCTGGCCGCCCTTCCGGAACCGCAGCCGCTGCACCTCCACGGCCTCGCCTTCAGCGTCGACCGCGAACGTTTCCTGGTCAAGGCCACCTCGGTCGCCACCGGGGAAACCGCCTGGGAATCCTCGGGCCAGGACCGCTTCATCGTCCCCGGGGACGCCTTCCCCCTGGATCTGTCCCCCGAGGGCAACCTCTGGGTCGCCAACGTCGGCCGCAAACGTCTGGAACAGCTTGACCCGCGGACCGGCCGCTTCCTTGCCGCCTGGCAACCGCAGGAGCCCTTCCGCGGCTGCTGCAACCCCGTCCGCTTCGCCGCCCTCCGCCATGGACGCTTCGTCACCATGGAGAAAGGAACCCGCCAGGCGCGCCTGTTCGATCCGGCCGGCAATGAAGTCAGCGTCATCACCGACGACCTGCCCCCGTCCGAATTCGACTACGGGCTCATCCATGTCCCCGACGCCGCCTATATTATCGACCGGCAGCGGCAACGCGTCTGGACCGTGCCGGACCCCGGAGACTGACCCCCACCGGCACCGGTCGACGACGCCGGTCACCACCTGTCGCCCGCAATCGCCACCGCAGCCCCAGCCCCACAACAACCATGACACGACGCCAATTCATCGCCCTGGCCATGCGCCTGGCCCTGTTCGCCGTCCTGGCCCGGCTCGTCTTCCGTTCCAGCCGCCGGCCGGCCAGCCAGACCGCGACGGCCCCAGGCCACGACCGCTGCCGCGGATCAGGCGTCTGCCGCGGCTGCCAATACCTCGCCGCCTGCGGACACCCGACCGCCCGTTCCTTCCGGGAGAACACCCGATGAACCGACGACACTTCTTTCAATATCTGCTGGGAACGGCGCTGGCCCTGCCGGTCCTCAACCTCCTGCGCAAACGCCCCCCACCACCCCGCACCTACTGGCAGATCGACCCGGAAAAATGCATCCAGTGCGGCAACTGCGCCACCGCCTGCGTCAAAAAACCCTCCGCGGTCAAATGCGTCCATCAATATGCCAGCTGCGGCTACTGCGACTTCTGCAGCGGCTACTACCATGACGACCGCGTTGACTTCGATACCGCCGCCGAAAACCAGCGCTGCCCAACCGGCGCCATCGTCCGCACCTTCGTCGAAGACCCGTACTTCGAATACAAAATCGACGAGGAACTCTGCATCGGCTGCGGAAAATGCGTCAAAGGCTGCGCCTCCTTCGGCAACGGCTCGCTGTTTCTGCAGGTCCGGCATGGCCTCTGCCTCAACTGCAACCAATGCCAGATCGCCCTGACCTGCCCGGCACAGGCCTTCGTCAAAGTACCGGCTGATCAGCCATACATCTTCAAAAACATCCCCGGGGAGGTGGCCCCATGATGGTCCTGCCCGCCTGGCTCCTGCCCACCCTGGCGCAAATCACCGCCCAGGCCAGATTCCCCAAACCCGAATTCCAGGACTACACCGAACCGCTCATGGACCTGGAACCGTCGTTGTTTGACGACGGGTGGGTCAGGGTCGCCATCCTGGTCGGCCTGATGCTCCTGGCCGGGCTGGCCGCCCATCGCCTGAAATCCCGCCGCGCCCTGCTCGCGCTTTCCGGCCTCACCCTGATCGTCAGCGGCTTCTGGCTGCGCCCCTGCCCCTGCCCGGTCGGGTTGCATCTCAACCTGGCCGCCGCCCTGGCCGGCGACAACGCCTTGCCCCTCACTCTCACCCTCCTGGTCGTCCTGCCGCTCGCCACCGCCCTGCTGTTTGGACGGCTGTTCTGCATCGGCGGCTGCCCCCTCGGCGCCATCCAGGAACTCGTCCACCTGAAAACCGTTCGCGTGCCCATGGCCCTGGACCGCCTGCTGCGGTTCCTGCCCGTGCTGATTCTCCTGCTGTCCGTTGTGGCCGCCGCGGCCGGCGGCGCCTTTCACCTCTGTCAGCTGGACCCGTTCTTCCCCATCTTCACCTTCACCTTTGCGGCTCCGGCCGTGTATCTCGGCGTGGTCCTGCTCGCCATTGGCGTCTTTGTCTCCAGGCCCTTCTGCCGCTATCTCTGCCCGTATGGCGTGCTGCTCCGCTTCCTCACGCTGTTCAGCGTCAAAAGACTCACCATCACCCATGGCGACTGCGTCAACTGCCGACTGTGCGAACAGACCTGCCCCAATGGCGCCATCCTGGCACCGGAACCGCCCAACTGGCCCGAAAAACACGCCCGCGGCCGGGAACGCGTCAAACGGCTGCTGACGATGACGCCCCTGGCCCTCGCCGCCGGCGCCTGGCTCGGCTTCGCCCTGGCGCCACTGCTCGCCACCACCAACCCGGACGTGGCCCTGGTCAGGGAACTCGACGAATTCAGCGACTCCGAAGCCGTCATCGCCTTCATCGTCTCCGGACGGCCGGAAACGGAACTGCGCCAGGCCGCCTGGCAGGCCGAACGCACCGCGCGCTTCGGCATGACCGGCGCCGGCGCCGTCCTGGCCCTCGTCGTCATGGCCGAACTGATCGCCCTGGCCAGACGCCACCCGGAACGGCGGACCTATGAAATCGACCAGACCCTCTGCCTGGTCTGCGGCCGCTGCTTCGCACTCTGCCCGGTCGAACAGGCCCGGCAACGGCGCCCGAGCCGGAGCCAGCCCGCCGCCGCAGCCGCCAGCAACTCCGCCCCGCCGGCGAACACGTAGCGCCGGCAACGCCCCGCCCTTCCCAGTCTCCCCCACCGTCATCGCTCAACCCATCTGCCCCTGGAGAAAACCACATGAATGTCCTGCTCATCAATGGCAGCCCCCGCCGCAATGGCTGCACCAGCGCCGCCCTGCAGACCGTCGCCGACCAGCTGCAGCAGGAAGGCGTCGACACGCATCTGCTGCATATCAGCGACAAGCCGATCCAGGCCTGCACCGCCTGCGGCGCCTGCCGCAAAACCGGCAACGGCTGCATCTTCACCGGAGACCTGGTCAACGAGGCCGCCGAACGCCTGTGCCGGGCGGACGGCCTGATCGTCGGCTCGCCCGTGTACTTCGCCGGCCCCAACGGCTCGCTGTGCGCCTTCCTCGACCGGATGTTCTTCTCCCGCTACTACGCCTTCGCCTTCAAGCCGGCCGCCGCGGTCGTCAACTGCCGCCGCGGCGGCGCCAGCGCCGCCTTCGACCGGCTCAACAAGTACTTCACCATGTCCAACATGCCGGTCGTATCCTCGCAGTACTGGAATTCAATGCATGGCCTGACGCCCGAAGAGGGCAAGGCCGACCTGGAGGGCCAGCAGACCCTGCGCACCCTGGCCCGCAACATGGCCTGGCTGCTGAAATGCATTGACAACGCCAAGGGCAAGGTGCCCAGACCCATCCTCGAACAACGCACCCAGACCAACTTCATCCGCTGACCGCGACACCGCCCACCTCACTCCCGAAGCCAGACTGCCTCAGACCATGAATCGCTCCCTCCTGTACAACCTCAGCCGGAATCTCTGCCTGGTCGCCCTGGCTTTCCTGATTCTGCTGGGCTGCCTCCTGGCCGCCGAAACCCACCGGGCCCGCCAGGCGCTGCCGGACACCGAGGCCATCCTCCAGGACCTGCGCAGCCAAATCGGCCAGAAGGCGGCCGACCAAAACTTCGTCAACGTCATCCGTGAACTCGACCTCCTGTACCGGCAGACCTACTTCCGCCACCATGACCGCATGGACCTCGGCCGCGCCCTGGCCGCAGCCGGATTGATCGCCTTCCTCACCGGCGCCGCGGTCATGGCCGTCACCAGCAGCCATGAACTGAAAAAACCGTCCGGCGCGCCGGCCGCGAAACGCCTCCGCCAGAACACCTGCCTGCGCCACGGACTGGCCGCGTGCCTGGCCGTCGTCGTCATCGCCCTCGCCGCCAACACCCTCCGCGACGCCAGCCGGCCACGACGACTGACGGCGGCGGCGGCAACCAGCCCGGACCATGAACAAACCCGCGGCAACGGGCCGGACCAGCCAGCCACGGACGCCACCCCGACCCTCCCCCTCGGCGAAGCCCTGGAACGGGCCGCCGAATTCTGGCCTGGCTTCCGCGGCTCCGTCCTCCCCAACCGGAACCGCCTGCCGGCCAAATGGGACCTCACGGTCGCCTGGTCGACCAAAATCCCCCTGCCGGGCTACAGCTCGCCGGTCGTCTGGGAAAACCGCATTTTCCTGACCGGCGGCGACCGGCAGTCCCGGGCCGTTTACTGCTTCAGCCTGGACGACGGCCGCCTGCTCTGGACCGGCGCCGTTGACCGCGCCGCCAAAGTCCCGGCCGTCACCGACGACACCGGCTACGCCGCGCCGACCGCCGCCGTTGATGACACCGGCGTCTTCGCCGTCTTTGCCACCGGCCAGATCGTCGCCTTCGACCACCAGGGCAACCGGCGCTGGACCAGCCAGCTGCCGGACTTCGAAATCCTCTACGGCTACGCCTCCTCGCCCCTCCTGGCCGGAAACACCCTCGTACTTCAGCACGACACGGAAAAGCAGCAGACAATCCTGGCCCTGGACACGACCACCGGCAAGACGCTCTGGAAAACCTCCCGACCCTCCGCCACCTCCTGGTCCTCGCCGTCTTTGCTGGTCACCCCCGAGGGCACGCCCGTCCTCTTCACCGCCGGCAACGCCAAGGCCGAGGCCTTCGACCTCAATACCGGCAGGCAGCTCTGGGAAAATGAATGTCTGGGCGGCGAAGTGGCGACCTCAGCCTTCCCCGACCTGGGACTGTTCTTCTTCGCCAACTCCGGCGCCGTCGCGGCGGCCTTCGAGCCCCTCAGCCCGACCCCGCGCTGGCAGAACCACAATGTGCCCATGCCGGACGTGGCTTCACCGGTCGTCGCCCAAAACACCATGTACCTGTTCACCAGCGGCGGCAGCGTCATCGCCCTCAACGCCACCACCGGCGAGGAGGTCTTCGAGGAAAACTTCGACAACGGCTTCTATGCTTCACCGGTCGTCGTCGACGGCAAAATCATCGCGGTCAACCTGGACGGCAAGCTCCTGGTCGTCGAACCGTCCCCGGACCGTTTCATCCTGACCGCCGAACACGACCTGGGCGCCCAGGTCGTGGCCATCCCGGCCTTCGCCCAGGCCAGAATCATCATCCGCACCACGGACAACCGCCTGCTCTGCCTGGAGACCGCGCCATGATCGTCAACGACCTCCTGCCGCGGCTCAATGCCATCCAGCGACAATTCGGCTACCTGCCCCTGCCGGAACTGACCGCCCTGGCCCGGGAAACCGGCGTCGGCATGGCCGCCATCACCTCGGCGGCGACCTTCTACAGCGGCTTCCGAACCAAACCGGCCGGAAAACACCTGGTCCGCGTCTGCGTCGGCGCGGCCTGCCACGTCAAAGGCGCCGAAAAAGTCTATGACGCCTTCCGGCGCGAACTGGCCATCACCGGCGAAGAGGACACCGACGACCAGGGCCGGTTCACCGTCACCAAGGTGGCCTGCCTGGGCTGCTGCATGCTGGCTGTCGCCGTGCAGATCGACGACCATATCTTCGGCTGGGTCGAACCGGCCACCGTCCCCGATGTGATCAGCGCTTTCCGGCAAGCCATACTCGAAGAGCAGACAGCCGCTCACGACGCCCGCAGCAATACCCCCCAACGCCACGCCGGCAACAGCGACGGCGGCGCGGAGGCGCGCCTCTGCCGCTGCTCGTCCTGCCGGGCCGCCGGCGCCGGCAACGTCTGGCAGAACCTGCGCCGCGAAGTCGCCCGGCACGGCCTGCCCGTGCGCGTCCGGGAAGTCAGCTGCACCGGCAAGTCCTTCCGCGCGCCGGAAGTCACCATCGCCAGCAATGGACACGTCTTCCACTATCCCCACGTCCAGCCGGACATGGTCCCGCGACTGCTTCACGAACACTTCTCCCCGCAGGGCGCCCTGGCCAACCTGCGCTGGCACGCCCTTTCCATGCTCGACGCACTCTATGCCGGCCAGGCCTCCTGCCCCTGCCAAACCACCGACCGCGAACAAGACCAGGACTGCGCCAAAGCCGCCGCCGTAGACCACGCCAAAGGCAGTAAAGGCGGTGATGGCGGAACCGGCGGCGGCCGGGCCATTGCCACCGAGCGCGGCGGCGAATCCTCGCCGCTCGATCTGGACGACTACTGCCGCCACGGCGGCTTCGCCGCCCTGGACACGGCCCTGAACTCGTCGTCAGAGGCCATCCTGCAGCAGCTGGAAACGGCCCGGCTGCGCGGCCGCGGCGGCGCCGGCTTCCCCACCGCCCGCAAATGGCGGCTTGCCCGGGAAACCGCAGCCCCCGGCAAAGTCGTCATCTGCAACGCCGACGAGGGCGACCCCGGAGCCTTCATGGACCGCATGCTCCTGGAATCATTTCCGTTCCGCGTCCTGGAAGGCATCCTCATCGCCGCCCGCGTCATCGGCGCCCAGGACGCCGTCATCTACATCCGCGAAGAATACACCCAGGCCATCGACACCCTGACCAGGGCCATTGACCGGTGCCGCGACCAGGGCCTGCTCGCCCGCCTGAATCCGGACTTTGACATCGTCCTCTTCCGCGGCGCCGGAGCCTTCGTCTGCGGCGAGGAAACCGCCCTGCTGGAATCCCTGGAAGGACGCCGCGGCATCCCACGCCGACGGCCGCCCTTCCCGACCACGGCCGGACTGTTCGGGCAGCCCACCCTGATCAACAATGTCGAAACCTTCGCCTGCGTGCCCTGGATCGTCCGCCACGGCGGAGCGGCCTTCGCCAACCTCGGAACAGCCACCTCCGCCGGAACCAAGACCTTCGCCCTGGCCGGAAAAGTCCGGCGCGGCGGACTGATCGAAGTGCCGATGGGGACATCCATCCGCACCATCGTCGAAGACATCGGCGGCGGCGCCGAGGACGGCCACCAACTCAAGGCGGTGCTCATCGGCGGGCCGTCCGGAGGATGCCTGCCCGCCGGGCATTTCGACTTGCCGGTCGACTACGAAGCCCTCACCGCCCATGGCGCCATGATGGGCTCCGGCGGCCTGGTCGTCCTCGACGAACGCGACTGCCTGGTCGACATCGCGGCCTATTTTCTCGACTTCACCCGCGGCGAGTCCTGCGGCAAATGCACGCTCTGCCGGGAAGGACTGCGGCGGCTCCACGCCATGGTCGTCAGCCTGACCCGACGCCATGACACCCCCCAGCCCACCCACGTCCTGGAGGACATCCAGGCGCTGGCCCACCACCTCCGCCAGGGCGCCCTCTGCGGACTGGGACGAACCGCGCCCAACATGATCCTCAGCGCCATCCGCTATTTCCGCGAAGAGTTCGAGGCCCACCTCCAAGGGGCCTGCCCAACCGGCAAATGCCGCGAATTGAGCCGGTTCGAAATCACGGAAGACTGCATCGGCTGCACCAAATGCGCCCAGAACTGCGCCGCCGCCGCCATCCCCTTCACGCCTTTTGAACAACACCGCATCAACCAGGACCTCTGCGTCCGCTGCGGCGTCTGCCGCGACCTCTGCCCCCGGCACGCCGTCATCGCCGTCTCCCCGGGCCGCCCCGCGACGGCGCCGCCACCGGCAGAAACCGCCAACACGCCGGAAGAAGCCACCGCACCGCTGGAAACCGCCGACGAAGTCCTGGCCGTCCCGCCCCTGGCCGGTCAGGACAAGGTCATCTGGCTGGACAGTGCAACCGTCCCCTGGCAGGAAGGCCAGACCATCCTGCAGCTGGCCGCCGCCCATGGCGTCGCCATCCCGACCCTGTGCCATCTGCCGGGCTGTCAGGAAAACGCCCGCTGCCTGGTCTGTTCGGTCTATGACCAGGCCCTTGACCTGTTCGTGCCGGCCTGCGACACCCTGGCGGTTGCCGGCCATTCCTATGAAAATGAAACGCCACGGGTGGCGGCGTTCCGGCGCCGCGCCGTTGAGCTGCTGCTGGACCGGCATGACCTGCGCTGCTCGGCCTGCGCCAAAAAAGACCCCTGCCTGCTCCGTCGCCTGATGCGTACGTTCCGCGCCCGCAAGTCGTCACCCAACCCGCCCGCGACCACGGTCATTCGGACCGCCAGGCTCGCCTTCTTCCCGGAACGATGCGTGCTCTGCGGACGCTGCGTGGCCCTGTCCCGGCAACGCGGCGCCGGACTCTGCTTCCACCACCGCGGCGGATACACGGAAGTCGCCCCTCCCTGGGGGCAGTCCTGGGAACAGGCCACCGAAAACCTGGCCGAAGAACTGATTGACATCTGCCCGGTCGGCGCCCTCTGCCACCCGCAACCCGACGCCAAATGACCGCCATGCGGTCAGCCCGGTTTTGCCTGTCGAGTGGGCCGCAGCGCTCCGTCAGCCACGCAGAGTCAGCCTGGTCAGCAGACCGCAGCTGCCGTCGGGATTCCAATGCTCGGCAGATGCGAAATCAATCCGGCCACGCCGCTCCAGGCCTTCCAGAATCCGGTATCCAGCCGTGCCGGTGCGGCGCAGGCCGCTTCCCGGATAGCACGGCTTGATCGCCTGGTCGACAATGTGCCCCAGCAAGGCCCCGGGATGCCCGGCCAGATACGCGACAAAGGCCTCCTCCAGCCCTGCCGGCGGCGCCGCAACACCCTCATAACGCGGGGACAACGGCTGCTGACTCACACCCGCCACCCGAACGGCCGCAACCGTGTTTCCCGGCAACTCCTTAAACCGCTCCACCCGATCGGGAAAAGCCAGGACGGACGTCGCCAGAAAAACTTCTCCCGGGGCAAAGCCGATGACGCAGCGCTGGTTGACATTGGCAAGCCATAGCGTGTCCGCGCAATCCTGAAACAGCATGGCGTAGATGGCCTCCGAAGACAGCTCCGAACCGACCCGGGTCACGGCCTGGCGGTGGTCGCCGCAGACCTGGTACTCGCTGTCCGTCGCCTCCTCATGAATTTCGCTGCTGTGCACTTCAGTGTCATCCGCCAAGACGGGATAACGGCCCGTACGCTTCGGAACCGCGCTGGTAAAACGCCGGCCCTCCGCCAGAAGCCGATTGCCCCACGCTTCCAGCACCTGCTTGCTGCCGGCAAAAACCCCTGGAGAACCCTGCGCCACCAGGGCAAGACGCCCCTCGGCGCTGACAAAAGGATGGGCCCATTCCCGGCCGCCGCCGCTGTTCGTCCGGCTGTGCGCCAGACCGACATGACCCGGATAGCCATCCAGTCGATACTGCTCCAACCAATGCCGGGAGTACCCCACCGTCTTGGCGTGGCGGAGACAGCCGTCCTCGCCAAGCACAGCCAGGCCGGTGTAAAAGCCGCTCCACAGCCCTTCGATGCGTTGAAGCATCCCGAATGCCTCTGACGCCGCGTCACGCGGCCCGATGTAACCCGTCCATACACACATGACTTCATCCTTTGCCCGCAGCGCCCGGACGCCAGCTGCATTATTCCAACCTTTCGGAAATCATCCTGAACTATCGTTGCCCCCATTGGGTTGACGTAAAATATACTCTTCGCCCCGCACCCCGCCAGCCTGTCAGCGCCATTGCGCCGGCAGGACCGTAATCGATCACCCATTGAAACTGGCAGGCCGTAGTGGCTTGGCGTCTGCCCGGGGCGTATTTCCCTCGCCGACGCCGAGCCGCAACGGCCCCGCCGGGATCATCAGAACAGTGCCAGGCACCAGCACTCTGAGAAGCCACGCCGTCAGGGTCAGGCAACACCCCACCTGCGGGCGGCCCGCAGAACCGCAACACAAAAGCCCAGGGCAAGCGGCCGCAAGACCGCGCCGCCCTGAAAATGACGCTTTTTCCCGAAAGGAGCCACGCAGAGGCGAGACAACATAACCGCCCCGGAACGGGCCGCGAAAATGCGGATCAGCCGCCTTCACGAGAAAGGTTGCTGACGCTATGGGCAGGCTTTTCGGATGGGCTCTGTCAATGGCTGGCCGATTACCTGAAAACATCACAATTCGCACCCGGGCCAGTAACAAATCCAGATTTCCGATATATGGTATGTGCTTTGCCCGGGAACGAAAGCCTGACGCCGGCGACCACGCGCCAGGCTCTCCCGCCGCACTCTTCCCGCCGGTTCGACTCGACCCCCTGGACCCTTGTTCATGCCCACCTGCCTGAATCAGCTCAAACGCCGCCACTGCGACGGCCCTGGCGGCATCGCCGCCCTGCTGCCGATCGCCATCCCGATGATCATGTCCAGCGTCTTTGACACGCTGATGACCTTCATCGACCGGCTGTACCTCGCCCATGTCGGCAAGGAGCACATCGCCGCCTGCATGAGCGGCGGCATCACTTCCTGGCTCTGCCTGACCCTGTTTGTCGGACTGATCGGCTATTCCTCCACCCTGGTCGCGCACCACTATGGCGCCCGCCGGTTCGGCGAATGCCCCAAGGTCGTCTTCCAGGCGGTCTGCCTGGCCTTCGCCAGCTACCCGCTCGCCTTGGCGGCGTCCTATTTCGCGGCCATGACCTTCGATGTGCCCGGCCATGACCGCATCCAGCTTGAACTGGAACGCCGGTACTTCTGGTACATGGCTTTTGGCGGCATCCTCGCCCTGCTCCGCGCCGCCTTCGCCGCGTTCTTCGCCGGCATCGGCAAGACCAAGGTCATCATGCAGGCCAACGCCGCCGCCCTCGTCGTCAACCTGACCGCCAACTACATGCTCATCTTCGGCAAATGCGGCTTCCCGGCCCTGGGAATCGACGGCGCCGCCATTGGCACGCTGCTGTCCAGCGCCTGCATGACCGGAATCATCGCCGCTTCCTTCTGGCGACATGCCCGGCGCGAGCCCTTCCTGACCGGCCGCTTCGCCCGCCTCGACTGGCACAACCTCAAGGCCCTGCTCCGCTTCGGCTCCCCCAATGGACTGGAGAACCTCCTCGGCATGGGCTCCTTTGTCGCCATCAACTCGGCCCTGCACAGCTATGGCGCCGACGTGGCCGCCGCGACCACCATCGTGTTCAGCTGGGACATGGTGATGTTCTTCCCGCTGCTGGGGCTCCAGGTCGGCGTCAGCACCCTGGTCGGACAGAATCTCGGCGCCGGCGACATCCCCTCGGCCGAACGCTCCGCGTATTCCGGCTTCAAGCTGGCCTCGGTCTATTCCGCCATCGGCGTCATCGTCTTCTGCTCGGTTCCGCACCTGCTGGTCGGCGTCTTCACGCCGGACATCCCCGGCGTCGACTACCAGGCCGCACGCGACCTGGCCATACCGATGATCCGCGTCGCCTCATTGTACCTGATGTTCGACGGCTTCATGCTGATCTCCTCCGGCGCCCTGCGCGGCGCCGGCGACACCCTGGCCGTCATGCTGATCACCACCAACATCCACTGGATTTCGGCCGGGCTGGCCCTCGGCGGCGTCCACTACTTCAACTGGCAGCCCATGACCTCCTGGGTCGCTCTCGTCATCTCCTTCATGATCGGCAGCGTCGTCCTCGCCATCCGCTTCAAAAAAGGAAGCTGGAAAAAAATCCGCATGCTGGAGCCGACCGCCTGAAAAGCCTGCGCCTGACCCGTATGGGACCGATGACCGATGGCGGGGCTGACCTTGTCTACTCGCGGCCACGGTCTACGGCCCACGGTCTACGGTCTACGGTCTATTAACGTCCACTATTGTCCACTGGCGTCCACGGCCCACGGCCCACTCCCCCAACGAGCACGCCGACGACTTTCCCGCGGCAGGCCCAGCCGTCGTATGGGCAATTATGCGACCGGGACACAAAATCAGTCACCTTCAGACAGTGCGGCGCATCCGGATCCAGAATGGTGGCGTCCGCGGCGGCGCCGAGCGTCATGGCGCCGACCGGCAGCCCCAGCAGCTCCCGCGGACCCTGCGTAAACAGCGACACCAGCCGGCTGAGGCTGAGAAAACCGGTATGGTACAGGCCGGTCAGACACAACGGCACGGCGGCCTCCAAGCCGATGATGCCAAACGGCGCCTCCAGCCAGCCAGCGGCTTTCTCCGAATCCGTATGCGGAGCATGGTCGGTCGCCAGACAGGTGATGGTTCCGTCCAGAACTCCGGCCAGCAGGGCCTGCCGGTCGCCCTCCTCACGCAGCGGCGGCGCCATCTTGGCATTGACGCCATAGATCTCGGCGGCGCCATCGGTCAGGAACAAGTGATGCGGGGTGACTTCGCCGCTGACCGGCAGACCTTCCTGCCGGGCGGCCCGCAGCTGCGCCACGGACCCGGCCGAGCTCAAGTGCTGCACATGCACCCGGCAGCCGGTCTCCCGCGCCAGGGCGATGTCACGGGCGACGACCGTCTCCTCGGCCTCACGCGGCTGCCCCGGCAACCGCAGCCGGGCAGCCACGGCACCGCCATGCATGACCCCGGGTTTGGACATGGCGACGTCCTCGCAATGGTCGATCACCGGCAATCCGAGTGCGACCGCCGCCAGCATCGCGGCCCGCATGACGTCGCGGCCCTGCGGCGTACTGCCGTCATCCGTCAAGGCCGGCACTCCGGCCGCCTGCATGGCCGCGTAGTCCGCCAGTTCCTTCCCGCCCCGCCCCATGGTCAGGGCGCCGGCCTGCAGCACCCGCACCGCGCCCCGCTCCGAGGCGCCGTGCAGCACCGCCCGCACCGCCGCGGCCGAGTCGACCGCCGGAGATGTGTTCGGCATGGCCAGAACCGACGTGAACCCGCCGGCCGCCGCCGCCCGGGTCGCGCTGCCGATGTCCTCCTTGTGGGTCTGCCCCGGCTCGCGCAGGTGCACATGCAGATCAATGAAGCCCGGCGCCAGAACCAGACCGCGCAGGTCAATCCGCCGCGGCGACACCAGCGACTCCAGGGCGGCAAAGCAGCCGCCATGAACACCGATGTCGCGAACTTCATCAATCCCCTGAACCGGGTCGACCACCCGCGCCCCGCACAACAACAGATCCTGACGCATTATTCCTGCCCTCACCCGTAAATCACCGTTGATTCTTACAGCCTTCGGCCATCTGCCGCGCTGAGGCACAATGCCCGCGCCGCCAGCCCTCCCCCAATGTATACCGTCATCGCCACACCGAAAAGCCGACAGAACGGAAATTCCCCGGGATGGGGCGGGTGAAAGAAACACCTGTGTTGCCATCTCGTAGGCTGTTGCACCTTGAGCGAAAACGATTAAATTACTTGTTAATGTGCGAAGTGTTGTGATAGGAAGAGAGATTTGACCTGGTGGTTGTCAAGCTTACGGTAATGCTCCTACTGGGCGCGACATTGCCAGCACCAAGGAGGTTATGTGTCGCCCTTTCAGGGCTCCCTGTTTATTTATCCTTATCACCCAGGGCAAGCACGCCGGAGGCGTGCGCCGCCCTGGGTAAAGGCAAATGTTCATTGAGCCCTGAAAGGGCGATACATAAACCTGGACTACCTCCGGCGGTCTGAAAGCTCACAAGTGTTCATCACAAGATTTCGCACATTACCAATTACTTCCCAACAGCTACATTTCTATTTCAGACCTTCATCATGAGATGACTGTAGCAGACCCCGTCTTTCAACACCATGCAGCGACATGCAAAACCCGATTGGGCCGTTTGGCTACTGACTTCCTCCACCGTGCAAAAAATGGCATAAGGGCTGCCCGGCTAAAACCATTTTCCTGGACAAAGTCAAAATGAATACTGAACCAAAATACTACATGCTCAAACTGGAGAGCTACCAAGGTGAGACAAGCTCGCTTTTGTGCTTCTCCCATACCGACACAAAAACGAAACACGTGTTCTGCGTGGTGGCGGTATGGCCGAACAATGCTGAAATAGTGGATGCCGGCTACCTGACCGCCGAAGAATTACTCGCCGCACGAACGGATATTGTCATCGCCAATCCCAAACAGACAGACAGCCCTGACATGCTCAAAGGCAAGGCCAAATATTATATTCTTGCCATTGAAAGCCAAGAATGGAAACTCTGCCAGATCGGCGCTGATGCCGACGGCAACGACATGATGCTTTGCGTGCTGATCGTCCACGACAACGGCATGACTGTCATCGACTGGGGATACGCAGACGTTGCACAACTGCTTGAGGCATGGAACGACAAAACCTTTCAAAATCAAAGCTGACGACCCATGGCGAACGGTAAAAGATGGACAAAAGAAGAGCTCCAACTGGTGCTCAATCTATATTCCAGAACCGCCTTTGGCAGACTGCACCAGACCAACCCAGATATCCGGCGACTAGCGGTATATTTAGGTCGCACGCCGGGGTCAGTAGCCATGAAACTGTGCAACTTCGCCGCCATCGACCCGCTACTCCCCCGAGCCGGCTTGAGGGGGTGCAGTCGCCTGGACCATGAAACCTGGCAGGAGTATTTCCACAACGAAGAAATGATCATAACATCCGACCGCAGGCTGCAATCCATCCTGCAAGGCACTGATGCCAAAATGATCATTCCGGAAACAGACTTTTTCGCGGAAAACAAGGAGAGTTTTACCTATACCCGCACACGACAGAACTTCTTCCGGGATGTCGTTCTCTCCAATTTCAATGACCAGTGTTGCATCACAGGCATCAACAGCAAGGAATTACTGGTTGCAAGTCACATCATCCCTTGGACAAAGGATGCCAACAATCGCCTCAATCCACAAAATGGACTTTGCCTCAATGCCCTCCATGACCGCGCCTTTGACCGCGGCCTGATCACGCTTGATGAAGCACTGACCGTCGTTGTCTCCAAACAGCTGCCACGCCAAAAACAACTCGCACTGATTCTGGATTATGAGGGCAAAAAAATCTCCACGCCGGATAGATTCATGCCAGGGAAACAATTTCTTGAGTATCACCGGGACAACATTTTCCAGGCGTGAGACCAACCCCGGGATCATCGTCAAAAAGTCCTTTTGCCCACCCGCCTTCCACCGCCGGCCACTCGCCAGTCCCAGCGCATTTCCGTCATGACCACGGGTCTTGGCCTACGTTTTTTTCGCAAACGCCTATGACCTTGCACCCTCATCAATTTTCAGCCATCGTTTGAGGACTTCTCGCAGGCCACTGGCGGTGATGGGCTTGGCGATGTAGTCGTCCATGCCGGCGTTCAGGCAGGTTTCCTTGTAGCCGCCGACGGCATGGGCGGTCAGGGCGATGATCGTGATGGCGTGGTTCCGCACCGGGGTGGCCGGGTCACGGATAAGACGAGCGGCTTCCAGGCCGTCCATTTCCGGCATCTGCACATCCATCAGGACCAGCCGGTAGTCCTTCTCCTTGAGCATGGCCAGGACTTCCCGTCCGTTGGCGGCGAGATCGGCGTGCAAGCCAATCTTCTGCAGCAGGGCAAGAGTGACTTTCTGGTTGACGACATTGTCCTCGGCAAGGAGAACAGACAGGCCATCGGCAGCGACCGGCCGGCCGGCATCAGCGTCGCCGCAATCCGCTTTCGAACGCCCGCCTGGCGCGGCGGCCGCCGTCTCAGCCATCGCCTCCTCCACCTGGCGGCGGTCCGCGGCCGCGGCGGCCAGGCGCAGGGCCTCAATGAGCTCATCCGTCCTGACCGGCTTGTGCAGCTCCGCGGCCAGCGGCAGGGCGCTTCGGCATTCATCGTCCTCCGACCGGCACAAATGGCACAGACCGATCAGGCGCAATTCGGGTCGCAGCAGGACGGCCGGAGGCCCGTCGCCGCCGGCGCCGGTCACGAGTTCCGGCAGGCCAAGGTCAAGCAGGACAAAGGTCCCGGCGCCGGCGCCGGCCAAGGCGGCCGCGGCCTGTTCCAGCGTCGCCGCCGTGCTGACCCGCAGGCCCACGGCGGCAAGCCGGGCCGCGAGTTCCTGGCGGAGGCCGTCATGGCGTTCAATCACCACGACCGCACCCTGGCGCAGCTCGGCCGGCCAGGCTTCGGGCAAGGCCGCCACCCCGGGCCTGGCGACCAACGGCAGCGTGAAGAAGAATTCCGTGCCGACCCCGAAATCGCTGACAAAGCCAATCTCGCCGCCGAGCTTTTCGACCAGCCGCTTCACAATGGCCAGGCCCAGGCCGCTGCCGCCATGCCGGCGGCTGATGGAAGAGTCGGCCTGGAAAAACGTCTGGAACACCCGTGGCTGCTGCTCCGGGGAAATGCCGATGCCGGTGTCGCGCACCGCGAACCGGAACACCTTCCGGCCGGTCTGCTCACCCTGTACGACGACTGAGAGGACGATTTCGCCGCGGTCGGTGAACTTGATCGCGTTGCCCGTCAGATTGACCAAGATCTGCCGCAGGTGGAAGTCGTCCCCGTACATCTGAACCGGCGCCTCGGGCGCAACTTGGCAGTACAGCTCGACCTGCTTGGCCTGGGCTGACAAGGCCAGGCCACTGACGACGTCCTCGACCAGCCGGCGCAGGTCAAAGTACTCCTGCACCGGCGCAATCCGGCCGGCCTCGATCCGGGAAAAATCCAGGATTTCATTGACCAGGTCGAGCAGCAGTCGGCCGCTGGTGTCGATGATGTCGACGAATTCGCGCTGCTCCTGTTTCAAGTCGGAATCGCGCAGCAGGTCGGCCAGGCCGACGATGCCGTTGATGGGGGTGCGGATTTCATGGCTCATGTTGGTCAGGAAATCGCTTTTGGCCTGGTTGGCGGCCACGGCCTCCTGGTGGCTTCGCCGCAGCTCTTCCAGCAGCTGTTCTCGTTCGGTCACATCGCGGTCGGTGCCGTAATATCCCGCCAGTTCGCCATCGCCCGACAGAATCGGCATGCCGCTGGTGGACATGATCAGGACACGGCCGTCCTTGGTTTCAATCGGATTGGAAAATTCAAAGGACGGCTGCCGTGTCTGGAAAAAATCCAGCGCCATCTTCTTGAAGTCCTCCCGGCCCTCGGCCGGATGCAGATCATAGAAATATCTCTTGCCGATCAGTTCTTCGGGCGCATAGCCATACACGTTGACGGCGCCCGGACCGACCAGGGTGTAAAGTCCCTGCGGGTCACATTCCCAGTACACAGTACGGGTATTAGCCGCCAGCTGGTGGAAGCGTTCCTCGGTCCGGCTCAGGCTGGACGTCCGCTCCGCCACCAGAAACGACAGTTCCAGCCCGCGGCGTGTCATGGCCATGGCCAGCACGGTCACCGCCCCGGAAAGCAGCAGCCCGGCGGCCAGCACCAGCAGCACCCGCGACAGCATTCGGACATCGATGGCCTTCGGCGGCGACGTCGCCGTGACCGCCAGAGCCTTGCCAAAGGCGAAAACAGGCCGGGACATCACCAGGGCGCCAGGCGAAGTCACCAACCCATTGGTTGACGCCAGGACCTCCGGCTGGCCCGGCGGCTGCAAGACGGAGATCGACATCTGCGTGCCATTGAACCTTTCCGGTTCAGGGCCAAACAGCATGCTGACCTGAATGGCGGCGACGGCAAAGCCCCGGACCTGGCGGTCGGGGCCGTCCAGCACTGGCTGCAGGACCAGCAGGCTTTTCCGGCCGGCGGTCTGATGCACCAGCTGCAGCGGCGCGGTCGCCGTCGGCAGCTTCGAGGCCAGAGCCTCCTCAATGGCGGCGCGCCGGCGCGGCTCCGAGCCCAGATCGAAGCCCGGCACCTCGGCATTGCCGGCTTCCGGAGCGGCAAAGACGACTGGATAATAGCACGGCCGCCGTTCGGCCGGCACGCGCCGCCCGTCCTCCGCCACCTGCCAGATCTGATACGACGGCAGACCGGCGGCCCTGACCGAGGCCTCAAACGGCTCACGCTCCGCCTCCGGCACGACTGACACCCAGGCCCACACCTGGACCATCGCGTGCTGGGTCATATGAGAAATGTAAGTCGAAAACTCCGAACGCGAAATGTCCCGGCTGTGCTGCAGAAAACCGGCCACGCCGTCCAATTCGAAATGACGGATGTCGTTGAAATTCCTGGCAATGAGCCCGGTGGCATCCTCGGCGAACGACTGGAATTTCTGCCGGTGCCGGGCGACGTCATGGACGGCAACCCGCCAGGCGCAGAACACCGTCAGGACGACGCCGACAGCCATCAGCAGGGGCGGCTCCAGGACGGAGTTCTGCCGGCGGGCCGCCGCCTCGAGCCGGACCCGGCGGCGTGTCCGCACGTGGCTGCCCCAAGTCAGCCCCAAAACAAACAGGGTCACAACCAGGCCGGGCCAGACCGCCGGCAGAAGCCGTCTGCGCCAGTCCAGGACCGCCACCTCCAACAGCAGCACCGCCAGCGGCTTTCCGTCCATGGGGTCACGCACCGGCGCCATGGCCGCAAACCAGGTTCCGCCTTCATCACGGACCGGACCGCCGACCGCCGACCGCCATTCGCGCAGCGCCTGCCGCAGAACCGGATAGCTCTCAATCGGCGCCGGACCGCAGCCCCCGCCGCAACCGGAAGACGCAGCCTCGCTGCAAACCAGACAGACGACCTGGTCAGCACGGTCGATGCTTAACAGGCAGATCGACCGGATGTCACCGGCCGCCTGACGAACCGCAGTCAGCTGTGCCTGCAGACGCCCGGACTCGGACGGGCCGCGGTCTTCGCTGGCAACACGCAGCGCCTTGACGCGTACCGGATTGACCGCCGCTGACAAAAGACGCGTCCGCGCCATCAAGTCGGCACGCAGACGGCGATCTGCCTGACGGAGCGAATGCATGACATAAATGCCGCCGGCCAGCAGGACAAAAAGCACAAAAAAGGCGTGCACGTGAGCCAATGACTCACGCGCATGATGAAACCCATTGGGTGAGGTTTCCTCACCCTGTTTGTTGCTGAACGCTTTCACTCGCCAACCTCACGACCGGCGATGGCCTGACCTCCAAGGCAGGCCTGACGACTCCAACTCACCGCCGCGATTCCACTCATATAAAAGCCACCTGTACGTGACAGAGCCAAGGCCAGACGAATAAAAAAATCGGAGGAAGAATGCAAATGCAATTACCACCCAGAGGGAATAATACTATACTCATTATCGGTCATGAAAACAAGAGCGCAATACTCTTTTCATGGACATGCGTATTTATCTATGAACCAACAGGGCAGAGAATTATATGACCGAATCTGCTGAAACATTTCATTAAAGGTCAACTCTTCTGGCGGGTATCATGGGTGACCCAGGTTATTCATCTTGGGCGAAATAAAACATTTCTGTTCATGCAGCGCCGCGGGCCAAAGGCCGACCGAAAGCCAAAAAACGGCTCAGTCGCCCATGGCTGCCATAACGGTCTGGAGAGCGCTGCCCGCCCACCACCCTACGCGCGTCCCAATCAGAGGTCGTCCCAAAACCCTAACCGTAACGCCAGCATAGCGAGAGGCCATCCGGCAAGGACGACGGAACCGTGCCGTTGAGTTGTTCTCAATCGGTGACCGGTTACCGCTTTTTTCACAACCGCGCCAGAAATTCCACTCAACGCCTTTTTATGGTGATATATTATCAGTCACCTGACCGGGCCTGTGTATCCGGAATCCGTGAACCGGACCAGTCCGTCATCCATCCTTGCCATCGGTGAAACTCATGCAACTGCTCATGTTTACCAAGCTGATGCCGCAGCGTTCCATGGTCGAGCTGGCCCGCCTGGGCCGGCAATGGCAGCTGGACGGCTTTGACCTCTGCGTCCGCCAAGGCCATCCGGTCAGCCCGGACCGTCCCGAGGAATTGCTCAACGCCGCCGGAATTCTCCGGGACCACGGCCTGGAGATCGGCATGGTCACCGGCGAGGGCGCTCTGCTCCGACCGGAGCAGCCTGGCGCCGAAGCCCTGCTGGCCGCGATGGACGCCGCCAATGTCCGCCTGCTCAAACTCGGCTACTTCCCCTTCCATCCGGACACCATGAACTATGCCGACGAGCTGGCCCGGGCGCGGGCCGCCATTCTCTCCTGGGGACCCCTTGCCCGCCGATACCGCGTCAAAGTCTGCTACCACACCCACAGCAACAAGAACCTCGGCCTCAATGGCGCGGCCATGGCCCATCTTCTGCAGGGACTTGACCCGCAGCTTTTCGGCGCCTATATCGACCCCGCGCACCTGCGGGTGGAAGGCGAGGATTTCGCCATGGCCGCGGCCATGCTCAAGCCCTGGCTGAGCATCGTTTCCGCCAAGGACATGACCCTGGTCCGCGAAGAATGCAACGGCCACGGCAAGGCCACCCGCCACCTGACACCAGCCGGACAAGGCATGGTCAATTGGACCCAGGTCTTCGACGTCCTCCGACAGCACCAGTTCACGGGACCGGTGACCGTGCACTGCGAATATGCCGTCCCCCAGGAGCAGTTCGACGACTTCGCCCGGCAGGAAGCCGCCTTCTTCCGCCGATTTGTCTGATCACACCTGCCGCCGACCCGCGGCCGGGCACGAACCGACGTCATGGAAAATGCCCCGACCAACTTGCCGGACGGCGCCGCCCCACCGTCCCGGCCGCTGTTGTGGACGGCGACCCGGACCGGCCGGCCGCCAATCGCCTTTCTCGGCGTGCTGCATTTCGGCGCCCCGGACATGTACCCCCTGCCTGACACGGTCGAGGGCGCCTATGCCGCCGCCGACCTGGTGGCCTTTGAGACCGACCTGCGGCAGATATCGGCCCCGGCCTTTGCCGCCGCCATCGGGCAGCGCGGTGCCCTGCCGCCCGAAGACGCCCTGCCCCGAAAACTGACCGCCACCACCTGGGAACGCCTGCAGGCCGCAGCCGCCAAACTGGGCTATTCCGCGGCGCTGATCAGCACCCTGGCTCCCTGGTACTGCGCTTCGACATTGACCTCAACCGCCCTGCGTCGCTCCGGCCTGGCCTCGGCCCTCGGCCTTGATTCATTCCTGTTCAGCCGCACGGCCGCTGACGCCAAGGAGACTCTCTGCCTGGAAACGCCGGAACAGCAGCTCGACCTGCTCGCGTCCATCCAGGCCGGCTCCGACGAGGCCCTGATCCTCAACATGCTTGATGAACTCGACGCCATGCCGGACTTCTCCCGGCGCCTGCTGGCCCTTTGGCGCCAGGGCGCAGCCCAGCCCCTGGCACGACTCATCGGCCGCAGCTTTGCCGGACAACCGGACCAACGCGAGCAGATGCTGCAACAGCGCAACCGCAATTGGTTTTCGCAACTGGAACACCAGAACCGGCTGGGCCGCCGCATCCTGGTCGCCGTCGGCGCCGGCCATCTGGTCGGCCGGGAAAGCCTCCTGACCCATTTCCGGCGACACCGCTTCGCCGTGGTCCAGGCCAGATAGCCCCGCGCACAGCAGGCGCCTTGATACCGTCTGACACTTTTTACTCCTTGAAGTCGACCAAACCCCAACAAATTCCCCAAACATGTTGCCTTGGAAGCCCCATACTCCTTGCTTAAGGGTTCAGTATGGCTTTGGGCGACTTCAATAAACCAAGTGCATATTTGTCCTATTGTCCTATTCCACCGTCCCATACGTCCTATAGGTCCTATACGTCCCATTCCACTGTCCTATGGGTCCCATGTTTCCAGCCCTGGTTACGCATCAGTGAAGAGCATTGCCTTGGAAGCCGAAGAGCCATGCCGGCCAGGACCACGTTGAATGTTGGCTTCGCCATAAAATTTCCGGGCCGACTGCGATTTTCCGCCGCCACCGTCCATCTGCACAAATCCAACCTCAACCACTGCGAAAAATCATGCAAAATCCTTACCTTCCGCGACGGCTGCCGTTGAGTCAATCTCTGCTGCTGGCCGGCGCATTGGCAGCCGCCCTGGCAGTCTGCCACCCCTCCTCCGCCGAAGACGTCACCGCCATGGCGAAGCTGACCAATCCCGGGTTTGAGGAAGTCGATGCCAGGACCGGTTTTGCCGGCGGCTGGAACCGCGGGGTGCCGGCCACGGTCCAGGGCAGCATCTCGCTCGATGACCGCCTCTACGCCTCGGGCGGCCGCGCCGTCAAAATCGACATCACCCAAGCCGACCGCGACAGCGCCACGCTCACCCAGACGGTCCGGCTGGCCGCCCCGCTGGCAACGCCGGTCCAGGGCCGGGTCTCCTGCCGTTTCTATGCCCATGCGGTCCAGGGCGTCGCCTGCCTGGTGATCACCACCGCCAACCAGGAAAAAGCCAGGACACAATGGGTCAACACCGGCAACCACCGCGGCACCTTCGACTGGAAGACCGTCACCCATGACCTGGAATTCAACCCCGGCACCACAGCCATCACCTTCTCCTTCCGCCTGCGCGGCGCCGGCACCCTCTGGATCGACGACGCACAGCTCCTCCTGCCCATACCCGGCGACGACACCGCCGCACCCGAAAACGCCACCGCCAAAATCGACTTCACCGGCGCGGTCAACCCGCGCACCGGACTGCCTGACCCCTGGCTGGAAAAAAAGTACCACGGCAATGAAAACGTCTCGTCCGTCGCCATCGAATCCCTGGACGGGCGGACGGCAGTCCGCCAACAGTGGTCGGCCGGCGCCGCCCTTTCCGGCCTGACCGCACCATGGCCCGAATCCCTGCCCGGCGCCGGCGCCGTCCGCCTGCTGGCGGAAGCCAGGACCGCGGGCGCCGGCGAAGCCGTCCTCGGCCTGGAATGTCTGGACGCCGGCGGCCAGGTGCTCGGCGAAATCCTCGCTCCCGCCGTCCGCCGTGACAGCTGGTTCACGATGGACAGCACCTTCGCCCTGCCCGCCGCCGCGCGGCAAGTCAACATCCTGCTTCTGAACAGCGGCGCCGGCGACGTCTGGTTTGCCGGGGTGACCCTTCTGCCAGGCCAGGACGACGCTGGCGCCCTGCGCCTGCGCGAACGTCAGATCGAGGCGAAGGTCTTCCCCGTCTCCACCTCGCCGGAACAACTGGGCGGACCGCCGCAGTTCAACACTTTCGCCGACAGCCCCACCAAACTGACGTTCCATTTCAAGGGCAATGGCCCGCAGCTGGTCAAGCCGGCCCTGGTCCTCGACCTGCCCGCCGATGTGCGCCTGGCCGACGCCTTCACCAGCCATCCCGCCCAGTGGCGCCCGGAGCCCTTCACCAGCCAGCCCCTGACCAGGCCGGAAGGCAACTACCGGCGCTGGCGACTGGAAAACCCCAAGGGCATGCGCCTGGCACGCCCCGGCGAATACGCCTACCAGCGACGCGTCGTCCTCGCCCTGATGCCGGAATCACCCGAGGCGGTCAAACACGGCCACCTGGTCTTCTGGCACCTGGAAAACGACGGCCTGGCCGACAGCGAGGAATCCTTCCGGCTCAACATCCTCCCGCCCATGCCCAGCACCCCCAATCCCAAGCGCTTCCAGTTCTTCCGCTGGAACTACGAAGACGTCGCCCTCAGCCGGGACGACGTGCTGCTCGCCTCCCTGCGATGCATCGAGGAAGCCGGCTACAACTGGTACATCCGCTATGCCGACAACCCGCGCAACGCCGAAATCTGCGCCCTGCTCGCCCAACGCGGCTGGCGCTTCAAACTGGCCGGTTCACTCTCCGACCGATACATCCCGGAAGGCGCGGAAAAGGTCCGCGTCGTGGATGTCACCGGCAAGGAAATCAACCGCCTGTGCCCCGAATACATCGTCAACGACCCGTCCTTCACCGAACAGCGGGACGCCATGATCCTCGACGGCATCCGGCGACGGCACCCGCGGCCCGGCGACGTCCTGATCATGGACAGCGAAGACTGGGCGCCGATGGACTGGTGCTTCTGCGACCGCTGCCGCGCCAACTTCGCCCGGCGCATCGGCCTGCAACAGGCCCCCGACGCCGCGACCATCAAACGCCAATACGCCGAACAATGGCGGGATTTCCGGGTCGACAACGCCATGGGAAAGGTCAAGATGGTCTTCGACGTGGCCAGAAAACATTTTCCGTTCCTGCTCATCGGCGACTACAACTACGTCGTCGACTACACCCGGCCGGACTACCAGAACCGGTTCTACGCCATTGCCAAGGACGCCCTGCGCAACGAGAAGTACCAGGACATGCACCTGGCCAGCTACTACCACATCCTCGACGCCGAGGCGTTTGACATGATGCGCGTCGGCCTGGACGCGCTGGCCAAGCCGTACTACCCGATTGTCGCGGTCGACGGCGCCGGGACCTACCTGACCCGGGACGAGGTGCTGACCCCGCCGCGCTTCCGCATGATGTGCCTGAACGCCGCCGTCACCGGCTGCCCCGGCGTGTCCATCTATCCCGGCGAACGACTGGACGCCATGTTCTACCTGGCGGCCGACCAAGCCATGGCGGAAGTCGCCGCCGTCGAGGACTACCTGCTCGACGGCCGGACCGTGCCTGGCCCGGCTGTGACTCCCCGGCCCTACCGCACGGTCACCACTTCCGTCGGCGGCCAGGACATGACCATCAGCTACCCGCGCTGGGAACAGTCCTTCCGGCACATCACCCGCGAACACGGCCAGGGCCGCCTCGTCTCCCTGCTCAATCATCATCCGGAACTGACCGCCTACGTCGACATCACCCTGGAACAGCCCTGGTCCCAGGCCGTCATCCGCGACCATGTCAGCAAAACCGTCTTCACGGTCCCGGCCGCGGCCGGCCGCGTGACCGTGACCGTGCCGCCGCGCGACGCCCGGCTGCTCGAATTCGCGCCGGCCGCCGACACCGCCGGCTTCACTCCGGCGCCCCCGCAGGACGCCATCCAGACGGCCTGGCAGCGTGATGCCCAGGCCTTCACCGGCGGTCCGGCGCCCAGCGCCTTCCAGCCCCAAAAAAACGACGGCCTCGAACTGGCCTTCACCGACCTTGACGGCGATGGCAGCCTGGACCTGGCCATCCTCACCCCGCACCAGAAGCTGTTCGTCAATGCCGAACATGGCGGCGCCCTCCTGGACTGGCAGGCCAACGGCCTCCGTCTCTGCCCGGACCCCGGCCGCGGCCAGGTCCTGGCCGACAGCCGCCTGTGGACGCCCAAGGCGGCCCGCTCCGACGCCTCGGCGCAGCAACCCTGCCAGGTGCTGGAAAGCGCCCTGCGCGACCGGAACGCCGTCCTCACCCTGCGCCGCGCCTTCGCAGCCGTCCCGCTCCAGCTGGACAAGACCTTCACCGTCCCGGCCGACGCCACCTCGTTCACCGTCGACTACGTGCTGGCCAACACCGGCCGCGAACCACTCGACATCGCCTTCTGGACGAGAAACGTAATCAACCCCGGAAACATCGCCAACACCCTCCTGGACGGCGAGTTCCGCTTCCCCACCGCCAACGGCTACCTGGCCGCCGACCGCAAGCAGGACTCGACCTTCATCCTGAGCCGCGCCGGCCGCCCGGAAGACCTGGGCAACCCCCGCGCCCTGATCGCCGAACGGGCCGTTCCCGGCCCCGCCTTCGTCGACTTCACCGGCAGCAATGTCCACCTCGCCATAACCACGGACCACCAGGCACTCCTGGCCTATTATCTGTACAATGGCCAGACGACCTCGACCCAGGAATGGATTTACCGGCCGGTCACCCTCCAGCCCGGCCAGACCTTCTCCTGCCGCGAGACCTTCCAGCTGGCGCCGGGGCCCTCGCCGGCCCTCCGAAACCAGCCGTAGCCGCTGATGACCTGACAACATCGGTGTCCATCGGTGTCCATCGGTGTCCATAACCAGCCGGAGCCGCTGATGGCCTGACAACATCGGTATCCATCGGTGGTTCGAATAGAAGCAGCCGATTTTCCAAAACGCCTTTTGATGCTATAGTATATCCTATTCTGTTGCGTTTTCACCCACCAGCGGCGTTGTCGGGAATCCTGCTCAGACCCGGCAATTGCCGCCGTTCGGTTTTTGCCGGACGTCATCCACAGGAGGCCGTTGCGCCATGGACATAGACAAGACCAAGCCCTACCCCGTCATCAATCCACTGGAATGCAAATCCTGCGGCCGCTGCGTTGCGGCCTGTCCGCAGAAGGTCCTCGCCATCGGCGATGTCCTCAATGAACGCGGATACCACGCCGCCATCTATCTCGGACACGGCTGCATCGGCTGCGCGACCTGCTTCTATACCTGCCCGGAACCGCACGCCATCGAAATCCACATCCCGCCGAAAAAATCCTGACCAACCCACCTTCACCCCCCACCATAGACCAGCTTGGGCAACAACATGGCAACAAAACTCATCAAAGGCAATACCGCGGTGGTGATCGGCGCCCTCTACGCCGGCGCCGACTGCTTCTTCGGATACCCGATCACGCCGGCCAGCGAAATCCTGCACGAAGCCTCCCGCCTCTACCCGCCGCTGGGACGCAAATTCCTGCAGGCCGAGTCGGAGGAAGCCTCCATCAACATGTGCTATGGCGCCGCCTCCGCCGGACACCGCGTGTTCACCGCCTCGTCCGGCCCCGGCATCAGCCTGATGCAGGAAGGCGTCTCCTACCTGGCCGGCGCCGAACTGCCCACCGTCATCGTCGACATCATGCGGGCCGGACCCGGCCTGGGCAACATCGGCCCGGAACAGTCGGACTACAACCAGGTCGTCAAAGGCGGCGGCCACGGCAACTACAAGAACATCGTCCTCGCCCCCAATTCCGTCCAGGAAATGTGCGACTGCACCATGCTGGCCTTTGAACTGGCCGACAAATGGCGCACGCCGGTCTATGTCCTGGCCGACGGCGTGCTCGGACAGATGATCGAGCCGTTCACTTTCCCCGAACAAGCCGTCACCCCCGCCACGGACACCGCCCGCGCCGTCAGCGGCACGGCCGAAACACGGCCCAACCTGGTCACCAGCATCTTCCTGGATTTCGCCCAGCTCGAAGACTTCAACAACCACCTGCAGGAAAAATACGCCGCCATTGAACGCACCGAATCACGCTGCGAACAGCAGCATACCGACGATGCCGACATCGTCCTGGTCGCCTATGGCATCAGCTCGCGCATTGCCAAAACCGCCATGGACAACGCCCGGCGCCAGGGCCTGAAGGTCGGCCTGTTCCGACCCCAGACCCTGTTCCCCTTCCCGAAAACGCAGATCCATGCCCTGGCCGACAAGCCGGTCACCTTCATCGCCGTCGAAATGAGCAATGGACAGCTGGCCGATGATCTCCGGCTCGCCATCGCCTGCCGCCGGCCCGTCGAACTGGTCAGCCGACTCGGCGGAAACCTCATCACCCTCGACCAGGTGATGGACAAAATCAACGACGTCGCAGGCAAGTAAGAGGTGACCACCATGACCGAGAAAATCATCCGCACCAAAGGCATCTACCGCGAGTTCCCCCGCAAGGGCGAGAACAACCCGGCCCCGTCCGCCACCCACTACTGCCCGGGCTGCGGCCACGGGATTCTGCACAAACTGCTCGGCGAGGCGCTGGCCGACCTCGGCCTCCAGGACCGCACCGTGACCATCAGCCCGGTCGGCTGCGCCGTGTTCGCCTACTACTATTTCGACACCGGCAACATCCAGGTCGCCCATGGCCGGGCCCCGGCCGTGGCCACCGGCGTGTCCCGCGCCACCGACGCCGTCGTCATCGCCTACCAGGGCGACGGCGACCTGGCCTCCATCGGCCTCAACGAGACCCTCCAGGCCGCCAACCGCGGCGAGAAAATCGCCGTCTTTTTCGTCAACAACACCGTCTACGGCATGACCGGCGGCCAAATGGCGCCGACCACGCTGATCGGCGAAAAAACCGTCACCTGCCCGAACGGCCGCGACCCCCTGACCCAGGGGTACCCGCTGCACATGTGTGAACTGATCAGCAGCCTCCAGGCCCCCGTCTATGTCGAACGCGTGGCCCTGTCCGACCCCAAGAACATCCGCAACGCCCGGCGCGCCGTGCGCAAAGCCCTGGAAATCCAGCGCGACGGCAAAGGCTACACCTTCGTCGAAGTGCTTTCACCCTGCCCGACCAACCTGGGCCAGTCCTCGGTGGGCAACAACGACTTCATCAACGAACAGATGGCCCGCGAATTCCCCTTGGGCAACTTCCGCGACCGGACGGCGGAGGCGGAGCCCATCGAGCGTGCGGCCAGCGACCTCACCAAGGCAAGCCTGGACGCCCTGTTCGACCTGGCCGCCATCCCGCCGCCCATCCGGCATGACGACGGCGATTTTCCGGAGACGCAGGTGAAGATTTCCGGCTTTGGCGGCCAGGGCGTGCTGAGCCTGGGCATCATGCTGACCGAGGCCGCGCAGGCGGCCGCCAAGCAGGTCTCCTGGTATCCGTCCTACGGTCCGGAGCAGCGCGGCGGCACGTCGAACTGCTCGGTGATCATTTCCCGGCAGGCGATCGGCTCGCCGGTGGTCTACCATCCGGATCTGCTGGTGGCCATGAACCGGCCTTCGTTCGAACGCTTCAAGAACGATGTCAAGCCGGGCGGCATCATCATGTATGACGCCCAGATCGGCGAAGTCGAAATGCCGGCCGGCGTCAAGGGTGTCGCCGTCCCGGCCCAGGACCTGGCGGAGCAGGCCGGCTCCGGCAAGGCCGCCAACACCATCATGTTCGGCGTCATGCTCGAACTGGGCATCACCAGGCTCCCGGAGCAGGCCTTCACCAAAGCCCTGGAGGCGAACTTCGCCAAAAAACCGAAACTGATTCCCCTCAACCTCGAAATCCTGGCGTTCGCCCGCCAATGGGTGAAAAACAACGTCCGCTGAATTGTATTCCGCGAGTCGACATTTATAGTATGATCTTTCATCAGGCTCATCTTGAGGACACCTGTTTTTTTTTCATTTTCCACCAGCAAAGACGAGCAAAGGGGGTGAGCAACACATGTCAGACATCAAATGCCGTAAAGGCGAACCGATCGAACGCGCCCTTCGCCGTCTGAAGAAGAAGATGGACAAGGAAGGTACGATGAAGGAGCTGCGCAACCGCCGCCACTATGAAAAACCGAGCGAGGTCAAACGCCGCGAAAGCCGCCGGTCTCATTGACCGGGACAAATGACCGCCTCCACCCTGGCCGACGGAACCACCTGCGTTCCGTCGGCCAGTTTTTTGCCGGGCCGCACAAGACCGGCAGGAAAGCCAAGACGTGTAGTCGGTCACTGATTGACCATTGAGCCATGGCTATGTTCGGCAGCCTGAAGGCTGGACTACATACAGCAGCCTGAAGGCTGGACTGCATACGGCAGCCTGATGGCT
>CAYOUR010000001.1:6198-55430 GCA_964407145.1 uncultured Lentisphaeraceae bacterium | reverse complement strand
GGTGGTGGTGGTGGATGGGTTTACCAGGTGGCTTTGAGGGCGGGGATGATGGCGAACGGGCTGTTGTTGACGCCATCGTCGGCAAAAGTCCAGGTCGCGGTTCGCGCTTCGGTCAGGGCGCCATTGGTGGTGATGATGTCAGCCGGCGCGGTGATGGTGAAGACCAGTTTCAGGTCTGGGCAGAGTTGGCGGAGGCGTTCAGTTTGCGTCCTGGTCCAGGGGAGGTTGTTGCCCGGCGGTTCCACAGTGAGGGCGGCATGGCCGTTCTCCTGCCTGGTCATGCTCATGGTGCCGAACAGGCCGGTGTTGACGGCGCGGGCGCCGTCCAGGGCCAGGATGATGATCTGGACTCGGGTCTGGCCGTCGCGTTCGGTTTGGCGGTACTGGCGCACTTCGATTCCAGGCCGGGTGAAGAAGTCGCGGACGGCATGTTCATTGAGAAACCAGTTCAGGGGCCGGGCCGGCGCGTTGTTGCCGTTGTTGCCGTCGTTTTGCTGTTGTTGCTGTTGTTGTTCGATGGCTTCCTGGGCGGCGGTCAGGGCCGGGAGCATGGCGCTGGGGATGGCGTAATGGTAGGTGGCCACCACGCTGCCGTCACGCTGGAAGTGGAGTTTTTGCTCCAGATGCAGGCAGCCGCTGAGCAGGCCGAGGCCGGCGGCGGCGCCAAGCAGGAATATGGCACTGCGCAGTTGACGTGAGAAGAGCATGGCGGTGTGGCCGGCCGGGGCGTCGGGCCGGGTGTGTTTAAAGGGTGTTGATGTGGGGGCAGCCGGGCGGCCGTTGGGTCAAATGACGGCCGCAGGTTGGATTGGGGGGGGTCAAGGCTGTATCGGGTTGGCGTGGGTCAGCTGCCAGGACGCGAATCTGTCCCGGGCGTTGCGGACGATGTTTTCGTAGTAGAAGAAGATGTCGTTGACGTGGTACACGCCCTGGCCCATCCGGCCGTGCATGTCCCAATTGCCTGGCGGCGGGTTGGCGATCAGCGCTCCGGCGGCCAGGTCGATGGCGGCGCCGCAGAAATGCGTCCAGGTCCGCGAGGTGTTGTCCTTGTAGTCATAGAACATGGCGCCGAGGTTTTCCGTCTTCGCGGCGGGGGTATTGTCGGTGCGCCAGTTCAGGGGGTTGATGCAGGCGCCGGCTGGCCGGGTGAACATGGGGTTTGACGCAGTTGGGCTCTGAGTGTTCCAATTGACGATGACGCCGCAGTCATTTTGGCCTTTGGCGAGGATGATGCGGCTGCCGAACCGGCGCTGGACGGCGCCGGGGTCAAGGGGGATGCCAGGGAGGTAGGCGGCCACCAGGCCGGTTCCGGCGCATAAATCGCTGCGCCGGGCCAGGAGTTCCAGCAGGTCGAAGGCGCCCTGGCTGTGACCGAGCAGGATGACGGGCCGGCCCCCGCCCAGGTGCTGCCGGTAGAAGGCGAACGCGTCGACCGTGTCCAGGACTCCGGTCAGCATGGCCGAGTCCTGGGCGGGTTCTCCGGTCGGCGAGCCGGGCGCGGCCGAGCTGAGTTCGGCCAGGGCGCGGCCGAACTCAAGTTGGCGGACAAAGGGCGCAAACAGGTTGGCGAAAGCGGCGAAGCCGACGAGCTGGGCCGTGGCGAAACGCTCGGTTTTGATGCGGACGCCGGGCTGGCTCCAGTCCATCAGCGGGTGTTCGCGGTCCGCCACCATGGTTGGATAGACATAGAAGACGTCAACCGGGTGCGGTGTCTGGCTGTCAGCTGGCCGCAGGGTCCAGTTGGCGCGGTCGGCATAGTCAATGCCCTGCGCCGCCATTGCTGGCAGGAAGGACAGCCAGGTGGCGAGCAGAAGCACGGTGAATGGGCGGACTTGGGTTGGCATGAGAAGGTGCAGGGGCGTGCTGGAATCTCTTGGGATGAGTTGGGATGAGTTGGGATGAGTTGGGACGTGCGGAGTTGAAGCAGGCGGCCGGCGGTTTAGCCGGGGCCGTTTCCTTGTGGTTGTCAGTTGCGGTTTGGCGGCCGGGGTCGAATTCAAGGTTTGTTTCAGAAGTGGTGTTCGCTGCTGGGATTGGCGGTGGCGAGGTTTTGGAACAGCGTGGCATCGCCGCCGAAGGTGAAGGGTGCGGCGGGGCGGAGTCGAGAGTCGGGGTTCAGGATCAGGCGTCCGCGGCGATTGTGTTCCGCCGAGCAGGAGAGCAGGAAGGCGACGGCGCCTTCGGGCATTTCGGCGGGGAACCGTTCCGGCCACAAGTCGTGGGCTTTTTCGGTCAGCAGGGCTTTTTCCTCGGCGGCGATCACCATGGCTCGGGTGCAGAGTCCGCCGTGCAAAAAAGTCTTGGCCAGGTCGAGGGCTTCATAGAGCACCTGGTCGAAGCCGGCCAGGGCGACGGCCGGTCCATGCAGCTTGAGGGCGGTGCCGACGTAGGCGGCCGCCGCGTTGTGCACCGAGTGGGAGAACCTGGTCGGGAGAATCTGTGCTTCCGGGAAGTCCAGGATGTCGTCGAGGGTGGAGAAGGTTGTCCGATGGGTGCCGAAGGCCGTGGCCGTGATCAGGGCCAGGCTGTCGTCCGGGGTGTCTTCGCCCAGGACCTGGAGTGCGGCCAGCACGATCAGGTTGGTGTAGCGGTCGGCCCGGCGGAGTGCGGCGCGTTCCCGGGTGTGTTTGAGCTGTTCGGGGGTGAGCCGTTCAAAGCCGGGGAGGGCCTGGTTGGCGTAGGCGACGAAATTTTCGATGTACATCAGCATATCCTCCTGATGGCGAGGGCGGTGTTGGAGCCGCCGAAGGCCAGCGACGTCGACAGGGCGAGGTCGCCGCCGAAGGCCAGGTCGGCTTGCAGGGGCCGGACTGGGATGTCTTCCGCGCAGCGGGTGCAGCGGTGGTTGCGCACGGCAATGCCGGTTTCCAGCATGAGGCAGGTGAAGATCGCTTCCAGGGCGCCGGCCGCGCCCAGGGTGTGTCCGACCAGGGATTTGGTTGACATGTAGGCGAGGGTAGGCGGGAAGAGGCGGGCCAGGGCCTGGCCTTCGACCCGGTCGTTGACGTCGGTGCCCGTGCCGTGGGCATTGATGAAGGCGATGCCAGCCGGGGTGGCTCCGGCCTGGCGAAGGGCGTTGCCGATGGCGATTTCCAGGCCGATGCCGTCCGGGTGGGGCTGGGTGATGTGGAAGGCGTCGGCGGCTTTGCCGAAGCCGGTCAGGGCGTGTCGCGGCGCATGGCCGCGTCGGCGGGCGTGTTCGGAGCTTTCGAGAATCAGGATGCCGGCGCCTTCGCCCAGGTTGAGGCCGTCGCGGTCGGCGGCAAACGGCCGGCACGGCTGGCGCGAGCAGATGCCCAGGGCGTGGAAGCCGTCCAGCGGGACTTTGTTCAGTTCATCGGCGCCGCCAACGATGGCGAGGTCGCAGGCGCCTTGTTCCAGCCAGAGCGCGCCGATGCCGATGGCGTCGGCGCCGGAAGCGCAGGCGGTGGAGACATTGAGGGCCGGGCCGGTCAGGCGCAGGTCGCGGCGCAGCCATTCGGCCGGCGCTGAGACGACGTATTGGCGGAAGAGTCCGGCATCGGCCGGCCGGCCGGAACGCAGGTCGTCATAGAAGGGAATGTTGTTGAGTTGACAGGCGACGGTGGTGCCGATGCAGACGCCGACCTTGCGGCCGGCGAGCGCGGTCCTGGTCAGTCCGGCCTGTTCCAGGGCTTCGTCGAGAGCCAGTCCGAGCATGGTGTTGGTGAAGCCGCCGGGCTGTCCTGACTCGCCGGGCAGCGGCACTTCGAAGACTGGCAGCGGCAGCGACGTGTCGACCCTGGTGGGCAGGTTCGGCAGTCTTGGTTCGGCGTAGAGTCCCTGGCGGGTGGCGGCCAGGCCGACGCCGAGGCTGGAGACGGCTCCGAAGCCGGAGATGCAGGCATTCATTCCCGGCCGCTCCGTTCCTGGACGAAGTCGCTCAAGGTGGCGAAGGTGGCGAAGACCTCGCGTTTCTGGTCCACCTCGCGTTGGTTGATGCCGTATTTGCGTTGCAGCATGATGACGATTTCGACGGCGTCGAGGGAGTCGAGGCCGAGGCCTTCGCCGAACAGGGGCTGGTCGTCGATGATGTCGTCTGGGGTCTTGTCTTCGATCTGGAGCCATTCGATCAGATTGGCCTTGAAGTCGCGGCGGAAGCTGGCGGTTTTTTCGTCCACGGTGGTTTCCTTTATAGTATGCGCATGAGGTTGCCGGTCATGGTTCGAAGCGGAACATCTGGTACGGGAAGCGGATGGTCATCCGTTCGAGTTCGGCGGCGTATTTTTCGACATCATGCTTCACGTCTTCGGGCGCCAGTCGGTGGTTGTGGTTGGCGGCCGGGCTGATCGGGTCGCTGAAATGGAACAGCAACTGCCGCCTGGCAATTTTGAAGGCGATCAGAAACACGATGGCCGGGCAGCCGCTGCGGGCGGCGAGGGTCCAGGGGGACAGGGGGAAGTGGGTTGGTGCGCCGAGAAAGTCGGCGGAGACGGTCTTGGTTTCGGCGCCGGCGGTGCGGTCGCCCATGATGCAGACGATTTCGCCGCGTTGCAGGGCCTGCAGGCATTCCAGCAGTCCGCCGCCGGCGTCATGTCCGGCCAGGATTTGTCGGAACAGGTCACGATGGCTGGAGACGGCCATGAGCTTTTCGACGTCGATGCGGCGGTCCGTCTGGACGAGGAGATTGACGTAGCGGTTGAAGCCGGCGAGGGCGGCCATGGCCGCCTGCCAGCAGCCGAAATGGCTGGTGACGATGATGATGCCCTGGCCCGGCCGGCTGAGCAGCCCGGCCATGGCCGGGCGGTTTTCCTCCAGGAAGGCGATGTCGGGATTGGGGGTTGACAGGTAACGGGCCAGGACCAGGGCCTGGCCTTGGGCGGTGAACAGCCGCCAGGTATGGAGGAACATGGCGGCTGGGCCGGCGTCGGGGAAGCGTCGTTGCAGATAAGATAATGCCCTTTTGCGTGCCTGACGGTCGGTGAGCGCATAAAAAAAGGCGATGGGCCAGACGGCGGCGCAGGTTGTTTTCAGTCCGGCGCAGCGGAGCATGGTCCGGAAGAACCAGAAGCCGAAGGCGTTGCCGCGGCTGGCGCTGAGGTTGTCATGATGGCTGGCGGGCATGGCTGGCCTTCGGCGGGGTGGTGTCGGGGCGGGTTGTTGCCGGGCTTGTCGGCGGCCGTGACTGGCGGCGTGGCTGCAGGCGGGTGGCGGCGAGGAACACGACAAGGCCGGCGATCATCGCGAACAGGGGTGCGAGGATGAGGCTGCCGAGCAGCCATTCGAACAGCCGCTGGGGCAGCTCGTGCAGGACGTTCCTGGTGGTCAGTTCGGTCCAGAACTGGCCATGGCGGAGGAAGAATCCGAGCTGGATGCAGAGGAACGGCGTGAAGGGCGGCATGAACAGGTTCTGGATGGCGAGGGCCAGGACGGCGTTGACATGCAGTCGGGTGCAGAAATAGGCGATGGCGAGCATGTGGAAGCCGGGGATCGGCAGCACCGCCAGGAAGGTTCCGAGCATGGCCGAGACGGCCAGGCCGGCGGGGGTCAGGTTTTCCTGGAGAAGGCGTCCGAGGCTTTTGAGCGGGTGCCGGAACAGCTCAATGACGGGTGGCGGCGGAGGCGGCAGGATGGAAACCCGGCGCGGCTGCCAGGGCAGCAGTCGCAGGCAGATCAGCCAGGCGTGGATGAGCGAGATGCGCAGGTTGTCGCGCCAGGGGTCGAAATGGCTGACACGGTTTTTCGGGTAGGCCACGGCCACCGGCGTGTCTTTGATGGTGACGCCACCCCAGGCCGCCCGGGCCAGCACCTCTGATTCGAAGTTATAGCGTCGGCTGCGGCAGCGCAGCCGGCTGATGGCCTTGACCGGATAGGCCCGGAAGCCGCTTTGGCAGTCGCCGCAGTCGACGCCGGTTTCCAGCTTCAGCCAGAAGTTGGCGAAGGCGCGGCCGAATCTGCTTTTGCCGGGCACGCTGTCATCGAAGGTCCGGCAGCCGACCAGGAGCACTTCCGGCTCCTGGTCCAGGATGGCCAGGAAAGCGGGCAGGTCTTCGGGGAAATGCTGGCCGTCGGCGTCGATGGTGATCAGGTAGTCGGCCTGGCGTTCGAGGGCGGTGTCCAGGGCGGTGAGGATGGCGGCGCCCTTGCCGCGGTTGCGGTCGTGGCGTCGCAGGCTGACATCCGCCGCGGCCAGGTCGGCCAGGTGGTCGGCCGTCAGGTCAGTGCTGCCATCGTCGACGACCAGCACGTCTGGCAGGCGGCGTCGGCAGCGCCGGGCGACATCGACGACGGTCGCGGCGTTGTTGTACACGGGAATGGCGCAGAGGCAGCGGGTCATGACTGGCCGAGTTTCAGGTTGCGGAGCTTCAGGAAGCCGAATTTATGGATCCTCTGGATGTCGCGGTTGCGGCTGGCTGGCGGGTAGATGCAGCAGCGGCTGTTGCGGAAGCCGTCCAGGAGCAGGTCGTGGAGGCGGTCCGGGTCGAGTCCTGGCGCGAAGTAGTAGAGCGCGCCGATGCCGTTCCAGTCCGGTGGGATCTTGCCTTCCCGGCGGGCTGTTTCGAGCAATGGGGCGCCATGGAGCAGGCGGATGCCGGCGAAGATGACGGAGTAGGCCGGTTCGAGGGCGAGCAGGTTGTCGATGCCTTCCCGGACCGTGTCATAGGTTTCACCCGGGCCGCCGAACATGACGTTGGTGGTGACGGAGACGCCATGGTCCAGCAGTTGGCGGCAGCAGCGGCGGACGTCCGCGAAGGCGAAATTCTTGCCGATGCCGGTGAGTGTCTGGTCGGTGGCGGCGTCGACGCCGAGGTCGGCGGCGACCAGGCCGGTTTGGGTCATCAGGGTGATGTCCTCGGCGCTCAGGCTGGCCGGCGTGATGAAGCCGGTCCAGGACAGTTGAAGATCATGGGCTTGCATGGCGTGGAGGAGTTTCCGGTAGTGTCCGGAGGGGTCGTTGAACACGGAGTCGACGAAGTAGATCATGGCGTCCGGCCATTTGGCGTGGATTTCGGCCAGTTCGGCGAGCACTTCGTCGAGGTTTCTGGTTCTGAGTTCATGGCCTTCGAGGAGGGGGTAGGTGCAGTAGGCGCAGTGAAACGGGCAGCCGCGCTTGGTTTGGACCGGGATCAGGTGGGTTTCACCGTCATAGAACGTGGCGATGGCGTCGTCATAGCAGGCGCCGGCCTGGGTGTGGTTGTGCTGCCGGATGACGCCATGGGGGACGTTCTCGCCCGCGGCCAGGCGTTTGGCCAGGGCGACGGCGGCGTCCTCGCCTTCGCCGCTGATGCCGTATTCGGCGCCGGTCAGGCGGAGGATTTCGTCGGCGTACAGCGAGAATCCCGGTCCGCCCAGGACCATGGGCACGCCGGGCGCGGCTGTCCGGAAGAAGCGGATGGTTTCGAGGCTGTCGCCGAGCAGGCGGTCGGTGATCTGGCGGCTGTCGATGTCGTCCAGGTTGCGGAGGCTGATGCCGAGCAGTTCGGGCTGGAAGTCATGGAGCAGCGCCAGGGCGCCGGCCTGGAAGTCGCCGGCGGCGAGCGGGTCGAACTGGCGCACGTCATGCCCGGCCTGGCGGAGCGCGTTGGCAATCACGCTGATGCCGAGGGGGTAGACGACGTAGGGCGAATCGCAGAAATTGGCGGCGGAGAGCAGGATGCGCATGGTGACTTTCATTTGGCGGCGGGAGAGCAGGGGCGGCCGTCGCCCTGGTGTTGGCCGGTCATGGTTTGCGGCCCCACTTGTTCCGGGTCAGCTGCAGGTCGGGGGCGCTGCCGTCAGCGCGTTCCTTTTTCATGACATCGAGGTAGAGCTTGGCCATTTTGAATTCCTTGCTGGCGTCATGGTAGAAGGTATCCCAGGCGTACTGGTAGGCCCACTGCAGTTCATCGGCAGTCATTTTGGCCGGTTTGAACACCACTTCGCCGGCGGTGTAGCGTTTCCAGTCGCGATGGAGGATGCGGTCCTCGGCGGCCAGTTTGGCGGCGATGGACGAATGCGGAAACGGGGTCAGGACGGTGAATTCGGCCAGGTCGAGGTCGATTTTCAGGAGGAAGTCAACGAGTCGTTTGATGTCGTCCAGGGATTGGTCGTCGGTGCCGAGGATGATGGTCCCCTCCACGCCGATGCCATGGTCCTGGTAGCGCCGGATGCGGTCGCGGATGAAGTTGGAGGTATCGAACACGGCCTGGTAGACGTACCAGGCGCCGGCCTCGGCCGCCAGGCGGAGGATTTCGGGGTCGTCCTTGATGGGGTGGGAGATCCATTTTTTCCGGAGCGGCGCCAGGGCCCGGAACAGGTTTTTCTCCCATTCGTCGTCTTGGGCGAGGGAGTTGTCGACGATGAAGAGGCGGTTGTTGTCGATGGCCTGGATTTCTTCGACCACCTTGTCGATGGGGCGTGGCCGGAATTGGCGGCCGCCGAGGTAGGGTGTGCAGCAGGGGAAGCAGTTGAACCGGCAGCCTCGGGACGCATGGACGAGGTCGACCATCTGTACGCCGCGGTAGTTGTAGAGGTGGTGTTTGAGGATGTCGCGCCGGGCCGGGCCGATCAGGGCGGTGTCGGGGTAGTCATGCAGGAAGTTGTAGCATTTTTGCAGCCGGCCCTGTTCAACGTCCCGGAGTACGGCGGCCATGCGGCCTTCGGCTTCGCCGAGGAAGATGGACGAGGCGTGTCGGGCGGCTTCTTCGGCATGGAGCATGATGGCGATGCCGCCCATGAGCACGGTCCTGCCTTCGGCGCGGAAGCGGTCGGCCAGCTCGAAGGCCCGCGGCGTCTGGCAGGTCAGCATGCAGGAAATGGCGACCAGGTCGCAGTCGGCGTCGAAGTTGATTTCCTCGACGTGTTCGTCATAGAAGTCGACGTCGACTTCCGGCGGCAAGGCGGCGGCGAAGACGGTGGGGCCGACCGGCGGGAGGTTGAACTCCGGCTGGTTGGGCAGTTTAGGCCATTTCGGGTATATCAGTTTCAGCTTCATGGGCGGTTTTCCGGACGGTGGCGGTGGTTTGGTCGGCGGTGATGGTGATGGTCATGATGAATGGGGTGTCGGCCAGGGCCAGGGCGTCGGCCAGGGCGTCGGCCTCGGCCTGGAGGTAGACGGCCGGGCCGTGGATGCCGAGGGCGATGGCGGCTTCGCACAATGGGACAGAACAGAGGGTTGGCACGAACAGGGCGCCGCGGGCCTGGGTTCGGCCATTGGCGGTGTAGTCCTGCCAGAACAGGGCGTTTTCCGTGGCGCAGCCATCGCCGTTCCAGCCGAGCACGGCGGTGGTTTCGGGCTGCCAGGCCGGGCCGCAGTCGGCGGCGGCGAGGAGCGCGGCCAGGATGGCGCGCTTGGCATTGGGGCCGGCCCGGCGGAAGTCGCCGAGGTCGCGGACCGGTGATTGCGGCAGGCCGACGATCTGGTCGCGCAGATGGGCGAGGTCGTCATAAGCCAGGCGCAGAGCGCGGCGGCGGGTGACGGCCAGGCCGGGGGTGATGGAGGCTTCGCCGATGATGTTCATGGCGCCTCCGCAATCAGCAGCGCGTGGTTGATGCCGCCGAAGCCGGCATTGAGGGAAAGGACGCCGCCGCGGCGAAGGGCGGCCGGGGCGGTGGAGACGGCACCGGCCGCCCTGGGGTCGGGAGTCGTCAGTCCGGCTTGGGGCGGCAGTTGGCGGCGCTGCAGGGCGACCGTGGCGATGATCGCCTGGACAACGCCGGTCGCCCCGAGGGTGTGGCCGATGTTCGCCTTCAGGGAGAACAGCGGCGGCAGGGCGGCGTCGGGAAACAGGGTGGCCAGGGCGTTCAATTCGGCCTCGTCATTGTAGACGGTGCCGGTGCCATGGCCGATGACGGCGGCGGGGATGTGGCCGGCAAGGGCGGCTTTGCCGGCCTTGGCCAGCCAGGCGCCGGAGCGGTCCGGCGCCGTGATGTGGGCGGCATCGCCGGTTTCGCCCCAGCCGGCGATGCGTCCGCGCGGATGTTCCGGCCTGGAGGTCAGCACGACCGCCGCGGCGGCTTCGCCCAGGGCCATGCCGTCGCGGTCCAGGCTGTAGGGGCGCGGCGTCGTGGCCGTGAGCGCTCCGAGGGAGGCGAAGCCGGCCGTCACGAATTCGCTCGCCATGTCGCAGCCGATGACCAGGGCGTCGCGGCATTGGCCGCGACGGATGGCCGTGGTGGCGGCCGTGATGGCGTATTGGCCGGAGGAGCAGGCCGCGGCGACCAGCCAGGCCTGTCGGGCGGCGAAGATGCGCCGGGCGCCGGCGAGCAGGGCGCGGCTGGTTTCCGGGGGGGTGCCGCCGGGCTTCAGGGCGCCGGCGGTCTCCAGCCGGTCGATGGCGCCGACCGTGGTGGCCAGGTAAAGGCGTTCCGGCAGGCGTTCGGGAAGCTGCGGTCGCAGGCGAAGCAGGAGTGTCTCGGCGCGTGACGGGCCGGTCGGCTGGTCGCCGGGCTGGTCCAGGTCGTGGCAGACGGCCAGCAGGCGTCCCCGGCCGTCGAAGTGCGCCGGCGCGGAAAAGGCCGTCCGTCCGGCCAGCATGGCGTCGAAATTTTGTTCGAGGCCTTCGCCGAGGGCGGATTTGATGGCGGCGTGTTCGATCCAGACATCAGTCATGGAAGGCGCCCTTTCGCCACTGGTCGAGGCATTCCTGGAAGAGGTCTGGAATCAGGAGGCATGGCTGTTTGGTATTCAGGTCATAGAACATCTGTACGGTGAAGCCGGTGGCGGCGACGTCGCCGTCGGCCTTGGTGACGCGGTATTCGACATTCAGGCGGGCGCCTTCGCACCAGAACAGGGTGGCCTGGACGGTGAAGACTTCGTCGAGCAGCAGCGGCGAAAAATAGTCCACATGGGCCTGGACGATGGGGGCTCCGACGTCATGTTGGAAGTAGTTCTGATAGGTCAGGCCGGTTTTGTGCATCAGTTCGGTGTGGGCGTCTTCGAAGAACTGCAGGAATCGGCCATGCCAGGCGATGGCGAGGGCGTCGACCTCGCTGAAGCGCAGTCGACGTTGCACGGTGGCGGTGATCGGTGCCGGGTCGCCGGGGTGGGTGTGAAAATAGTGTTTTTGTCTTCTCATGCGTCTTTCACGGTGATGAGCATTTGCGCGACGGTTTCGCCGGTCGGCGCCGTCGTCATGACTCGCCATTGGTCTTGGCGGCTGGTGACTTGGAGGGCGACGGCCTCGCCGGGCTGAATGGGCTTGAGCGATTTCAGGCGGATGACTTTGACCAGCCGGCATGGCCGGCTGCGGACGGCCTCAATGAGGATGACGGCAAGCTGGATGAAGCAGAGTCCGGGAACGATGGACTGTTCGGCGAAATGGCCGTCAAAGCCCGGGAAGTCCCGGTCGAAAGTGATGGCCAGCCGGCCGCTGCGGCGGTCGTCGGCGATGGTGATGGCGTGCGCGCGTTGCCGCAGCGCCCGGCGTATGGGGGAATCCGGCATGGTCAGTTGGGATTGGGGGTGGGATTGGGGGAGGGAGGCGGCTGGGCCAGGGTCGTGAAGCGGATGAAGTCGATTTCGCAGCGGAAGGCCGAACCGGCCAGCCGGGCGGAGACGGCGCCTGGCCGCCAAAGGCGGCCGAGGCGTTCGATGGTGTGGTACTGGCATTGCCAGCGCGTGGCCAGCCGGCCTTTTTGGCGCTTGGCGGCCAGGACGAGGGGGCGGCCGGAGAAGCGGTAGTGGATGGGCCTCGCCTCCGGGCCGGGGCCGGTGAAGGTCACGTCCCGGTTGCGAAGGCGGAAGTCATCCGGCAGGTCCGGGGTGTTGAAAAAGAAGAGGTGGAAGAAGTGCTGGTGGAGGTCTTGGAGGATTTTGGCGTGTTTTTTGGGGAAGAAGCTGGTGATGTCGAGCTGGTTGAGGTCGCCGTTTTGGCTGGCCATGGTGAACAGTCTGGCGCCGGTGGGGGAAAATCCGGCGAGGGTGATGGTTTGCTGGTCCAGGTTGATTTCGCCGGCCACGAGCATGGGGATGGTGGCGAAGGCGTTGCGCAAGGTGGTTTTGGCCTGGAAGCGGGTCTGTCGCGGGGTCTGTTCCTGCCAGAGCCGCAGTTCCCGGCGGAGTTGTTCGGCCAGGTCTTGCTCCGGCGTTGGCGTCAGGCTGCGGCAACCGGTGAGTAATATTGCCGCAATCAGCCCGGATGTCAACAGCCGACCGCGGTTTTGGGATTGGCCGAGTCTTCCGAGGGCCGGGACGACGAAGAGTCCGGTCAGGGCGGCCGTGGTGATGCCGACGGTGAGGGTGAGGCCGACATGAAAGAGAATCGGGTGTTTGGAAAAGAGCAGGGCGGCGGTGGCGAACAGGGTGGTGGCCGCGGACATGGCCATCGCGGCCGGGATGGTTGAGCCGGAACCTTCCCTGAAGGCATGCACGGCGAAGATGCCGTAGTCGATGGTCAGGCCGGTCAGAATGACTCCGGCCAGGGCGATGATCAGATTGAGGGGGATGCCGGTCCAGGCGAGAAAGCCGGCCAGGGCCACGGCCGTGGTGACGACCGGCAGCAGGGCCAGGACGGTCAGGCGCAGGGAGCGCAGAAACAGAGTCGCCAGCAGAATGACGGTGCCGCCGGCCGCGGCCAGGGCGCGCAGCAGGCGGCCGGCGAAATCGTCCGCCAGCATTTGCCGGAAAGCCTCCGGCGAGACGATGGCAAAGCCGGCTTCGTTGGGTCTGGCGGCGGCGCGGACCTGGCTGATGGGTCCGGGTGCGTCCGCGAAGAACAACGTACCGGCTTGTTCGGAGAGCATCAGGCCGAGGGCGGCGGCGATGAGGGGCGGCGGCTGTGCCGGCGGGGAGTCGAGGCCGTGGCGGATGGCCGCGAAGAACGGGTTGTAGAAGGAGGCTGGCAGGCCCCGTCGCTGAGCGGCTTCGGCCAGCTGGCGTTCCAGAGTCTGGAGGTCAAGTTGGCGCCAGCGGGCGAGATGCGCGGCCCTGGTATGGGGTGCCGGCCAAAGCTCCGTCGGGGCAAAGGTCTCCAGGCCTTGCAGGCGTTGCTGCCAGTCTTCGAGCCGGCTGGCGATGTCGCCGGTGATGATCAGCATGGCTGGTTGGGCGCCGGTCTGCCAGGCGGCCTGGAAGTCGGCTTCTTGGGCGAGAACGTGTTGCGGAGTGCCGTCAAAGGCTTCGAAGCGGAAGGATGTTTTCAGGGTGCCGAGGGCGCCGATGGCCAGGGCCATGGCGAGGGTCCAGCCGGCCAGGGCGACCCGGTCGCGGCGCGTTGACGCGACTGGGACGGCGGGGAGGGCGGTTTTGGTTGTCGGCCGGAGCACGGTGGGGAGCAGGAAGAAGGTCAGAGCCAGGCTGGCAAGAAGTGCGGCCGCGGCGAAGAAACCGAGTTGCAGCATGGCCGGGCTGCCGGTGGTCATGACCACGGCGAAGCTGGCGGCGGAGGTCGTGGTGCTGGCCAGCAGGGGCCCGGCCAGGCCGGCCAGGCGTCGCGGCGCCATCCGGCCATGGAAGGCGGTGTAGGCGTGGATGCCCCCGTCGACGGCCAGGCCGATCAGGCCCCCGCCGAGGCCGATCACGAAGAGATACAGTTCCGGCCAGAGCAGGCTGGTCAGGCCGGTGGCCAGCAGCGAGCCGGCCAGTGGAAAGAACGGTATCCACAAGGCCTGGCCGGAGCCGCGGTAGACGATGAAAAACAGGGCGGCCAGGAAGACGGCGGAGAGGATGGAAACCACGGTCAAGTCGCGGCGCAGCACGTCTTCGTTGCCGATGGTGTGGCAGTGCGGCCCGATGACTTGGCAGCGGAAGCCGTCCGGGGCGTCGGCCAGGCCAGCCTCAATGGCGGCGAGCAGGCGTCGGCCGGCCGGGGCGTCGGAGTAGGGGATGTCGGTGGCGAGCAGCATGGCCGCCCGGGTGCCGTCCAGGGTGGCCATGAACGGATGGTTTTCGGAGAACGTGAATCCGGAGAGTCGGCGCAGGGTCTGGAGCCGGTTCAGGACGCGGGCGCGCAGGCCCAGGGGGTCTTCACGGAGCATGGCGGTGGCGCCGACCGTCGGCTGGGCGAGGAATTTCCAGGCGGTGGCGGCGATCTGGTCGGGGTCGCGGGCCAGCAGTTCCTGGTCGGGGGGGATGATTTGCGGCAGGCAGGGTGTCAGTTCCGCCAGTGCCTGCGTCAGGGGCTGGTGTCGGAACCGGAAGTCGACGCGGCTGACGCCTGGGATGTCGGCCAGGTTGGCGGCGGTCTGGTCCAGCCAGGGGAGTGCGGCGTCGAGGGCGGCCTGGTCCGGGGCGTGGATGTCGAGCCAGAGTCGTTGGGTCATGCCGCTGTCGGCCAGGACCTGTGCGGTTCGGGCTGTTTCCGAGCCGGCGGGGAAGAGTCCGGCCAGGTTGCTGCTGGCGCGGGTCCGGCTGACGGTGACGGCGGCCAGGGCCAGGCTGGCCAGCAGCGCCGTCCACAGCCAGCGCCGTTGGCGGATGGCCAGGAGCAGCAGTCTGGTCACGGCTGTTTGGGTTTGGGCGGGACCTGCCATGTGTCTTCCGGGATCGGCTGGTTGAGGACGGGATTGTTGAATTGAATGAGCATGCTGTCACCATTGACTTCCCAGAGCAGAATCTGGTCGACCTGCTTGAAGTCTGGCGTGAAGAAAAGCACCAGCGTTCTGATGAAGTCCTGGAGAAATGGCGTCTTCGGGGCCAGGCTGAGGGATTTTTCGCTGGCGCCGATGAGGGTGAAGTCCCGGAAAATGGCGTCCAGGTCGGCGCCGAGCCAGTGGCCGAGGGCTTCCTGCAGGGCTTTGAGCCAGGGGGCCTGGCGTTCAGAAAGGGTCAGCACCTGGTTGCTTTCGCCGTCCCATTGGGTCAGGCGGCCCTTTTCCAGGATGCAGGCGTAGGCCAGCGGGGTGTGGACGAACCAGGCCAGGCGGCCTTGCTTTTCCATGACGATGCGGCCGGTGAACTTGAGTTCCAGGCTCAGTTCGGCCAGGGTCCTGGTCTGGGTGAAGCCGGCCTGGAGGGTCTGCACGGGAAGCACGGATTTTTTCAGGTGGTCCAGGCCGGGCAAAAGCGGGGTGAGGGGCTGCGGGTTTTCGGCCGTGGCCTGAGGCGCCGGCAGGGCCAGGGTGAGGGCGCTGGCCAGGATGAGCGCCAGGGCGCCTGGCGTCCGGTGTCGCATCATGGTTCCCATAGGCATAGCTTGATTTCTCCCCTGGCTGCCAGGGCCAGGTCGGGCAGGCGGGTGATGGTGAAGTCGACGAGGTGGATTTTGTCGATGACGGCGGTTTCGCGGACGGCGATGTCGAGTTCGTCCCCGGCTTGGACTTCGGCTTCGAAGACGAGGTTGGTGGCGCCGGCGAGCATGCCTGGGGAGATGACGCCGTTGTCGCGCAGGGAGTTGAAGGCGGCGCAGGCCTGGGCGGCGATTTCCAGGAGGGCTTCGGGGTCCAGGCGGCCGTCGCCGTCCAGGAAGCGGTTGTCGGCGCGGATGGTGGTGCGGATATGGCTGATTTCGCCGGTTGAGGCGATGCTGTCGACCATGGCCATGGGCGGCTGGTGCGGGATCAGGGGTCGGGCGGAGCAGGGCAGGCAGGTGATGTCGGCCAGCCGGTCTGCATTGCGCCAGCACATCGGGTCGGCGGCCAGGTAGTCGCCGGTGAGCTGGTAGGCCGCGCCGCGGCAGCCGTAGCAGTTTTCCGCCTGGTCGCAGCCGCGGCACGGCGGCTTGATTTTCTGGCGGTAGTTTTTCAGGTCGTTGAGGAGGGCGCTGCGGGCGAGGATGTCGGCGAGCGGCTGGGTGGCGACGTTGCCGATGACGGCATTGAGTCCGACGCAGGGCATGACGTCGCCTTGGGGATTGACGAGGCAGGAGTAGAGATGCCGGAGGCATTTGCCGCCGACCAGCGGCGGTTGCGCGTCCCAATGTCGGCCGTAGCGTTCGGCGTCAAGGCGCTGGAGTTCCAGGAACAGGGTGCGGATGCGGTTGGTGGTCACGTTCAGTTCCGGGTGTTCGAGCATGCGTCCCTGGGGGGTCATGATTTCGAAATATGGGAGCATGCCACCGTCGCGGATCCAGGCCCAGAGCTCAGTCAGGCCGTCGAGGTTGTCGGTGCAGATGACGGTGCTGGCGGCCAGGCGTCCCGGCCGGTCGAAGCCGTTTTTCCGGAGCAGTGTGATAGCCTGCATGGTCTTGTCCAGGGCGCCGGGGACGCCGGTCATGCGTTCCTGCACGGCCGGGTCAAGGGAATTGAGCTTCACGACGACGCGGCAGTCGCGGCGGCCGAGGCGGGCGGCGGCATCGTCGTCGATCAGCGAGGCGTTGGTGAAGACTTCCGCGCCCATGCCGAGGCGGTTGATCAGGTCGAGCTTCTCCCACAGGCGCGAATAGAGCAGCGGTTCGCCGCCGAGCACGACGATTTTCTGGGCGCCGAGGGCGGCGGCGTCGGTGATGACCTGGTCAGCCAGGCTGGAGTCCATTTCCGTTGCCGATGTTTCGCCGACATAGCAGTATGGGCAGCGGTAATTGCAGAGGCGGTTGAATTCGATTTCGACCGCCAGCAGGCGGTGGTCGGCGGCGGCCTGGTGGATGTCCTGGTCGGAGAAGTCAAAGAGGGCGTCATGGAACATGGCGGTCATCCTTTCCGGTAGTCGAAGAAGCGAACCGGTTTCCGGGATTGGCCATAGATGCGCTGCCGGGCTTGTTCCGGCGGCACCAGGGTGGTTTTGACGTGGATGCGGGTGCGGGAATAGACTTTCTCGGTGATTTCCGCCGCCGTGAGGGCCGCGCCATCGGTCACGGCGGCGCAGATGGCGACCTCGTCGGAAAGGCCGGTCCCGGTGATTTCCAGGTAGTAGTCCGCCACGCCGGCAAGGGAGTCGAGCACGGCGAAGAAGGCATTGGGGAAAATGGTGGTGCCGCGGACCTTGAGCATCTGCGCCCGGCGCCCGAGAATGGGTCCGAGCCGGGGCGTGACGCGCCCGCAGGGGCATGGCTCGGGAAGCAGGAAGCCGATGTCGCCGGTGCGGAAGCGCAGCAGCGGCATGGACTCCACCTGCAGAGGCGTGACCGTGACTTCGCCGACTTCACCCGGGGGCAGGGGGCGGCCGTCGTCGGACAGAATCTCGACCAGGGCCAGGTCGGCTGGCGGATGGCCGCCGCAGCGTTCCCGGCATTCGGTGAAGCTGGTGGCGATTTCGCTGGAGGCGTAGGTGGAATGGGCCGCCCGTGGCCAGAAGTCCTCCAGTTTCTGTCCCAGCGGCGTCAGCGACATGTCCTGGCGCCGGACGGGTTCGCCGATGCAGACGATTGTTTCGATGCAGGACGCGTCGACGCCCTGTTCGCGCAGGCTGTCGCCGAGTCGGGCGAGGAAGGATGGCACGCCGACGATCCCCCGGGGGCGTTGGGCGGCGATGATCTGGGCATGGCTGTCGATGGTGTTGAGGCCGTTGCGGATGGCGGCGCCGCCCATGGCGACGACGCCGCGGTAGTAGGCCAGTCCGGCGATGAAGCAGCGGTCGATGGTGCAGGTGAGGAGGATGCGCTGTCCGGGCCGGAAGCCGGCGGCGAGGAAGCCGACCGCGTCATTGTAGGCGAGTCGGTCGAGGTCGCGCCGGGAATAGGTGATCTGGCAGGGCGTGCCGGTGGTGCCGCTGGTGAAGCAGACGTCCGCGACGCGCTGGTCGTCGCCGGCGAGGAAGTCCTGGTTGTGCCGGCTCAGGTCCGGCTTGCTGGTGGTCGGCAGCAGCGCCAGGTCTTCCAGGGTGAATTCGCGGTCGGGCACGCCGGCCAGCAGTCGGCGGTAGAACGGCGACTGCCGGCGGCAGTGGCGCAGATGCTCGTTCAGGAGACGGGTCTGCAGGGCGTGGACCGCGTTGCGGTCCAGGAAGCCGAGGTCGGTCTGGCACGAAAAGGCGGCCGTGGTCATGTTTCTTCCAAGGTTGAGATTTCCGCCTGCATCAGCGTTTTGACATGTTGCTTGAGGAGAAAGGCGTTGCTGAAGGCGGCAGTTTCGTTGGCCGTGAGCACGGGCAGGCGGCGGATGTGGATTCGTCCTGGCCGCAAGCGGAAATGGCGGTCGGGGATGTGCTCGTTGCCGATGATGCAGCAAGGGTGGAGCGGCGCCCCCAGTTCCAGGGCGATCTTGAAGATGCCGCTGCGGAACTGGTTCATTTCCCGGTGGCCGGAACGCGTGCCTTCGGGAAACGAGGCCACCGGCACTTGCGCGGACAGGGCGGCCTCAATTTTGGCGCGGGATTCCTCATAGCTGTTTCGGGTGGTGTCGATGTAGCCGCAGCGGCGGGCGAAGAATCCGAACAGGGGCAGGCGCATGGGCCAGCCGTTGACCAGCTGGAGCATGGGCAGGCCCAGCATGGCGATGAGAAACGGGTCCGAGGCCGAGCGATGATTGAAGACGTAGATGCCGGCATCGTCCTCGCCGCGCGGCGCGGTCGAATCGTACGTCACCCGGATGCAGGGCCAGACGGCTATCCTGATGATGACGTTGCCGTACCAGAGGATCAGATGGCGGAACGCCGTCCGGGACAGTTGCTCCGGCAGCATGAGGCTGATGCCGGCCGGTACGACCGCCAGCAGCAGGTAGGCGGCAGTCCAGATGGCCATGGAGAGGTAGAGGAAAAGCGACAGCATGGAGCGTGGCCTGGGGCTGGGAATGCGAATGGGAATGCGAATGGGGCTGGGGCTGGGGCTGGGGCGGGTTATTTTTTCTGGAGTTTCGCGGCCAGTTCGGGGTGTTCGTCAACCAGTCGGATGAAGAAGGCATGGATGTCCCCGAGGGTGATGATCTGTCGCAGCTCCTCATTCTGTCGCAGGGAGATGCCGAAGGTGCGCTGCAGCCCGACCATCATGTCGACGATGTCCAGGCTGTCCAGGCCGAGGTCGCGGAAAATCTCCTTTTCCGGCTGCAGCTCGGCCGGGTCGATTTCGAATTGTTCCACAAAGACCGCGTTGACGGCGGCGATGATGTCTTCTTTGAGCATGTTATTTTCCCTTGGTTGCCGGTTCGGCCGGAGTGGGGCGGAGCGGGCGTTTTATCGGCCGATGGTGGAATGTGCTGCCGTGGCGGCCGGCGGTCAGGCATCGGCCTCGAAGCGTCGGCCCACCAGGACGGCGTTGACGCCGCCGAAGGCAAAGCAGTTTTTGACAAAGGTGTTGATGCGGGCGTGGCGATTGGTTTGGACGTGGTCAAGCCCGGCGCAGTCCGGGGCGATTTCGATAAGGTTTCTGGTGGCGGGGATGACTTGTTGTCGAAGCATGTCGAGGACGGCGGCCAATTCGACGGCGCCGGAGGCGCCGAGCGTGTGGCCCAAGTGGCCTTTCAGGCTGGATACCGGCACGGTGTCGCCGAAGACTTCCCGCAGGGCCGCGGCTTCCTCGGCGTCACCCTGCCTGGTGCCGGTGGCATGGGCGCTGACGACATCGACATTTTCCGGCAGGAGCCCGGCGTCGTCCAGGGCGGCGGCCATGCAGCGGGCGATGGCGTGTCGGTCGGACTGGCTGATGTGTTCGCCGCTGCAGTTGGTCGCGTAGCCGGTGACTTCGGCCAGGGCCGTGGCGCCGCGGCGGCGGGCATGGTCCAGGGATTCCAGCACGACCATGCCGGCGCCTTCGCCGCAGACCAGGCCGGTGCGGCCGGCATCGAAGGGCCGCGACAATTCGTCCGGCCGCCGGTTATCCGTATTTTCCGCCTGGGCGAACAGCTGTTCAAAGGTCAGGGCTACGGCCGGAGTCACTTCATCGCTGCCGCCGGCGACCATGACCTCCTGGCGTCCGAGCAGAATCTGTTCATAGGCGGCGCCGATGGCCTGCAGGGCCGAGGCACAGGCCGAGCAGGGAGCGAGCAGGACGCCGCGCAGGCCCAGCGTATTGGCGACATTGAAGGCGGCCGTGTGCGCCGCGCTCCGGAAGAATTGCTGGGCCGAGATTTCATCCTGCCGGCCTTGGAGCAGGAGCGAGCACGACTCCATGATGCTGGTGGGGCTGCCCATGGTGGAGCTGACGGCGCAGCCGGCGCGGCCGGCGCCGAGTTCGGAGTCGGTCAGCCCGCTTTCGGCCACGGCCTGCCGGGCGGCGAGGGTGGCGAACAGGGCGGCCGGGCCCATGGAGCGCCGGCAGCGCCGGTCGATCTGCCGGACGGCGTCCTGGTCCAGGGTGACGGGCGCGGCGACCGTGCCGGGGGACAGGACGTCGCCCCATTCGGGCATGGTCCGGCCGGCGCCGGTCTGTTTCAGTAAGGCGGCCATGAGGTCGCCGCGGCAGTGGGCCAGCGAGCTGATGACGCCGGCGCCCGTGATGACGACGCGTGTTTTTGACATGGCTAGGCTTCTCCCAGGCGCGCGTTCAGCAGTCGTTGGTAGGCGTCCTCACCGACGGCCTGCCGGAAGAGCAGGAAGGACGCCAGCATCGTCCCCAGCACTCCAGGCACCAGGGCGCTCTGGCCGATGGCATGCCAGTTGCGGACGGGCAGGCGCCCGAACAGGCGCACGCTGCCGGCGCGCTGCCGTACGCCGTAGGCGCTGCCCAGGGGCGGGATGAAATCGCGGTGCGTGTGCGGAGAGGATGTGGCCAGTACCGTCAGGCGGCCTTCGTATTCCGGGTGGACTTGGTGGATGGTGTCCAGAATGCGCTTTTCGGCGGCGGCCTTGGCCGCATGGTAGGCCGCGTTGCGGTTTGGCTGTTGCCAGGCCTCGTCGTCCGGATTGGTGCTGGCAAAGGCGGTGACGGTGTTGACGCGTCGGCCGTCGGCTGTTTGTTCGGTTGCGGTGACGATGCCGGTGGCCGTGGCGTCCTGTGCCAGCAGGATGCGGTTCAGGTCAAGGGTTTCGAGGCAGGAAGTCAGGTGCGGTTCGGCGTCGGTTTGGTCATCCAGGACGCCATAGAGGGTGAAGAAGCCGCAGGTTTCGGGGAGGCTGGAGACTTGCTCGCGGTAATAAGCCTTGACGCCTTGCGGCGGCAGCAGTTCGAGGATGGTTTTCGGGTGGATGGCGAAGAAGGCGTCGTCGAAGGCGACGGTGCTGCCGTCGGAGCATTCGATTTGCTGGCAGCGGCGGTTGGTCAGGCCGATTCCGCGTCGCGGGGCGACGCCGGTGCGCAGGGTGACGCCGTGTCTGGTGGCTTCGCGGAGGAAGCCGCTGAGCAGTGGTCTGCCGCCGTGCTGGACTCTGGCGATGTGGCTGTCCAGGCCATGGCTGATGCGGAAATGGTGGTTGACCGAGCATTCTCCGGGCGGGGTGCCGTGGCAGGTGGCGTTGGCGGCCAGGATGGTCCGCAGCTCGCCGGTGAGTTGCAGGCGGTCCAGGAATTCGTCGACCGTCGTGAGGTCGTATTCGGACAGTCCGGCGTTAAGCAGTTCGGCACCGGCTCGCAAGTCGAACATGGGGGTGCTGGCAAACACCTCCTGTTCGGTTTTGTACCAGGCGGTGATCTTGTCGCGTTCGAACGGGAAGCGTTGGCCGAGGTATTTGGCGATGGCGTCAATGCCGTGCGGCCAGTCGTAGCGCTGTCCGGTCGGGGCCAGGTACAGCGAGCTGCGGAAGGGCGCTTCCTGGACCAGGTCGGCGATGCCGAGCATGGTGAGCATCTGGGGCAGGACATGATCGAAGCCGCCGGTGAAATGGAAGCCGGTGTCAAACGGCACGCCTTGGCGGTGGAAGCGGCGCAGCAGGCCGCCGAGGCGCGGCGTGGCCTCCAGGAGGGTCACCCGCCGGCCGGCTGCCGCCAGCAGGACAGCCATGGTCAGGCCGCCGGCACCGCTGCCGACAACCAGGGAATGTGAGGTGGGGCCGCTTTCCGTCATGCTCACATCACCAGTCCGCCATTGACGGCGATGACCTGACCATGGATGTAGGTGCTGTCCGGTCCGCAGAGGAAACTGACCACGCCGGCGACGTCGTCGGCGATTCCGGGCCGGGCCAGCGGGATCAGCGGCAGGATGCGGTCCAGGGGCAGGTCTCTGGTCATGTCCGTCTCAATCAGTCCCGGCGCCACGGCGTTGACGAGGACGCCCTTGCGGCCGACTTCACGGGCCAGGGCCTTGACGGCGCCGATCAGGCCGGCCTTGGCGGCCGAATAGTTCACTTGTCCGGCCTGGCCGGTTTGGCCGGAGGCCGAGCTGACGGCGATGATCCGGCCGCTTTTCCGTGCCAGCATGCCGAACACCAGCGGCTGGATGGTGTGGTAGAATCCATCCAGGTTGACGCGCATGACCTCGGACCATTGTTCCGGTGTCATGAACACGAACAGGTTGTCTTCGGCCATGCCGGCGTTGAACACGGCGACGTCGGGGGCGCCGCCTTCGCCGAAAGCGGCTTCAAGCTCGCGGCGGGCTTCGAGGCGGTCGCCGACATTGAAGCAGAGCAGGCGGAAGGATGCGCCCAGGGCGGCGACTTCGCTGGCCAGGGAGCTGGTGGCCTCCGACTCTTGCCGGCAGGTGGCGACAATGGCGTAGCCGTCGCGGGCCAGTCGCAGGACAATGGCGCGGCCAATGCCACGGCTGCCGCCGATGATAAGTGCCGTTTTGGGGGACGTCATCAGGATGGGATTTCGCCTCGCGCCAGGCGCGGCAGAGAGCAACCATGCCGGCCTATGCGGTTGCTTATGAAGTGGGTGTCGTTGAGCGTTAACTGGAATTTGGATAAATTTAATGCAAAGGGGTGGGGAAGTCAAACTTGCTTGCCGTTAATGAAGCTGTGACTGGCGGATTGGATGACATCGCTTCGGATTTCACCGTCAGTGTCAGGCAATTGCCCATGATACTCTGGCAATCCTGCCGGGGCTGTGTGCCCAGGTGGCGAGTTGCGGGCGACGAGCAACATACGGCTGGGACGTAATGGGATTACTGGTTGAGGTGCGAATTGTGGTGATGAGCCCTTGCAGTTGCCAACTGGAGGCGCCTCGTTGACAGCCTTCAGGCTGCCGTACGTCGTCCAAGCTTCAGACTGCCGCAGGTATGGATAGGCACTTATGCGTCGCCCTGGCTGGAAACATGGGACCTATAGGACGGTGAAATAGGACGTATAGGACGTATAGGACGTATAGGACGGCAAATAGGACAATGGGACGAATGCGCTATAGGACATATGCTGGTGCTCTCGCCCGGTTCGGACGATTTTGCGGGAGGCTTTGCGCTTCGGCAGATGCCCAGCCGCGACCGCCTGATATCAATGGGTGGCCGGTTGCATCCGGGAGGAGTTTTTTTCCGTGGTGTTCCGGTTCAGGGTGTTTTCGGCATTATATTTGTCCATATTGTCAAAGGCAGGCCTGGCCTGCCGAGCATAATGTGTTTGGTTTTGCGGGAATGGAATGGATTCATGACGAAGAAGACGATTTGTCTGGCGTGCGGCGGTCAGTCGACCGAGCATCAGGTGTCGCTGTTGTCGGCCATTAATGTTCATGGTGCGATTCCGCGCCGCGAGTATGAGGTGCTGGTCGTGGGGATTGACCAGCATGGCGGGTGGAACTGGTATCCGGACGGTGCTTTTCACATCCATGGCCACGACCCCGACCGCATTGCCTTGGCGCCGGGCGGTGTGCCGGTTTTCCCGGCTCTGGTCCCGGGCGGTTCGGCCCTGGTGGAGCTTGGCAACCCAGGCAGCCGGCATTTTTTCGATGTGCTCTTTCCGGTTCTGCATGGCGCCAATGGCGAGGATGGGGCGATACAGGGTCTGGCGCAGATGCTGAACTGTCCGTGTGTCGGCTGCGGGATTGCCAGTTCGGCGATCTGCATGGACAAGGCGATCACCAAGAGGCTGCTGGAGGCGGCGGGGATCAGGACGGCTCGCGGGGTCTGTCTCCGGGCTGGATCGGGCCCGGCCGGCGACGAGATCGTGGCGCAGCTCGGCCTGCCGGTGTTTGTCAAGCCGGCCGGCGGCGGCTCGTCGGTCGGCGCCTCGAAGGCGACCTCGGTGTCAGAGCTGGAACGGGCTCTGGCGGAGGCGTTTCAGTATGACGAGAAAGTCCTGGTGGAGGAGTATGTCGTCGGCCGGGAAATTGAATGCGCGGTGTTGGGCAACCGGGGGCCTTTCTGCGCGGTGCCTGGTGAAGTTATTCCCAAAGTCGGGTTCTATTCGTATGAGGCGAAATACACGATGGCTGACGGTGCGGAGCTGCGGGCGCCGGCCGACCTCACGCCAGCTCAGGTCGAGGAGGTGCAGGCGCTGGCCCTGCAGGTCTACCAGGCGCTGGACTGCGAGGGCATGGCCAGGGTGGATTTTTTCCTGCGGGCGGATGGCGTCTGGGTGCTGAACGAGGTCAATACGATCCCCGGCTTCACCAGCATCAGCATGTATCCGCGCCTGCATGGGCTGTCCGGGATTCCCTACCCGGACCTGGTCAGAAAATTGTTGTGTCTGTGCATTGATAAACATGCCGAGGAGAGTAAATTAGTTCGTCAGGGCAGGCGGCCGGGCCGCTGAGCCGGCCGCAGGCCGCCTGCAGGAAAACCGTCATCTGGTCTGCTAAGGAGGGTAACATCATGCGCAGGACATTCTTGGTTCTCGGCTGCGTCGCGGCGGTTGGCTTGTTGAGCGGATGCGCGACGTCTTTTCCCGTCGGCAGCATTTTCACGGAAGTCAGCCTGCCGGTGGCCGTCACCAGCCAGGGGAGTTACAGCAAAGTCGGCCGGGCTCAATGCGAGTCGATTCTGGGGCTTGTCGCGATTGGCGACGCGTCCATTGAGCAGGCCTGCAAAAATGGCAACATCACGAAGATTCACCACGTTGACTGGAAGGCGCGCAACATCCTCGGCGTCATCGGCAAGTATGAATGCGTCGTCTACGGCGAATAAGGCCGCGATGAGCCGTGTCTGAAGCAGGCCGTTCCGGGTGGTCAATCCGGGCGGCGCCGCCCATCGGCCGCGATGCTGCTTGCGCTCCGGTTTTCCCGGCCGAAAGCGAAAGCGGGAGGCCGGGTTTTTTATTTGCATCCATGCCGGGCCGCCGTCCGGTTTGGCTGGAAAGGCAGTTTTCCTGCCGGCGCCGGGGAAGCGGAAGGCGGGTGAAACCGTTTGCACGAGAACAGGAAAGGATGTCTCATGCCAGAATTCAGTGCCCCCTTTTCGGGCTTGTCCCATGACCGCAAATTGACGAAGGCGGAGCTCGTGCGGGCCATACGTTTCATGGTTGCGGCCGAATATGAGGCCATTCAGCTGTACATGCAGCTGGCCGAATCAACCGATGACAAGCTGGCCATCAGCGTGTTGACCGACATTGCCGACGAGGAGCGCGTCCACGCCGGTGAATTCCTGCGACTGCTCCGGGAGCTGGAGCCGTCCGAAGAGAAATTCTACTCGGAAGGCGCCCATGAAGTCGAAGAGGAAATCGCCGAATTGAGCAGGAAGAAGAAAAAGAAATAGGCTCGGGCGCCGTTGCTTTTCTTCGTTGTTGTCGGAGTGGTTGTGGCCGTCGGTGTCCTCGTGCCGGTCTGGTTCAGAGCAAGGCGCCGTCATCCGGGAGGCGGACGCCGTCGCGGATGAAATTCTGCAGTTTCTGCCAGCGGAGGCGATGGCCGCAGGGCGCCGGTCGGCCGGGCAGGGGCGTGATGCGGATGGTGACCTGGTCGAGGACGGCGTTGTCGACGCGGTGCAGCCAAAGTGCGTCGGGCATGAACTCGCCGGCCCAGATGCCGGGGTATTCCACCGGAACGGCATTTTGGAAATACAGATGGTCCTGCAGGTGAAGGCGGATGTCGCGCAGGGTCACATCCGCGACCGCGGCGCCGTCACGCGAGCCGATGAAGCTGCCGCTGACGGTGTGGATTTCCATGCCGGAGAACGTCAGGCCGCGCACCTGGGCTTGATAGGGATTGGGGCTGCCCGGCTCGGTGCCGGCCCAGATGAAAAAGGGCCGGGCGACGTCGCGCATCACGATGTTGTTGAAAGCAATGCTTTCAATGGGCGTGCCGCGCACGAAATCCGGCCGCTGGGCCGGGGTGACGGAAAGCATGTCAATGGCGTTCTTGGCGTTGTGGATGGCGAGATTGGTGAAGGCGCAGTCGCGGATGGCGCCGTCGCCTTCATAGCCCAGGCGGATGGCGCAGGCCGATGAACTCAGGATGCAGTTGGCGACGACGATGCGTTCGCAGGGCTTGTCCTCGCCGAGGCGGGCCGTGTCGGACTTCAGGGCGATGCAGTCGTCGCCGGCGTCGATGTCGCAGTTGCTGATGATGACCCCGGAGCAGCAGTCGACGTCGAGGGCGTCGGTGTTGGGGCCCAGCCGCGGGTTGCGGATGGTCAGGCTGTCGAGGCGGACGCCGTCGCAGCCGAGGGTCCAGACCGTGTAGCTGGGTGAATTGACGATGCGCACCTGGCGGATCGTCAGGTTTTGGCAGCGCCAGAAATAGGCGACGACCGGCCTGGGGGCGATCGGTTTCAGGACCCGGTAGTGGGCCGGGCAGGGCGGTTGTATCGACGGCCATGGCTTCCCGTCCGAACAGAGGTTGCTGTCCCAGAAGGCGTCGCCGCTGCCGTCGATGACGCCGTCGCCGGTGATGGTGATGTTGCGGCGGTGGAATGCCCCCAGCAGGTAATGGCGGAGGGTCTTGCGTTCGGCGGCCTTGCCATTGAAGGCGCAGCGGTCCTCGTTGTAGTCGTGGATGTCGCGCGACCCTCGGATGACGGCGCCGGCTTCCAGCCGGAGGGTGAGGTTGTCCGCCAGGTCGATGGAACCACAGCGGTAAATTCCTGGCGGGATGATGACTTCCCCGTTGTCATCGGCCGTGGCGGCGGCGATGGCGGCGTTGATGGCCGGGCTGTCCAGGGCGGCGCCATCGCCGATGGCGCCAAAATCGCGGATGTTGACTCGCATGGCAAGCTTTCTCCTTTGTCCGGCCGGCTGAAGCCAGTACGACATACGGCGGCGGTCATTCCGCAAACAGCGGCAGCCAGAAAGGCACGGACAGGTTTCCGGCCTTGTCCTTGGCCTGGCAACGGAACCATTGCAGGCCTTTGAACTTGTCCCGCAGGGCATTGAGGTCGGTGTTGGCAATATCGGCGAAGGAGTGGGTCCAGAGGTCCTTGTTGAGGTCGTCGACGGCGGTGGCCTCAAGGGAGGCGACGCCGCTGGCGTCAAAGGCCGTCCATTTGAGCTGGTCGGGCTTTGACGCCTCAGCCGGGCCGTGGATGAACAGGTCGTCGAGGTAGATGGTGTCGCCGTGTTTGGTGCCGCGGCGTTGGAATTCGATGGACTTGAAGGTCAGGTTGCGGATGGTTTCCTCGGCGACGCCGATTTTGCGCAGGGCTTCGAGGACGTTGAAAGACATCCGCTGCCATTGGCCGTCGACCCAGGTGAAGGTCTGGCTGCGGTTCAGTTCGGTGGCCGCGGTTCCGGGGCGGGTCAGGGAGATGGTGTAGTTGCGGTCGGCCGTCGTGGTCAGCACGATGCGGAACATCACGTCGCTGCGCGAATTGAGGTTGGCCAGGCGGAAGGACAGGCAGGGATGCCGGGCGGGCTGCCAGGCGATGGCCTGGCTGAGGTCGCCCCGCGAGTGGTAAGTGCCGTGGGAGAGGAAGGGCGTGCGCCCGGTGTTGTTGACGACGGAGAGCTGGTTGTATCGTCCCGGTGTCAGCTGGGTGCTGGAGCTGCGGTAGCCGTCCCAGTTGATGTACCAGTTGACGGCGGCCCCGAAGGTGAGGGAGTACCAGGCCGGGCCGGTTTTGTCGGCGGCATAGTCGACCTTGATCGGAACCGTGACCCGTTCGGTCTGGTTGCCGGCGCCGTCCAGGATGTTGTCAATGGCAAAATGGAGGACGTCGCCGTCCTGGGCCTGGTTGAAGTGGTTTCGGAACAGGAACGGGTGGTTGAGCTCCAGTCGGTCGGTCGTGCTGGCGTGGGCGAACACGTTGGTCCATTGGGGCATGGCGGTTTCCGCGTCCGCCACGAAGAATTTGGCTTTTTCGATGTTCCAGGGTGCGGCTCCGGAATTGTCGAAGGCGACGGTGAGCATGGTGCCGTTGTGATGCGGGTGATTGGACGCGGTGATGGCGAAGGACGGCGCCAGCGGCTTGGTGTCCAGCAGGAACGGCAGGTCCGTGAGTTCGGATTCGGCGCCATGGGTGTCAATGGCCTTGAGCAGCAGGTGGCAGGGGCCGTCGGGAACGCCTTGCAGGGTTGGGGTGATGGCGCTGCCGTGGTCGTGCCGGGTCCAGGTCAGCGCGGTCAGCGCCTGGCTGTCCAGGTCGTAGGCCGGCGTTGCGCCGGGGAGGATGGCGCTGAACACGGCCGCCACGCCGTCGGCATCGTAGAAGCGCGGCGTGCAGGAAAGCTGTTCGGCGGTCCGGACCGCTGGTCCGAAGACCAGGTCGTCAAGATGGTAGCGGCTGTAGCGGCCGGTCTGGTCCGGCGAGCCGATGGACGCGATTTTGAAGGCGCTGGGCGTGAAGCGGGCGACCGAGAACGGCTGGCTGACAAAGGCGTCGGCGGCGATGCCGGTCCAGGTCCGCCAACTTTCGTCAAAGACCAGATCGTGGCCGTGGCGGACGGCCAGGGCGGCGGCGGAGTCATCCGGGGCGAGGCGGACATGGTGGCTGTTGCGGAAGCTCAGGCTGACCTGGGCCATGTCCCAGGCGCGGTAGCGGAATTGGACCAGCGGGTAGTTGGCCAGGGAGAAGTTCATGCTGAAGGGCGTTTCGAGGGCCTGCGCCAAGGCGGTATTGCGGACTTGCAGGAAAGCGCCCTGGCGGGGGTCGCCGTCCAGGATGGCCATTCGTTGGCTGGAGAACTGCAGGGGTGCGGGCGGGCCCTCTTCGAAGGTCATGACGATGGGGCTGAAGCCGCCGACGGCCATCAGGACTGGCGGCGCGTTGCGTCGCTGCGCCGCCGTCGTCGGCAGGACGATTTCCCGTGGTTCGGCGTCGCCGACCTTGAGCTGGAAGGCGATGCTGCCGGTGGCGACGGCTTTCCGGACCTCGTCGGTCTTGGGCAGGAAGGCCTGGAGGGTCTCCTGGTCGTCGCGTTTTAGCAGGGTCAGGGGTTGTCCCAGGCAGGACAGGGTCACTTCGGCCAGTCGCGGGTCGACATAGCCGGCGTCATGCGTCAGGCGGACGGCATCGCCGGTTTCGTCATCCCAGGTCAAGGCGACCTGCAGTTCCGGGTGGGGCACGACCCAGGCGAGCCGCTGGACCAGGGATTCGTTCTGGTGCCGGAGGGTGACCCAGGCTTGATTCAGCCCGTGTTGCCAGGCGAGTGCGGCCCACTGCTGGCCGGGGCCGGTATCGGCCGGTGGCTTGGGGGAATCCAGGTCGGCGCGGACATAGCAGGTGTCTTCCGGGTCGGCGTCGATTTGGGGTCGGTTGTAGAAGATCGGCACGAATTCGCTGATGGCATAGGCTTCTCCGGGGCCGTTGCCGTGGATGCCGTTGGCCATGGCGTCGAGCTGTTCGATGCCGAACCCGTCCGGCCGGACCAGGCGTTTTTGGCTGGCGTCGTCCGCTGCTCTGACGGCGGAGGGAATCCAGATGGTGACGGTGGTCCAGTCATGGCGGTCGGGGGCGATGTCCTTGGACACGGCCGGGAGTTCCGTGGCGCCGGCCCGTATCCAGGTGGAGCCGTCGGCGAAGTCGGGTCCGGTCAGGTGGTGGTAGAGTTTTTTCTGTGGGCGGTAGGTGCCATTGCCGTCAGGGGCGCCGATGGAATAGAAGAAGTTGAACCGGGCTTTGGGGGTGCGTTTGATTTTCACCTGCCATCCGGCTGTTTCCGCCAGCGGGGTGGCTGGCAGGGCGGCGTCCAGGCGCATGGCGCCGGAGCCGATCTGATTGCGCAGCAGCAGGGCGTCGGCGTTGCGGGAGAAAGGCGTGATGGTGCTCTGGCCGACGGGGTCCTGGCAGGTCCAGCGGTGCTTGGCGAGCGGGTCGAGGGGGAAGCCGTTGACCGTGCCGGTCCATCGCCGCGGGCCCGTTGCGGCGGGAGCTTCCGGGGCGGCTTTTGCCGTCGCGTCGTCGTTGGCGGCCGGCACGCTGCCTTCGGGGGGCAGCATGGTGACCGGGAAGGCGCGTGGCCGGACGTTTTCGAAGGTGATTTTGATTTGGGCCAGGGTCATGCTGTGCACAAAGGTCCAGATGCCGACCAGGCCTTCGTGGATCATCTCCGGGTCGGTTTCCGTGAAGATGACCTCGTCGTCAAACGAGTATTCCAGCTTGTTGCCGATTTTGCGCAGTTTCAGGTAGTACCAGGCGCCGTGGATGGGCCGTCCTTCGGAGACGAGTGGGTTGAGGATGCGGCGGTACATGCCCTTACGGCGGCGCGGCACCAGGTAGGCGTTGGTTCTGGCGATGGTTTCGCCATTTTTGTACATGGAGGTCCAGTTTTGGGACAGGTTCTGGTCCCATTCGGTGCAGGCGACGGTGTAGCCGCGGCCCGGGCTGGTCTGGTCCGCCATGATGGTGCAGTTGAGGTTGCCGGCGTCGTCGTAGTAGCCGTGGCGGGTGCCGGCGTAGAATTCCAGGGTCAGGTCGCCGGAGAAAGTCTGTTTGCGCCAGAAGGCGCCCATGCCTTCCGGCGCCTCGCCGATCATGTGCGACCAGCTGGGCGTGCATTGGAAGCGGTTGATGATCTGCCAGTCGCCGCCGTTGGCCAGCCACATGTACGGCGACTCGTTGAAGAACTCGTCGATGACATTGTCCCGCGTGACCTTGCTTTTGGCCATGTCGGACAGGCTGAAATTCCTGGCCAGGACGCGGGTGCCGATTTCCTTGAGGACGAAGTCAAGGCGTTGGCGGAGGATGATTTTGCCGTCGGCCTCGACCCAGAGGATGGTGCCTTCGTGGTGGACGACATACGGTGCCGGCTCGCCGTCGGCGAGCGGCAGGTCAGCGCTTTGGGCGACGGGCTCCTGGCCCTGGCGGGTGATGGCGAGGATGAGCTGGGCATCTTTCACCGTGATGACGACGGGGCCGGCCTTTTCGCCGTCGGGGACGGCCAGGTGCAGCTCCGAGTGGTTGACGACCGGCAGGCGGATGGCGAAGTCGCCGAAGAAGTCGCCCTTGTGCCAGAGCAGGTTGGAGCCGCCGTTGACCCACTGGCCTTCGGGAGAGGCCCAATGCCGCATGAAGCTGTCAGCCTGGAAGACCGGGTTTTTCTGTTCCTGGTCGCGGAAGACATGCCGGGCGGCGGCCAGGTGGAAGTGGCGTTGGACGGCACGGGTGCCGGCGCTCTGCCAGACGCCGGAGGCGCCGGCCAGGTCGCCGTCCAGCTGCCGGAGGTGCATGAGGACGCCATTGATGCGGCAGCGCAGGAAGCCGGGGTCGGTGCCGTCGGTCATCAGGGTGAGCGGCTGGTGGTCGAGCTGGAATCGTGGCGGGAGCGGGCATTCCTCCAGGGTTTCGGCTTTGCCCTGGGGTAGGACGAGCAGGAGTCGGCTGACGACGGTATCGCTGTCCAGGCGTTCGACCTCGAAGCGGAAATGCTGGAGATGTTCGCCTTGCCAGCCGGCGATCAGGCCGGTGGTCCAGGTGGCGCCATGCGGGTCGACTTCGGCTTCGAAGATCATGTTGCGGTTGTGGACGCGGCCGAGGATGAGGCTGGCGTCTTCCCGTCCGGCGCCGGCAAAGAGGACGGGTCTGGCCTGGCCGGTGGCGGTTTCGGCGCGTTCGAGGGCCTGGGCGAGGGCGCCGGTGGCGCGCAGTGTGTTGTAGCGGAGCTGGGCGGCGTCGTGGAACAGGAAGGCCGTGTAGGGCCGGAGGGCGATGTCATCGAATCTGATGCCGACCGGCGTGTTGGCGAAGAGTCCGATTTTGCCGCCGGGTGGGAGCAGTTCCGTGACGCGGAAGACTTCCAGGCCGTCCAGGAAGGCGATGATTTCATGGCCATGGGCTTTGATGCCGGGTTGATGCCACTGGTTGTCATGGAGGGGCACGCGGGCCCGTGCCAGCATGGTGCGCCGGCCGCGGAACTGCTTCCAGAGCCGGATTTCATTTTCCGCGGGCGTCCGCGGATTTTTTCGGAGGGTCAGGGCGTAGAAGTCGGCCTTGGCGGGGTCTGGCAGCGGAGGTTCGGTATCGGGGTCGGCTGAAGTCTGCGGGATTTGGTCACGGTGGTAGAAGATGATGCCGGCCTCGCCGTTTTCCAGCTGCAGTGACCCGGTCAGATGATAGTTGTCGAAGAAGTCATATCCGGTGGTGATGATGGCGTCCTGGTTCTGGCCGCCGCCCTTGAGGGAGTAGAAGTTGGGTGACTTGTCCGGTACCAGCGGGGCTTCCTGGGCGCGTTTCTGGTTGGTTTCCGGGCGCAGTACGGCGGCCTGCTGGGCGGTGTGGATGCCCCAGGTTCCCAGCTGGATATTCCAGGGGTAGAGTTCGTTGGGCGCGCCTTCCTCGATCATGAAATCGGTGGCATAGACGGCGCGCGGCACGGGTCGGAAGCGCATCGGCTCGCCCAGTGTGAACAGGGGGCGTTCCGGCCAGCAGACCTCGCCCGGCAGGGAAAACGGCGCCGCCATAATGCCCCGGAGGATGCCGTCGACGTAGAAGCACCAGTCGTCCTCCCGGAATTTGAGGGTGAGGAGTGCCTGTCCTGGCGTGGGCTCGGGCGCCGCCGTCGTCGCGGCGGGGAAGTGGAGCAGGGCCTTCATCGGGCGTTCATAGCCGCCGGGCAGCAGTTCCGTCGCCTTCCAGGCGTTGCGGAGCAGGTCAAGGCGGACGGCGCGGCCGCTGCTCTTCTGGACGACCAGCAGGCTGACGGGCTCGGCGCTTCCCCAAGGGGCGGTGAAGTCGATGTTGCCCTCCTCACGGCGGCATTGGAGAACCGATTGCCAGCCATGGGGAACGGCATGCAGGAGGGCGCTGGCGGCCAGCAGGCAAAAAACGGTCTGGCGCAGGTGTGGCAGGGAGGTGGGAAAAATGGACATAATGAAAAAGGGCGTTTGGCCAGGGCTTGCAGGGGCGGATGGGTGGAAAGGGCAGCTTGTAACAAAAACTAACGTTCGGCCAGCTGCGATTATTGGCCGGTTGCCGCCGCGGCGTCGGGCTGCGGGGCAAGGAGGCGTCGGCGCCGCGAGCTGGCCTGCCGTGGCCGTGCCGGGCTGATTGTGCCGTCGGTCAAGGCCCTTGGTTTTGTCACGAAGAATTGGTCCGGTGAGACCGCCGGGGTGAATCTGCGCCCTCTGTTGTCCAGGTGTCCCTTTGCGGTTCAGGCATGGTGTGTTCGAGGCTTTGCCGGCGTGGTCCGGAAGTCGAATTGTTTGCGGCCGGTGAGGCGGTTCATGGCCTCGACATACTGGTCTCGGGTCATCGGCGGCTTGAGGCCGGCGACGGCTTTTCCGGCGGTGGCGTCGTCGGCCAGCAGGTCGATGACGTCCATGGCCAGAATTTGTGCTGGTCTGACGTACGCCTTGTCCTGGTCGGTGACCAGGAAGTCGGCGCCATGGGCCTTGCCGCTGAAGCCGTCGAAATAGGCATGGAGGATGGGCATGATCATGCTGACGTCGCCCATGTCGGTCGAGGAGCCGCGGTGGCCGCTGTTAGGGAATTGTTCCTGGGGGGCCAGCCGTCGCAGGTTGTCGCCGTGGATGCGGTCGAGTTCCGGGTATCCCCGCAGGGGCATGTACCCGAGGATGTTGTTGATTTCGGCGGCGCCGCCGAAGGCGAGGGCGGCGGCTTGGACGCAGCGGTCGACCAGGTCGGAGGCGCGCTGGACGGCGGCCGGCGTTTTGGCGCGCACCTGCAGTTCCATTTTGGCGGTGGCGGGCACGACATTGACGGCGGTGCCGCCGTCGGTGATGACGCCGTGCAGGCGGACGGCGTCGTCGTCGCGCAGCGTGTCGCGCTGTGCGTCCCAGAGATTGATGGCCAGGCGGAGCATGCTCAGGGCGTTGATGCCCAGTTCCGGCTGCAGGCCGGCATGGGCGGCATGGCCGAAGAAGGAGAGGCATTTCATGACAAAGCCATTGAAGCTGGCCGGGGCAAAGCAGGCGGTGCCGGCGTGGACCATCATGGCCAGGTCGATGTCGTTGAAGACGCCGTCGTAGACGAGTTGGGATTTGCCGCCGCAGAAGTGGATGCGCTGTTCAGCCAGCAGTTTTTGATAATACTCCAGCTGCTGGCTTTCCTCCGAAGGGGCGGCGATGAAGGCCACGCTGCCGGTCAATTCGCGCATGACTCCGGAACTGGCCAGGGCGATGGCCGCGCCGGCCAGGGCGCAGATTTGGGCGTGGTGTCCGCAGGCGTGCGAAGCGCCGGTGGCTGGGTCGGCAAAGGGATGTCCCGGCACGACAATGCCATCGAGTTCGCCGAGGATGGCCAGGCGCGGCCCGCCGGCCCGTCCGGGCAGGTCCGCCCGGCAGCCGGTGATGGCCAGGCCGGTGCGCACGGGCAGGCCAAGGCTTAAGAACACGTCCTGGACCAGGGCGCTGGTACGGGTTTCCCGATAGCCCAGTTCGGGGTGGCGGAGGATGTCCTCACCAAGTGCTTTCAGGCGGTCACTCTGGGCGGCGATGGTGTCGCAGACGCGTTGCTTCATCTGGTCTTTGGTCAGCATGGCTGGTGACTTTCCGGTTAAGGTCAGGCGGGTCCGGTGGTGCCGTTGTCGGCCGCGGCCGCGGTGTCAGCCGGCGTGGCGGCCGTATGCGGCAGGATTTCAGCCGAGGAAGCGTTTTTCCAGTTCGGCGTAGGTGATGTTGACCATGGTCGGCTTGCCATTGGGGCAGGCATAGGGCATGGCCGTGGCGGCCAGGTCGTGGAGCAGGGCCTGGATTTCCTGCTGGGAAAAATGGTCCCGTGCCTGGACGGCGTGGCGGCAGGCGACCTGCGCCACGTGAATGGCGTTCTGGCGGTTGGTGACTTGGCTGCGGCGCAGGTCATCGAGGATGTCCCGCATGGCTCGGGCGATGTCCGCGTTGGGATATGACGCCGGGACCGCGGTGACGAGGAAGGAATTGCCGCCGAAGGGTTCCAGGATGAAGCCGAGGTCGGCGAAGCTGTTCAGGCTGCCGCGCAGGAAGCGCGCTTCGTCCGGCCCCAGGTTCAGGGTGACCGGCAGCAGCAGAGGCTGGGTCTGGACGCGGTGGTTTTTCATGGCAGCCAGCAGGCGTTCAAAGATGATGCGCTGCTGGGCGGCGCGCAAGTCGATGATGACCAGGCCGTTCGGGCCTTCCGCCAGGATGTGGCGCCGGCCGAGATGGCCGCAGATGCGCATTTGGCTGAGATTGCCGTGGACTGGCTGCGTCGCCATTCCGGGCGGCGCCGGCGGCGCCGGCAGGGCAGCGTTGCTGTCCGGGTATGTGGCCGCTGCCGCACCCGCTGCCGCACCCGCTGCCGCACCCGTGTCCGTGTCCTGGTTCATATCGTCGTGTTCCGGCCCGGTTGCCGGCGTGGTTGTCGCGGGCGAGGTCTGGGGGGAGCCGGTGAAGTGACCGGTTGTGGTCGGCCAGGCGCGGGGTACGGGCTCGGCTGGGCGCGGGGGGGGCGGCAAGTTGAGGGGGAGGGGCATCTGCCGCGCCGGCGTGACGGGCGGTTCGGCCTGGACACCTGCCGGGAATCCGGCCGGGCCGACGGCGTCGGCCCGGCCATTGTCCAGGTCTTCGCCACCCGGCATGCTGCGCAGAGCCCGGCGCAGGGCCGCGGCGATGATGGCGCTGACTTCACGCGGTTCGCGAAACCGCACTTCACGTTTGGATGGGTGGACATTGACGTCGACGCGTTCCGGCGCCAGGTCGATGTACAGCACCGTGCCGGGGTAGCGCCCGCGGGTGATCAGCGTGTCATAGGCGTCCCGAATCGCAAAAAACACGGTGTCGGCGGCGGCGGTCCGGCCGTTGATGATGACCCGCTGCTCGCGTCGTGAGGAGCGCGTGAATCCCGGGCGGGTGATGAAGCCCCGGACGGAAATGCCGTTTTCATGGTAGGACACCGGCAGCATGGCGGCAAAGGCCTCTTTGCCCAGCAGGGCGGCCAGGCGCTGGCCCAGGTCGGAATTGGCGGCGGCCCGAAGCATTTCGCGGTCGTTGAGATACAGCGAGACGGTCAGATCCGGTCGCGCCAGGGCCAGATTCAGCATCATCTCCTCGATGTGGGCGTCCTCGGTGTCCGCCCCCTTGAGGAATTTCCGCCGGGCGGGCAGGTTGCCGAAAAGCTGGCTGACACGGACCAGCGTGCCGGGGGCGCAGCCGCAGGGGCGGACATCCCGGATGGCGCCGAAGTCCACCAGGATTTCGGTGCCGGTGTCGTCCTCAGGCCGGCGGGTCTGCAGGACGAACCGGCTGACGGCGGCGATGCTGGGCAGGGCTTCGCCGCGGAAACCGAGGGTGCTGATTTGGCCGACGTCGCCATTTTCGGTGATTTTGCTGGTGGCGTGGGTTTCCAGGCAGAGCAGGGCGTCTTCGCGGTCCATGCCGCAGCCATTGTCGATGACTTGGATGAGGCGCTGGCCGCCCTGTTCCGCGCTGACCCGGACCCTGCTGGCGCCGGCGTCCATTGCGTTTTCGACCAGTTCCTTGACGACGGAGGCCGGCCGTTCAATGACTTCGCCGGCGGCAATGCGGCTGACGACGTCGGAAGGGAGGATGCGGATATTGCTCATGGTTTCGGGGGGGTGGCCTGGCCGCGGTCGGCCTGCTGGCGCAACTGCCCGCAGGCGGCCTGGATGGCAAAGCCCTTCCGCCGGCGAATCGTGGCCTGCAGGCCGCGGCTGACGAGAAGGGCGAGGAATTTTTCGCAGTCGGCGCGTTCCGGGGGCAGGAAGCTGCCGTCGGGGCAGTTGCAGGGGATGAGGTTGACTTTGGCATGCAGCTGGCGGGCGATGGCGGCGAGCTTGCCGGCCAGTTCGGGCGAATCGTTGACGCCTTGGAGGAGGGCGTATTCCAAGGTGACCATGCGGCCGGTGGCGGCGCGGTAGTACTCGCAGGCGGCCAGGATGTCGGCGATCGGATGGCGGTGGCGGGAGGGGATGAGCCGGGCTCTGAGATCATCGGTCGGGGCATGGAGGGACACGGCCAGGTTCCAGGGGCGCTGCAAGTCGGCCAGCCGCCGGATGCCCTGGGGAATGCCGCTGGTGGAGACGGTCACATGACGGGCTCCCAGGCCGAGGCCGGCTGGGGAGCAGAGTGTCTCCAGGGCGGCGCTGAGATGGTCCAGGTTGTGCAGCGGTTCGCCCATGCCCATGACCACGACGTTGTTGATCAGGCGCCCATGTTCGCGGCTGGCCACCACGACCTGGTCGATGATTTCGGCGGCCGTCAGATTGCGGGTGAAACCCTGTTTGCCGCTGGCGCAGAAGACGCAGTGGACGGCGCAGCCGACCTGGGTGCTGATGCAGACGGTGGCCCGTTCGGGCGCCCGTATGAGGACGCTTTCAATGGTGTTGCCGTCCGGCAGCCGCAGCAGCCATTTGACGGTGCCGTCGTCGTCCCGTGTGGTTTCGGCCGGGGTCGTGGTGCAGAAGTCGAAGTTCTGGGCGAGCAGCAGGCGGAGGTCCTTGGGGACGTTGGCCATTTCCTCCGGCGTTGTGGCCAGTTTGCGGTAGACCCAGTCCTGGATTTGGGCGGCGCGGAATTTGGGCTGGTCCTGGCTGGCGAGCCATTGCAGCAGTTCGGTGGCAGGCAGTTCGCGGATGGGAACGAGGTGTGGCATGGGTTCCAGCTGGTGGTTGGCGGCGGTAGGGTGGGGGAGGCCGGGTGGTGGCCGGGCGGGGTCGGGTTATTTCAGGGTTCCGCGGTACAGGCGGAAGATGTTGGGGGTGTAGTTGGGCCAGCGCGGGTAGGGCCGGCGTGAGACTCTGACCAGGGCCTTGTCCTCGTCGTCAACGCGTTGCCTTTCCTGGCGGCGGATGTCAATGTTGACGCGTCGTCGCAAGGTCATGTCGACTTTGGGGCTGACCGCTTCCCAGGTCCGGCCGGGCACGGCCGGCTCGCGTGGCGCCAGGACGATGACGCAGGGCGCCTCGGCCGGGAGCTCCTGCGACGGATTTTCAATCAGGCGGATGCGTTTTCCGAGATAGAACGTCTCAACCAGAAAAAGTTCCCGGGGCGAGGAATGGAGGTAGACCACCTCGACGTCATCAAGCGGGGCGGGGCGGGGTGCCGGCTCCGGGGGTGGTGGGGGCAGGACGCCCTGGTTGAGGGCGTTTTCAGGCGCGGGCACGGAGTCGGCCGGGGCTTCACCGGCCAGGGCGAGGGCTGTCAGGCGGCGGTCTTCGTGGGCCCAGGTGAACAGCGTATAGACCAGGCAGATGGACAGAACGCGAAAACCGCAGACGCACCAGAGCAGGCTGCTGCGGAACGTTCGTTTGGTTTCCTGTCGGATGATCTGGGTGTGCATGAGCACGGCGTTGACGATCAGCAGACCGCAGCACAAGGCTGCCGCCTTCTGGGAGAAGCCCTCAATGATGAACAGGTCGTTGTTCACCCCTATCCAGGCTGCGGCGCCGATGGCGGACACGGCCACGACGCCCCAGGCCGCGGCCTTGACGGCGCGGATGAAGATGTGCTGATAGCGCCGGATGACAATCTCGAAATGGATGCCGACCAGCACGGCCAGGGCGCCGAAGACGGGGAGCAGGTCGAGGGGTGAGGTGTTTGGCAGCAGCCAGAACAGGAGCGCGTGGCAGAAGATGATTGTCCGCAGGTAGCGGCAGGCCATGCTGTTCTGCTCAAACTGATGGAGCGCCAGGCAGAAGGGCGACCAGACGAAAATGGCCCACGGGCAGAGGTACAGCAGGCATTTCCAGGGAAAATGCAGCAGGTGGGAGAAATAGCCGCCGCCGTCCCCTGGGGCGGAAGCGGCCGTCGCCAGGGTGGTGTTCCAGGTCAGGAATGGTTGGTTGGGGGTGAGGAAGACCCAGGCCATGACCGCCGCCGCAAACAGGAACACCATGCAGATATGGGCGGGGGATTGCAGGTGATGCGGGAGGTTGAGGGAACGCCGCATGAACAGCATGGGAAAGTAGAAGAAGAACACGGCCTTGGCGCCGACGGCCAGGACGGCCAGGAACAGGCAGGCCATGGCGATACCCCAGCCGAGATACCACAGTTTGCGTTCCTGGCCCCAGTAGAACCAGGCGAACCAGGCGGCGTTCAGAAACAGCGTGTTGAGGATTTCGCTTTGGGCCCGCGCGCCGACGCGGAAGCTGACGACGCAGGTGAGAATCATGGCCGTGGCCACGGTTCCGGCAAAGGGTCCCTGCAACCGTCGCGCAAACAGCCCGGCGATGGCCGCCAGCGTCCAAAGGGCGAGGACGGCCGGCAGGCGCAGGGTGAAGGCGGTCGGCGATTGGAAGCCGGAGCAGAGCACGGTCAGCCAGGTGTACAGGGGAAAGGCGTCGATTGGCCGGCCGTAGAGGTGGGTTTTGAGGAAATTCCCGGTGGCGACCATGTCTCTGGCCATGGCGGCATAGAGCGCTTCGTCGCCGGAGCGCACTTCCAGCATGGTCAGGCTGGCCAGGTACAGGACCGGAGCCAGGACGATGAGGAAGATGACGCTGCGGGAAGATGGTTGCCGTTCGATGTAGAGCATGGTGCGGCGACGGGCTGGGAAGGAAGGGCGGTGGCCGCGGAGGGGGGGCGGATACGCGGTCCGCCACAGCCGGCGCGTGGCCTGCGGAAGCGGCGCCGCGGCGGCGGCGTTTCCGCCCGTAATGTCAAAAATACCGTTTCGGGGAAGTGACCGAAACGGTATTTTTGGTTGCGTTGCGGTTGTCAGCCGTCTCAGGCTTCGGGAGCGGGGGCGGCCTTGGGCGGGTTGATGTAGTCGTGGTAGCGTTCGGCGACGGCAGCCTGTTTGGTGTCGCCGGCGTGGAAGAACACGCGGTATTGGAAGGTCAGGGTTTCCCCGGCCTTGAGAGTGAGGCTGCCGTTCTTGGCCGGGTCGTTGTAGAAGTAGGACAGGCCGAACGGATTGGCGGTCATCAGGCCGTAGTTGCGGACGTGCCAGAAGGTCGGGTAGCAGTAGTTGTCGGGGTTGTCCATGATGCAGATGCCGGCGATGCCGCCGGGTATCGGGCCATAGTAGTCACACCATTCGGCGCGTTTGCCCCAGGTTTCGGCTTCGCCGACGCCGCCATAGGAGTTGACGATGGTGCCGTTGAGCTTGGCGTCCATGGAGGAGGCGACGCGGATGGAGCAGATGCCGCCTTCCTTGGTGTCGCCGAATTTGACGTCGCCCTCGGTGGCCCTGAACACGACTTTCAGGTCGACGATGCTGTCGCCCCCGGGGAGCTGGTAGTAGGTCATTTCGCGTTCTTCGGACAGTTCCTTGACGCCCTGGTCGGAGAGCCAGTCCAGGGTCAGGGCGACCTTGCCGCGGACCGGGCCGTTTTCGAGGATGGTGATGGCCGTGGTCCTGATGCTGCCGTGGCCGCGTTCCAGTTCACTCCAGTTGTCGGTGCCGTTGACATCGCCCCAGGCGGTCCAGAAGCTTTTCTGGTGCGGGTGGTCTTTGGTTTCGCCGGGCAGGTCGAGGACGAGCGGGTAGGTGCGGGTGAGATTGCTGCCGTAGGGGCCGATGACCGGGTGCATGAAGGGGCGGACCCAGTTGGCGCCGTAGTGGAGGGTGGTGAAGAGCTTGCCGTTGGCCATGACGTTGACTGTGTCATCGGCCTGTTCCAGTTTCAGGGTGTTGAGCGGCAGCGGCGCTTCGACGATGTCGAGGGCCAGGTCCTGGCCGGCAGCCAGTTCCGGCAGAATGAAGAAAAGCTGCTGCGCGCCATCGGCGGCGCTGATGACCTGGGCAGTGAAGGTCTGGCCGCCGGCGGTGCGCACGGCATAGGTCTTCTTGGCGTCCAGGGCGGTCGTCAGGGCGACCGTCACCGGGCAGTTGATCCGAGAGTGCGGACCGGCTTTGACGGTAATCGAATTGGCCATGTTGTGAGGTTTCCTTTTGTTGCTTGACGGGTGGGGCGGTGAATCGGGCAAGTGATTGACAGGTTGCGGCCGTTGCCGCCATGACAGCATTGGAGCCCAGCCGCGGCCAGAGGCCATCGGCTGGGCTGTAAGGTTGCCGCCGGCGCGGGGCAGGGCGCCGGGAGTTATGGCTGGCGACGGCCGTGCCCTGGCAGCTCGGGTGGGGCCGACTCATGCCGTTCCCTGGAAGGGGGCGGCATCGGGCCGGCTCAATGGCGGAAGTCGGGGAGTCCGCGCAAGTCGTTGATACGGATGGGGATGCCAGCGGGGTTGACAAGACGGGCGTTGACGAAGATCAGCAGGTTGATCTTGGTGCTTTTTTCGCCCTTGTTGGTGAACAGGCGACCCAGGAAGGGAAGGCTGCCCAGCAGCGGAATGCGGTCCTCGTATTTTTCCAGGCGCTCCTGGATCAGTCCGCCGAGAACGACGGTCTCGCCGTCCCAGATGACGACCTTGGTTCTGACCGAGCGTTCGGAGAGGATAGGCATCATGCCGGCCTTGGATTCGACTTCCTGGCCTTCGATGATCATATTGGTGTTGAAGGAGCTGTCGTAGCCCAGGAAGTCAATCACCTGAGGTTCCAGGTCAAGGGAGATGGAATAGTTGTCCGACGACACTTCGGGAGTGACGTCGAGGATGACACCGATGTCCTGGGCTTCGTCGAATTCGGGGATGGACGGCGTGAAGCTCATGGCCGAGTTGTCGCCGGAGCCGGTGGTGACTTCCGGGTCGGACCAGCTGCTGGGGAAATAGCGCTGGGTGACGACCTTGACCTGGGCGGTGTTACCGCTGATGGTGGTGACTTTCGGCGCCGACATGACGTCCGCGTGGGTTTCCTGCTCGACGGCGTGGATGACCGTGTTGAAGGCATAATTGCCCAGGATGGTGTAGACGTTGAACAGCGAGTCGTCGATGACATCGCCAAAGGCCGACTGGGCCAGGCGCAGGCCGTTGGACATCATGGCGCCGGTTTCCTTGCCGATGCCAAGCTGGAAGCTGGAATTCTTGCGGCCGATGCCGGTGTTGTTGCCGTTGGAGCCGGAGTTGGCGTCGGACAGATAGTGCCCGTATTTGCCGGCGGCGGTCGAATAGCTGACGCCGCCCGCGAGCATGGACCATTCGAAGCCGAGGGTGTTCAGGTTGGTCTGGTCGATTTCCACGACCTTGGCCTCGATCGTCACCAGCGGCGGCGTGATGTTGAGCTCCTGCAGGACCTTCTCCACCTTGAAGTGGTTTTCCGGGGTGTTGTGGACGATCAGCTTGCCCTTGCGGGGATAATGGGTGATGCGGGCGCCGACCGGGAAGGTGACGCCGGTATTCTGGAAGAAGGTCGCCACGTCGACAAAGTAGCGGTCGGTGCTGCCGGTTCCGGAGTCGTCGTCGTCGTCGTCGTCGTCGTCATCATCGTCATCGTCATCATCATCGCTGATGGTCAGCTTGCTCATCCTGCTTCTGGTTCGCCGGGTATCGAACACGCCGGCCTCGACATTGTAGAATCTGGTCTCCAGTTCGTCCATCGGGTTGGACGGGTGGTTGATGATGACGGCATTGCGGTCGATCTTCAGCTTGGCGCCGGTGATCAGGCAGATGTAGTTGAGCACATCATCCAGCTTGACGTTGTTCATTTCCATGGTGATGGTCTTGTCGGCCAGGCTTCCCGTGGAGACGGCCGCCGCGGCGCCCGCCGCCGGTGGGGCGCCAAAGCCTCCGCCGAGGTCGCCGAAGCCACCGCCGAGGTCGCCGCCGAGGTCGCCGCCAGGCGCGGCCGGGACTCCGCCGCCGCCGGCCGGGACCCCACCGAAGCCCATGTCGCCGCCGCCGAAGCCCATGTCGCCGCCGCCGAAGCCCATGTCGCCGCCGCCGAAGCCCATGTCGCCGGCCGGCTGTTGCGCCGCCGGTGCGGCGGCCGCGCCCTGGTTGATCGGCTCCAGCTGCAGGACGAAGTTGACGCCTTCGCCGTCGGGGTCGAGTTCCAGGCTGAGCCGGCGCAATTTGGTAAAGGCGTCAACCATGCTGGTGTCCTGGAACTTGATGTCCGGGATGATGATGTTCTCCAGTTTTTTGCGCAGTCCGAGGCTCATTTCGGTTTTCCGGAGAGCCTTGGCGCCGAGTTCGGCGCCCGGGCCGGCCAGCAGCGGCGTCACCGGTTCGGCCCATTTCCACCGGATTTCGGCCAGGCGCTCCTTCAGGATCGCGTCAAGGCGCTCGTCGCCGACTTTCTTGAGTTCCTCGGAAATCCGGGCCAGGTAGCGGATGGCGGCGAGGTTGTAGGGGTCGTCCAGCAGGACGGATTCAAAGGCGTCACGGGCGTCGGCATAGCGTTGGTTTTCGAGGAAGACGCGTCCCTTTTCCAGTTTGACCTTGATCAGATAGTCGGACTCGGCCGCGCCGTGGATGACCGAGTCGACATTGGTCTCCTGGCGGAATTCAATGTCGGTTTTGTCTTTGGTCAATTCGCGGATCAGCTGGTCGATGCTTTCCTTTTTTTCGGGGGAGTACTTCTGGGCTTCGCGCAGCTTGGTGATGGCCACGTCGATCTGGGTCGGGTCGATGGACGTCTTGGCGTCTTTGACGATCTGCTCCGACCACTCGTTGTACACCTGGTACTGCATCTGCTTGATGGCTTCCATGCGTTTTTTGACTTCGACGCTTTGGGGGCCGGCTTCGACGCATCGTTTCAGGGCTTCCTCGAGTTTCTTGGTGGCCAGGTCGTACTTGTCCGCCGCTTCGGGGTATTTTTGTTTGACAAAGGCATCACGGGCCTGGATGTAGAGTTCATCGGCGGCCATGACGAATTCCTGGCGTTTGATGTCTTCCTTTTCGCTCAATTCGATGGCGTCGAATTTCACCTCGCTGATGGGCTTGGCGGCGGCCGGCGCGGGCTGGTCCGGGGTTGGCGCCGGCGCGGCGGCATCCTGAGCCTGCAGGCTGGCGCCAGCCAGGCTGAATAGTCCGGCCAGCAGCAGCATACGCATTGTCGCCGACCAAGTCTTGCCTTTGGGGGTGTTGCTGATCATACGTTTTCTCCAGCCTTGCAAACAGGGCTTCCTCGTCTGCCATGGGGGCAGCCTCGGTCGGCCTGGCTCCGTGCGCCTTCGCGCGTCTCTGTTGTTGTGTATAATGTATTAAATGTGTTTGTGCGGTGTGGGTGGCCGCCGTGGCGCCCCGGCCGCGGCCAGGTTACGGGGAATTGGGCTAGGGCATGATGCCTTCTTCTGGGCCTTCCATCATCATGGCGCCGTCATTGCCCATCATGCCGCCGCCGCCGGCGGCCGGGGTAATGAAGTCGACCGCCGGGGTGAGGGACGGCAGGCTGATTTCCGCGACGGGGGCGCCCTTGGCCTGGTCAAGCAGCTCGACCACGACCGTCCTGGCCGCCTCGTCCGCCGACTTCACGCGATAGTATTCGACGTGATTGCCGGTGGATTTGCGCTTGGTCAGGGGGAATTCGTCCCCGACGTTCCGCACCATGGCGAAGCGCTGCAGCACGGCCCGCGCATGTTCGCGCTGGCGCGAGGCCAGGTAGACCATCTGGACCGTCGTGGTCTTGCTGAATTCAGGCTTGCCCTGGGTCAGGGTGTAGAGGTCGTCCTTCTGGTTGGCCGGGCAGATCGTGATCTGGAAGACGGCGTTGTCGCCTTCGCCCTGCCTGGTGACGTCAAGGAGTTCGAAGTCATTGACTCTGTCGCCGATGCGGATGGTGCGGTTGACATTGCGGCGGCGGGTGTTGTCCCAGGCGCTGACGCTGACGTCCCACTTGCTCTTGTCCGCGGTCCGGCCTTCGTCGACCGACCGAAGCATCAGGGGCAGGGGCCGCCGGAAGATTTTGACGGTGCGCAGCAGGTTTCCCAGCGGCGGGAACGAGTCCGGGTCGTCCAGGGCCGTGCCCGCGCGGTATTCCTCAATGTTGAGGAAGCCGTCATTGTCATAGTCCTGGGTGGCGTCGGTGGGGTTGTAGACGTTGAGGAAGGCGTGCCGCTGTTCGAAGAGGTCGGGCAGACCGTCATTGTCGGAATCGTCGCCCTCGGCGGCGTCCTTGCCCAGTTCGGGCTGGGTGGTGCCGCAGAACGGGCAGGCGGAGTTGGCCAGGGAGATCAGATACGGGCATTCCTGCTTGTGGCATTTGATGTAGCGGTTCGGCTCCAGCAGGGAGCCTTTCCGGTCTTCTTTGCCTTTTGCATTGATGGACAGGAGCTTGCGGGGATCAGTCAGATTCTTTTCGGCGGTGAACACGTCCCGGTCGAGGAGGTTGACCAGAGCTCCCCCGCGGGCCTGGTTTTCAGCCTGTTGGAAGTCTCCGACCAGCTTGTCCCTGGTTTCCCCGAACATGACCATCACCAGGAAGATGCTGCCGAGCAGGCAGAGAAGAACCAGGCTCAGGATCATTTTTTCATAATGGCGCAGCAGGAATTCCAAAGTCTATTCCTCCGTTTCCAGGTTGAAGTCCACCATGTCGAAGCGAATGCGCCAGGAGGCGGTTTTGGGCTTGAAGACCAGGAGGTCCTGGCGTTTGAGGGGGACGGCGATGGCGGCGCGGGAATCTGTTCCGGCGGTGCCGTCCATGGGTCCGGCTTCGCCGCCGGCCATGGCGTTGGCCGGGTTGAAGGCGCGGCCGCGGCCCATGTCGCCGCCCATGTCGCCGCCGAAGCTGCCGGCCTGGCTGAAGAGGGCGTCCTTCATGGTGCTTCCCAAGTCGGTGTATTCGTCCGGCGCCACGACTTCAAGCTCGCGGAGGAAGAACAGGCATTTCTGGTCCGTGCTCATCAGGTTGATGAATTTCTGGGTGCTGTTGAGCGTGCCGGTGACATTGATTTCAATGGGCGTGTAGATGTAGAGGTCTTCCTGCATGACCTGCAGGTTGAGCGGGCGGGAAATGGCGTCGACCGACAGCAGCTCGGCCTCGACGACTTTGCTGATGACGACCTTGATCAGTTCCAGGTGCCGGAAGATCTTGGGCAGGTCGCTGACCGGGGGGAGGGTGTCGAGCTTGGCATAGTAGTCGAAGGTGAAGAAGGCGGCGTTCTGGGCATAGACGATGCCTTTGTCCTCCAAGGTCTTCTGGAGGGTGGTGATTTCATCGCGGAGGGTACGGACGGCTTCGGGAGGGGTGCCGGGCACAGTGACGTTCAGGTGGTACTGCTCCGCCAGCTTCTTCTTGAAATTCTCGAATTCCTCGGCGGCGAGCGTCTTGTTCTGCTCGGCGAGGTTGATGTTATCCGTCGTCAGCTTCAGGTTGGCCTTCTTGACGCCGGCGAAGAAGTCCAGTTCCTGTTGATGCTGGGCCTGGGCGTCCTTCAGGGTCTTGCCGGCGCGAAGGCATTGGAGGATCAGGAACGCGCCCACCACCAGGCAGATGGCTGCGTAGACCAGGAATCCCCAGTTTTTTTTGATTAAATCCATATCCTGTCCTTGTCAGGCTGCTGCGAACGACAACCACAGTGTCCCGCGGTCGGCTGAATTTTACTTTGCCGGCGGCCGGAAAGGCCGTCGACTCCTGAGCATGGTCCGGCGTCAGCGATGTCTGGCCGGACCGTTGGGAGCGTGGTCCGCGGTCACATCCGCTGCCGGCCCGGCGCCACGGATTTGCCCTTGACCTGGTAGAATTCGACCGGCATGTTGAATTTGATCTGTATCTTGAACGTGCAGTAGTTCTTGATGGTATTGGAGGCCTTGTAGTAGGTGATCGTGGTCATGGTCTCGTCCGCGTCAAAGAGCAGGGAATGGCGCAGGGCGGTGACGAAGGCCAGCTCCGGCGTGCTGCCGCGCTTTTTGACGGCGGCCAGGATTCTGGCGTTGCGGTCCAGCGGCGGCTTCTCGGCCTCGGCCTCGTTTTCCGCGTCTTCGGCGGGCAAGGTTTCCGATGACTCTTCCGGTTCGGTTTTGCTGACCTCGAACGGGAACGGGAATTCCGGCCCCGGGGTGAAGGCCACGCCGTTCTTGTCGGGCAGCAGGCTGCTGCCGGAGATGGTCAGGCCGCCGATGGTGGCGACGCTGCCGGCCGCGGCAGGCTCGCCGCCGCCGCCACCGCCGAACATCTCGCCGCCGAATTCTTCGGCCGGGGCGCCGAATATGTCACCGCCGAACATGCCGCCGCCATCGCCTTCGGCTCCGGCTCCGCCGACCATGATGGCGCCGGTGCCGGCGCTGACGGGCACATACGGCTTGACCGCGCCGTAGATCGGCTTCAGGTCGCTGATCCAGAGGTCGTCCGGCTTCAGGCGTTGGATTTCATTGAGGATGGAGGACCATTTGGCCTGCTGGAGAAGCAGGCTGCCCATGGCTTCGTACTGCGACCTCTTCTGGGCGGCCTCGCTTTGGGCTTGCTCGATTTTCTGCTTGACGGGCTGGGCCTTCAGGTGCATGTCGGCCAGTTTGTTGTTGTTGGCGGCATAGAGGTCGGTGCGCTGCAGGATGCCGAACCAGATCACCATGAGGATCATCAGGAAGGCGGCGATGGTGCCGGCCAGATACGGCTTTTTCTTGACCAGGTTCTGCTGGCGGCGCAGGGTGATGGGGATGAGGCTCAGCTCGATCGGGCACTGCGAGCCGTAGCGCAGACCCAGGCCGATGGATTCGCTGAACATGTGCGCGACTTCCTGCAGCCGCTGACGGTCGACGGTCGGCAGCAGATTGACCACCTGGAAGGGGTTGAAGTATTCGACCGGAATGCTCAGCTTCTCGGCGAAGAAGATGTCACAGTAGGACAGGATGGAGCTGCCGCCGGTGAGGTACATCTTGGCCGGCCGCTGGCCCTTGTGCTGCACCCGGTAATAGTTGATGGAGCGGGCGATTTCGCCGTGCAGCCGCGCCATGACATTGCGGATGATCTTGGAGACGTTCGCGGCCGTCTCCGATTCCGGTTCGGCATACGCGCCGCCGAGGGCGACAAAGCCGTGGTGGCGCTTCAGCTCCTCGGCCTCGGGCAGGCCGATGCCGAATTCCTTGGCGATCTGCTGGGTGATGGCGTGGCCGGCAATCGGGATGGTGCGGGCGAAGAAGCGTTCGCCTTCCGCGAACAGCAGGTTGGTGCTGCGACCGCCGATGTTCAGGACCATCACGCATTCATCGTTGCCGAGGCCGTTGGCGCGCATCGCGTTGTAGCAGGCCGCCGGGGCGACGTCAACCAGGATCGGCGTGCAGCCGACCTGGAAGACGGCAGCCGTGAACTGCTCGACGATTTCGTTTTTGATGACAATCGACATCAGGTCGAGGCTTTCCTCGTCCTGGCCGGTGATGAGCTGATAGTCCCAGATCACCTCTTCAAGGGGGAACGGGATGTTCTGGGTGGCCTCGAATTCGGCCAGCTGCCGGATTTGCTTCCGGTCATAGTTCATGGTCAGGATGCGGCTGAACCGCATCAGGGCCGACTGGCCGGACATGCCGATCAGGGCCCGGCGGGCCTGGAAGCCGCCCTCGGCCAGCATCTGCCGCAGGAGGCCGGCGACCACGCCCATGCGGGTGCCTTCGGACAGCTCCTCCTCGTACTCCCGTTGGGCGAACAGCGACAGGCTGATGGTCTGTTCGGCCGAATAGACGAATTCGCACAGCTTGATGCTGGTCGCCCCGATGTCTATCGCCAGTATTCGTTCTTCTTTTGCCATATTGTTCAGTTTCCGCTAGCTGCCATGCTGGCGCCGGCCTGCGGGGGCCGGCGGCGATGCATCAGGGGGTGACCTTTTCGTGCTCGTAGTAGTCGTAGTCAAAATGGGCAAAGGGTGTCAGCCGTTTGGGCAGCAGCTCGTTGGCCGCGCCGCCTGGAGTGCGGAACCAGTTGTCCGGAACGCGGTTGGAGGATTTGACCTCCTGTCGGGCGATGGTCGTGCCGCCGGCCACGATCTCCACATAGAAGCTGAGCCGATTGTGGACCGGCCGGGTCGAACCCATATAACGCTTGAAAAATTTGGGTTTGAGATAGATGCAGGCGTTGTGCTTGCCGTCTTCGACATCGGTGTAGAAAGTTGACAGTGACATGAGCTTTGCCGTCCGCGAGGACGTTATTTCCGCCAGCACCAGCCATTTGATTTCAATTTCGTCAATCCAGCCTTCGTTGGATGCCGTCTTGGTGGTGAATTCCATTTCAATGCGGCACCAGTCGTCACGTGAGCCCCGGTTGCCCTGGGACGCGGACTGGAATGACGGGGTCCGTTCGCTGTAGCTTTTCAACTTGCTGATCGAGCCTTCGATGCGGCTGCGCTGAGCCAGGGCGTCCGACGCGGCAGCCAGCCAGAACAGACTGGCTGCCAGCGCCAGCCGAAAGCCGCTGCGAAAGAAAATAACGTCCATGTCACTCTCCCTGCTTTTTTAACGTTTTCCGGGCGCCCGGATGGGCGATGCCAGGACAAATTTCGCTGGCTGGGAAATATTGTGCCTGATACCATACGTGCGCACTCAATTTAAATCAAGGTGACGGGCTTGTTTTTTTTCTCAAGGCGCACAATTTATTGTCATGAATCCGTCTTTGCAAGGCGTGGGACTTGCTTTTATGGAATCATTGTTCAGGGTTGTGACTGCCAGCGCAGAGTGCCG
>CAYOUR010000001.1:0-6188 GCA_964407145.1 uncultured Lentisphaeraceae bacterium | reverse complement strand
ATGCGCGTTTCGATTATCTGATCGGGATGGATTACGCGAATGCCTATAATATGAGACGGATCTATGGCGGCGACCCGGAGAACAAAATATCGCTCCTTCTGGATCACTGCGGCAGAGCCGGGCAGGAGGTGGCGGATCGGGCGGGGCGAGCCGAGGTTCTCCTGGTTGCAGGCCTGGGCCACGGCCAGGGGCAGTTCCGCCTGGGCTTGAGTGACTTTTGCCTCCATGCCCACGGTTCGGGACTGCATCTCCTGGCGGGTGGCGACGGCCGCGGCCCGGCGTTCCTCGGACCGAGCCCGGGCGATCCGCTTGTCCGCCTCGGCCCGGGCGGTGGTCAGCCGGGCCGCAATATTGTCGACAACGTCGACATCGGCGATGTCGACCGAGAGGATTTCAAAGCAGGTGGCGCTGTCGAGGCCGCGTTCCAGGATGGCCTGGGAGATGAGTTCGGGCCGCTCCAGGATATTGCGGTGGGATTGGGCCTGGCCAATGGCGGTGACAATGCCTTCCCCGACCCGGGCCACAACCGTAGCCTCGCCGGCATTGCCGACCAGTTTGTCAATCCTGGTCCGGACCGTGACCTTGGCTCGGACGGCCAGGCGGATGCCGTCCTTGGCCACGCCGGAAATCGTGTTCTGCTCCCCGCCGCCCCGGGCCGTCTGCGGCGGGCAGATGAGGACTTTGGGGTTGACATGGCTGTCGATGGCATCCCGAATGTCGCGGCCGGCCAGGTCAATGGCAGCCATTTCCCGGAAACCGAGGCGCAGGCCGGCTTTGTGCGCGGCCACCGTGGCATCCTGCAGGCGGTCCAGGTGGCCGCCGGCCAGCTGGTGCGACTCCAAGTCGGACGCCTCGACGTCGATGCCGGCTTTGCGCATGACCTTGAGGCAGCTGACAATGTTTTCGGGTGACAGGCCCCGCAGCTGAATCAGCAGGAGGCTGAGAAAGCTGACCTGGAGGCCGGTGGCCTTGGCTTCCAGCCACAACGGGAAGCGGCGGCAGGCGAACAGCAGCAGCCAGCCGGCCGGCAAAAGCAGAGCGACCAGCGGGGCGATCAGAATCAGTTTCAGCACGGACATGGTCTTTCTCCCTGGGTTCGACAACCCGCCCGGCGAAGGCGCCGCCGTCAACGCGCCGCCGCGCCTGGGACGTCCGGTTCAGGTCGCCCGATAGTTCGGAGCGTCTTTCTGGACAATGACATTATGCGGATGGGCCTCGTGCAGCCCGGCGCTGCTGACGCGGACAAAGCGGGCGTTCTCCTGCATGTCGGCAATGGAGCGGGCGCCGCAGTAGCCGAGCGAGAAGTGCAGGCCGCCAATATACTGGTTCAAGACGTCGGCGACAAATCCGCGGTAGGGAATCATCCCCTCGATGCCTTGCGGGACCAGTTTTTCGGCGTTGACCTCGGCCTCGACGCCATACCTTTCGCGGCTGCCCTTGCCCTTGCGCATGGCGTCAACGCTGCCCATGCCGCGGTAAATCACGTAGGTGCGCCCCTGATGCAGGATGCGTTCGCCCGGGCATTCCTCGGTCCCGGCCAGGGCGGAGCCCATCATGACGCAGCTGGCGCCGACCGCGATGGCCTTGGCGACGTCGCCGGAGTGCTCGATGCCGCCGTCGGCAATGATCGGTATCGCGTTGTCCACGGCCTTGGCGGCGTGGTAGACCGCGGTCAGCTGCGGCACGCCGACTCCGGCCACGACGCGGGTGGTGCAGATGGAGCCCGGGCCGATGCCGACCTTGACCGCGTCGGCGCCGGCTTCGCACAGCGCCTTCGCGCCTTCGCTGGTGCAGACGTTGCCGGCGACCACGTCGATGTGCGGGTAGTCCTTCTTCAGCTGCCGAAGCGTCTCCAGGACGCCCTTGGAATGGCCGTGGGCGGTGTCAAGCACCAGCGCATCGGTCTCGACTTCGGCCAGGGCGGCGATCCGTTCCCAGTCATAGGGGCCGACCGCGGCGGCCACTCGCAGCCGGTGTTTGGCGTCGCGGTTGAAATTCGGCTCGATGTTCTTGAGGAGGGTGCGGACGTCATGGAAGCTGTACAGGCCGCAGAGCCTGCCGTTCCGGTCGACGATCGGCAGCTTGCCGACCTTGTTGCGCCGCATGATGTCAAAGGCTTCCTCCATGCTGGTGCTTGGTTTGCCGATGACCAGGTCCTTGGTCATCACCTCCTGCACGGTCATGTCGTAATTGGTCAGGTATTTGATGTCGCGCGAGGTCAGGATGCCGACGACGCGGTTTTGGTCGTCGAGGATGGGGAAGCCGTTGAAGTTGTAGTTCTGCGCTTCTTTGGTGGCGATCAGCTCCGAGACCTTGATGTTCTGGTGGAAGACGACCGGCTTGGGGATGAGTCCGTGCAGGTACTGCTTGACCCGCGAGGCCTGCTCCGCCTGCTGCTGCGGGGTGAGGTTCTTGTGGATGACGCCGATGGCGCCGTTCTTGGCCATTTCGATGGCCATGGCCGATTCGGTCACGGTGTCCATGGCCGCGCTGACAAAGGGTGCGTTCAGGCCGATGTTGCGCGAGAACTGGCTGGCAATGCAGGTCTCGCTCGGCAGAAAGTCGGCATACCGCGTTTCCAGGGAGACGTCGTTGAAGGTCAGCGCTTCGTACCCCTGGGAATCCATGAATGCCCGCATGGTGGAGTTGATCATGGTCGTGGTCCTTATGTTTGACGGAGGTGCTTGCCGGTGGCGGTGGCGGTCGGGAAGGCGGGCGGGCAGGCGGCCAGTATGGTCAGGGCTGTTTTTTGCGGATGGTCACGCGTTTGCAGCCGTTGGCGTCGGCCTCCGGCTCGCTGACGGTTTCGACTTCCGGGTCATCGCGCAGGGCGAGGTGGATGATGCGGCGTTCGCCGGGCCGGTAGGGGCCGATGGTGCGGGGCGCTCCCCACTGCTTGACTTCCTTGGCGGCGTCGACGGCCATGGCGTGGAAGCGCTCCTGGTCCACGCCGCCGCGGCCGTGGCGGCGACCCTCGCCGTCTTCCCGTGATGGCTTGGGGACGCAGTAGCCGTCCACATCAAGGACGATCCACGGGGTCGACGGCTCGTCGGCGAACTGGCGCCGGAGGATGCGGTTCATGACCAGTTCCAGGCTTTCCAGGTACTGGCCTTTGCGGCCGATGAGGCGGCCGGCCTCGTCGGATTTGATGTCGATCTTGACGTCGTCATCGGGGTCGGGCAGAAGCTGGGCGGTGATTTCCAGCCGCTGGATCAGTTCGGCCAGGATGGCGATGGCCTGGTCGCGCAAGGTGGTATTTTCCATGTTCGGCAGTCTCTTTCCGGGGGGCGGCGGGGGGGCGTCAGGCCGGCTGCCGCCGCGCCTCCATTTTGCGGGTGATGATGGTCTGGATGATGCCAAGGACATAGTTGACCGTCATGTACAAGGTAAGGGCTGACGGCATGCCGTAGAAGAGGACCATGAAGAAGAGGGTCATCATGTTCATCATCTTCGCCTGGTTGGGGTCGGGCGACGGCGTGATTTTCTGCTGCCAGTACATGGTCGCGCCCATGAGGATGGCGAACGGCCGGATGGGCAGGAAGGCGGGTGAGAAGAACAGGGTGTCGGGCATGGACAGGTCAAAGGCCCAGAGGAACCCGGCGTGGCGGAGCTCGACGGCATTGCGGAAGGTGTTGAACAGCGCGAAGAAGACCGGAATCTGGAACAGCATGGGCAGGCACCCGCCAAGCTGGCTGACCTTGTTTTCCTTGAACAGCTCCTGCTGCTTCCGGTACATTTTGGTCGGGTCGTCCTTGTACTTCTCCCGCAGCTCCTTCAGCTGGGGCTGCAGCGCCTGCATCTTGCGCATGGAGACGGTGCTCCTGTGGGACAGCGGCCAGAACAGCAGCTTGACCAGCAGGGTCAGGCAGATGATGCCCATGCCCCAGCCGATGCTGGCGGGAAACAGGCTGCTGATCCAGACCATGCCGTCCAGCAGCATGCGGCTCAGAAAGCCCATCCAGGCCGGCCGGAAAAAGAAGAAGCGGTCCATCTCCATGATGGAGTCGAGGCCGTTGCCCATGGCATGCAGGCGATGGTAGTTCTTGGGGCCGGCATACGCGCCGACGACCCAGGTACGGCTTTCTCCGGGCGGCAGCGCCAGCGGCGCCGAAAGCCGGGCCTGAAGGTGATGGCGCCCGTTTTCCTGGGTGGAGACGCCTTCCTGGTGGGCGCCGGGTACGGCGGCCGCCTCGACCCCGGCCAGGGTCTGTTCCGGGCTCCAAAGGGCGAAGAGGAAGTACTTGGAATGGACTGCCACCCATTTGGCTGGCTGCGTCGCCAGTTCGGCCTGCTTTTCCGGGGTCAGTTTGCCGAGGTCCTTGAGGTTGAACGAGCGCGGGGCCGACTGGTTGGCCAGTCCGATGGCGGCGCCGCCGGCGGCCTCGCCGCGGCCGGCCTTGCGGTCCGGGGACACGGAGGGCGGCAGCGCCCCGGCTTCCAGCCGCAGGCCCGGGACCTGGGCGACGGCGTCGCCCAGGTTCGTGACCGTGACGGTGTAGCGCCATTCATACGTCTCGGCCGGGGCGGCCGACCAGGTCTCTACGACCTGCAGCCGCCGACTGCTGTCCTGGCGGACGACCGTCAGCTCCGTGTCCGACTGGCTGGTGACGGCGGCAGTCGGGTCGAGGGCCAGTCCGGCCGGGTCGGCAGCCAGGGCGAGGAACGGATAGTCATAATGGCCCAGCACCACCTTTTCCGAGGTGTCCTGTCCGCGGCGCGGCTTGTCCTGCACGTAGTGTTCCAGGATGACTTGAGTCACGCCACCGCCATCGGGCGCGACCATGGCCGTGGCTTCCCCCCGGCGAATCAGGGGCACCGGCGGTTGCGACGGCGCCGGCCAGGGCGTCCGCAGCCCGGAGGCCGGGGCCGCCGCCGCGGAAGTCGTTGCCGCGGCGCCGTTGCCGTTGCCGTTGCCATCGGCCTGTCCGCCGGGAATCTGGTTCGGCGCTGAAGCCGGGGCGGCCGCTGGCAAGTCCTGGCTGGTCGGCGGCTCCGCCGTCGGGACCGTCGCCGCCGACCGGTTCGGGCCGGGCATGAAGTAGATCAGCAAAAAGAAGGCCAGCACGCAGGCCGCGACGCCGAATATTGTGACTTTATCGTATTTCACGTTGTGGGGAGTCCATTTTTCCGGGTGGGGGGGACGGGGTCGTAGACCGGCCCGCGATAGAAGGGGTGGCATCGGCACAGGCGCCAGGCGGCCAGGCCGGCGCCATGGAGGACGCCGTGGGTCAGCAGGGCCTGGCGCGCGTATTCGGAGCAGTTGGGCTGGAAACGGCAGCAGGGCCCCTTGAGGCGGGAGAGGTAACGCTGGTAGAACGTGATCATCCCGACCAACAGGTCACGGAGAAGTCGGTTCGGTGCCATGGTCTTTCCCATCCGGTTGCCCAAGTTGAGCCGTCATCTGGCCCAGACCCAGCCGTTCCGCCAGCCGGCAGACTTCGCCGGCGACGTCCGGCAGAGTGGCTTTCTGGAGATGATGACGGGGAATGAAAAGCAGCCATACCGGCGGCAAGGCCGGATACAGCAGCCGGAATGTCTCCCGGAACAGCCGTCGGGCGCGGTTGCGAGTCACGGCCAAGGGACTGTAGCGACGGGAAATGGAAAACGCCGCCCTGCGCTGGTGGTCGGGCGGCGTCTTGACGGCAATGAGCACGCAGAATTTACCGACCTGCTTGTCGGTGCTGGCCCGCATCACGTCAAACTGCCATTTGGCCCGCAGGCGCGCATCCCGGCCAAAAGCCGGATGGCGGCGTGTTGGCGAACAGGGGCTCGGTGTGTTCATGGCCTTGGCAGCTCGGCCCGCTTACAACGCCAGGCGCTTGCGGCCGACCCGGCGGCGGTTGGCAAGGATCTTGCGGCCATTGCGGGTGGCCATCCGGGCACGAAAACCAAGTTTGCGCTTGCGCGGCAGGGAATGGGGCTGGAAGGTTCTTTTCATGGTCGTTTTCCTTGAGCTTATGGGGTTGCTGGGTGGATGCCGACATTGTCCAGAGCCAGAACGGCCTGGACCTTGGGACCCGGCCCAACAGGCTTGGCCTGAAAATGATTTTGGCCTGAAAATGATTAGAGTCTTTTAACATAACCCATGAATTGCCGGAAGCAACTTGCCGAAAGCAATTTTGTCCGGGCGGGCGTAACCGGTCACCGATTGATAATGACGGTCAACGTGTGAAATGCGGTGGCAAACG